>JBMTZC010000023.1:0-21528 GCA_049455215.1 Prochlorotrichaceae cyanobacterium
GAGGAGCGTCTAGCCGAACTGGAGGCCCGATTGAAAGCGATCGAGGAGAACAATTGAAGGCTTCAGGGGATTGGAATACGACAGGGAAAAAGATAGGGACGGGAAGTGGCTAAGGTTTATACCGTAAGGGGTCTGGACTGGAGCAATGACACACCCAAAAGCCCCCAAAAGCAAGGATCGGCATTCCCCCTTTTCAAGGGGGGATTCAGGGGGGTAAGGTAGGTTTTGAACTGCTTGAACTGTTTGTCTATTCCCTAGGAGGATGGAAACTATGACCACCGGACATATTCTACTCGTGGATGATGAACCGGGTCTCCGGGAAGCAGTGCAAGCTTATCTGGAAGACCATGAGTTTAATGTTGAGGTGGCTAGTGATGCCTCGGAAGGCTGGGCTAAGTTACAGCAATTTCGCCCCGATCTGGTGATTACAGATATTATGATGCCTCGGGTAGATGGCTATGCCTTTCTCAAACAATTGCGGGAAGACGATCGCTTCAAAGGATTACCCGTTGTCTTTTTAACCGCCCGAGGCATGACTCGCGATCGGATTCAGGGGTACGATGCGGGCTGTGATGCCTACCTCTCCAAGCCCTTTGATCCTGATGAATTAGTCTCTATTGTTTCTAACTTACTCAAACGGCGGGAAGATGTCTTGCAGGACAATTCCGGTGGTGCCGCTAATCTAGCGGATATGGCTCGCCAAGTGGCAGAAATTCGAGAACTGTTGATGAACCGTGCCCCTTCTCTCGTGACAGGAGACAATTTGAACCTCGATTTGACCCCTCGAGAACAAAGCGTGTTGAACCTCGTGGCCAAGGGGTTAATGAATAAAGAAATTGCGCGGGAGTTGGAAACCAGTGTACGTAACGTGGAGAAATACGTGAGTCGCCTCTTTAGTAAAACGACGACCAACAGTCGGACGGAATTGGTGCGCTTTGCCCTAGAGCATGGTTTAGTGACGGAGTGAGCTAAGGATAGCCGTTGACGGATCAGGTGGGAAATGCGATCGAATTGACGTTAATCAATACTCCGTCGTTTCACCCGTGCCGGACGATCGCGGGGGGCGATGGGAGCTTCGGCAATTTGGCGAGATTGTTGTTGCTGGGGCGTAAAATGCTGTTGCCAGAGTTCTGGCGCATCTAACGTATTTCCCCCATGGGGTGTGAGCCGCTGACGGACTTGGCAGAGTACGGGGGTGTTCACACAGGCCCCGGAGAGAATCACTTGACCTTTAGTTAAGGCCGGTAATTCCTTGAGTAAGTCCCGACCGGCTGCTTCAACGCCATGCTTCAAGCTCTCCTGATCCACGGGGTTGACAATTCGCATTAAGAACTGACTCATACACTGGGAAAGCACATCGGAGTCTAGTTTTCCTGGTCGCTGGGTGATCAGCCCCACTCCTAGACCAAACTTCCGTCCTTCACTGAGAATCGTGCGTAAGACCTGCTTACACTGGGCCGGTTCATGGGCGGGGGCAAACCGATGGGCTTCTTCTAAGAGAATAAAGACCGGAAACGGGAGATGGTTCTCACTCCCGGGTTCAATGCGCTCCTTAACGGTGTTCATCCGGGCATGGTAGGCCTGGCGCAACACCGTTGCACAAATAACCTGTTGTTCTTCCTGACTAATTTCGTTCATTTGCAGCACGGTAACCTGACCCGGTTGAAAGAGGAGCGGCGGTGGCAGATGTTCGAGACGGTGGAAGTAGGGCGATCGTGCTAGTTTTTCCAACTTCCACTCTAGGGCATCGGCGGAACTGCCTTTGCTTTCATTCCCTTCATCATCGATCGTGGTGTCGGCTTGATGAACAGCGGCAATTAAATCTTGAACATCCCAGCGATTCTCACCACGAGCGTGTTTACGAATACTAGCAAACGCTTTATCGAGAATCGCCTTCTGGCGATCGGTCATGGCGGGTAACAGGGTCAAAATGTCGTGATAGTCCAGGGAAGAAATACGAATGCGAATGTCCTCCGGTGTGAGCAACTTGACCTGGGGACTGTAGCCATCTTCGCCACTAAAGTGGGGATTGCCCCGTAAATCATTGAGGGTATTGTATTCACCGTGGGGATCAAAAATGAGTACCGCTGCTCGATTATAGGACTGCATCAGTTCTTCAATGAGTACGCCCGCCGTGTAGGATTTACCGGAACCCGTCCCCGCTAAAATAGCCATGTGGGTACTCACCAATTCCTTGACATCCAGCACGATCGGCACGGCCCCCGGATCCCGCAGGAGCAAGTCGCCAATGTGGGCAGAGCCAATACTGCCCGGTTGTTTTCTATTCAGAATGGTTCGCAGCATCCCATCGTCCGCCATGTATACCTTTGCCCCTGGATCCGGTGCTTGGCGGGGGTTAACAAAGCCCATACCCGGTTGAAAATAACCCACCACCTCTACCGTGACTTCGTAGAGTTCAGGGTTGTCGTAGGTAAAGCCCACTAAGGCGGCAATCAGTTCCGGACTGGTTTGGGTATCGGCAAAGAGACGATCGGGGAGGTGATCAATGAGGGCCCGCTCGGAAATCTTACCGAGAATTTGACGCTCTTGGGGCGCTGATCCGTTGAGGGAAATGGGTTGCCAGGTATAGTACACAAATTCGCCAATTTTAACTTGACGATTATCAGCAGTAATAAAAACGTACTGATTTCCTTCTTTGCCGGGGCCTTTAACCGTACCGATAATGTGATGGACAGTGGGCATATATTGCATCCAGTGCTAAGCATCCAGTTCTTAAGGGATCCTGGCGATCGGACTGCCCGGATCTCCGGTTGCTGTTGATTCCTAGAGTAGCACTGCCCCCGTCACCATTAACCGAGGTGCCCACTCGTAATCCCTGAAAATCTTTATAGTACCCATGTCGGCAATGTCGGCGTTTTGCCATAAAATGCAAAAGGTTATTAACTTTAGCGGCCCATTAAGTTTTTATTATGGACTTTGCCAATCTTACTGCTCAATTGAATGCGGGAAGCATTCTGCCAGAGGGAATTGTCATTCTCACCCTACTTGTTGTTCTTGTTGCAGATTTTGTAGGAGGACGTAGTGCCAATCGGTTTACGCCTGGGCTGGCTATTCTGGGCTTGGGAGGAGCGATCGTCGCCCTCTGGTTGCAATGGGATAGCAATAGTCCATCTGCTTTCTTTGGGACTTTCACCGCAGACCCCCTAAGCGTAGTTTTCCGAGGTCTGGTGGTTTTGTCGGCTGCCTTTACGGTGTTGCTTTCTGTGCGATATGTTGAGCAGTCCGGAACATCCCTGGGAGAGTTTATTACCATTCTCCTAACCGCCGCTGTGGGGGGGATGTTTCTCTCTGGTGCTAGTGATTTGGTCACAATTTTCGTTTCCTTAGAAACCCTGAGTATCTCCTCATACCTGCTCACGGGCTATATGAAACGGGATCCCCGCTCCAATGAAGCTGCCCTTAAATATCTATTAATCGGAGCCGCAAGTTCTGCCATTTTCCTCTACGGAACCTCCCTTCTCTATGGGCTCTCCGCTGGACAAACCCAGTTAAGCGCGATCGCGGATGCATTCCAAGCGGGTGATCAATCCCTGGGTCTAACGATCGCCCTGGTCTTTGTTATTGCCGGTATTGCCTTTAAAATTTCTGCAGTACCCTTCCACCAATGGACTCCCGATGTCTATGAAGGCTCCCCCACCCCGATCGTGGCCTTCCTGTCTGTGGGTTCTAAAGCCGCTGGTTTTGCCCTTGCCATTCGTCTGCTCTTATCCGCCTTCCCCACCCTGACCGAAGAGTGGCGCTTTGTCTTCACCGCCTTGGCGATTCTCAGTATGATCTTGGGCAACGTGGTCGCCCTGACCCAAACCAGCATGAAGCGTCTCCTCGCTTACTCCTCCATTGGTCAAGCGGGTTTTGTCATGATTGGTTTAATTGCGGGTACCGAAGCGGGGTACTCCAGCATGATTTTCTACCTCTTTGTTTATCTCTTCATGAACTTAGGCGGTTTTGCCTGCGTCATCCTCTTCTCCCTGCGGACCGGTACGGATCAGATTAGTGAGTATGCAGGTCTCTACCAGAAAGATCCCCTCATTACCCTCGGGCTCAGTATTTGTCTCCTCTCCCTAGGGGGTATTCCGCCTCTCGCGGGTTTCTTTGGTAAGCTTTACCTCTTCTGGGCAGGCTGGCAGGCCGGGCTATACAACTTAGTTTTACTGGGTTTGATTACTAGTGTTGTGTCCATTTATTACTACATCCGTGTCGTCAAGATGATGGTGGTCAAAGAGCCTCAAGAAATGTCTGAGTCTGTGATCAACTATCCCCCCATTCGCTGGGAATTACCGGGGATGAAATCCCTGCAGGCTGGTCTGGTGCTTTCCGTCGTTGCCACCACCTTAATTGGAATTTTGTCTAACCCTGTCTTTACGGTGGTGAACGATTCCGTATTACGGACTCCGCTGTTGTCTGCGAACCTCGTTCCCGTTAATCAAGTCGCAGTGGTACATCATGCCGATGAACGGGTTGAGGTAAGTGTTCCGTTATAGGCTTTAAATTTCAAGAGAGCTTGGCGCAGAGCACCAAGCTCTCTTGAAATTTTTTCGTTTAGGACAAGGGAACATCGGTTCACCGTGACGGGAAACGAAGCCAACTCCCAGAAGACGATCGAGCCGAGCGAAATTATTGGAGTATTCAGTGATCCTAATTAATTAGGCAGAGCGACAAATGAGCTATGAGCAGAAACTACATTCTCCGATCGCTTGTACGCTTGCCCTTTACATCTCATCTATTCATGAACCGTAAGCTATTTTCTTTCCTATTCTCCCTCGTCGCTTTAACCGTCTTACCCTCATCTCAAAACGCAAAGGCAGATGAAGTTTGGGATACCGGGGAATATCAAGTCATCTATCAGGACGATCGAGGCAAGACAGCCGTCTGGACTTATGGAGATGGAATCGGGACGGTTTTTATTGAAGGGTTAGCGGGGGTGATTGAAAATCGGGATCTTATGACGGCTATTGGGTACAAGATTCCTCTTCCCTACGCTGTGATACCTATCGAGAAGGCAGTAATGGTTCCCCCTCCTACTATTGGGGTCGGTTTGAGATTAATTTTATTGATCAAGAATTCCCTTCCCGCTGGCAGGCTAAACTGGGGCGATGTGAAGGAGAGCCTAGCATTACCTTGGATGGCGTACCTATTTTTAAGGTAGAGTAACACCCCCCATTGGTTGCTGCTCTGTTGGACTGCCTCGGCTTGAGTGGGTTCTCCTAACAATTGACGTTAAAATGCGATGCGAAGCGACATCTTCTGCTTCCCCATCCAGTTAATCCGTTGATAGCCCTCTAAACTATGCCCTTCCTGCCCCGATCGCTCTCTCTTCTCGGTATGGTTAGCCTGTTCAACCTCAGTGTGACTACCCTGGGTGGCACCCTAATTTTGCCCCTATCCCCGACGATCGCTCAAGAAGTGATGACCCAAAACGCCTTGAACTTGGTCTATCCCCCCCTCGACCATCAGACCACTGCCGATCGCATCTTTTTAATTGGTACCGCTCCTCCCCAGGGCACCTTAACCATCAATAACCAATCCGTACACCAAAGCCCCGCAGGACATTTTGCGCCGAGTTTTCCCCTGGTTTTAGGAGAGAATCGCTTCAGCCTCCGTTACGAAGTCGAGGGACGATCGCCTCAAACCTTAGAACTACAGGTCACCCGCATTGCCGCCACTTCTCCTCCCCCCACCGGTCTAGCCTTTGCCGACGGATCTCTCTTTCCCCCCGAGACGATCGCTCGGCAACCGGGGGAATGGATCTGTTTGAGTGCCATTGCTGCCCCTCAAGGGGAGGTTGAAGCACGCCTGAGCAATGGAACAGGACAAAACTACACCATTGCCCTGGCTGAAGCGTCTCAACCCGTCACCTTGCCCCCCAATAGCGCTGTGCTGACCAAGGATAATGCACCCCAGGCAGAATTAAGTTCAGGGCATTATCAAGGCTGTGGACAACTCCTGGAGCCTGGGACGTATCAAGTCAATTATCACCTGAGCCTACAGAATCAGTCCCTGAGCGCCACCGCTCCCGGTATCGTAGACATTCTCAATCCCCAAGACATCACGATCGCCACCGTCACCGCCGAATCGGGTACTGCCCGCACCGGACCCAGCACCGATTATTCCCGACTCACCCCCCTACCGCCTGGAACCCATGCTCAGGTCACCGGCAAAACTGGGGAATGGCTCCGCTTAGATTATGGCGCTTGGATCAAAGCAGCAGAAACTCGCCTCAGCAGCAGTCGGGTTTTACCCCACAGCCTGCTCCGAAGTGTCTTATCTCGTACCCAGGACAACTGGACAGAGATCGTCTTTCCCTTAGAAGTTCCGGTACCCATCACCGTCACCCAAGCCGCCAATACCTTTAGCCTCACCCTC
Organism: Prochlorotrichaceae cyanobacterium; assembly: GCA_049455215.1. GTDB lineage: Bacteria > Cyanobacteriota > Cyanobacteriia > Prochlorotrichales > Prochlorotrichaceae > JBEAPM01. Next base: position 6,385 of record JBMTZC010000023.1, read on the forward strand.
CATAACACGATCGCCCAGACCGATACCATTTACATTTCTCCCGATCCCATTGTCCAGGGCTTTACCTGGCAGCAAAACACCCCCACTCAAGTCACCTACCAGTTTCAACTGCAAGGGAGCCAACAATGGGGCTATAAATTGCGCTACGAAGGAACCCAACTGATCCTTTCCCTGAAACATCCCCCCCAAGTCCGTCGCGGTATTGAAGGGCTGCGCATTTTTCTCGATCCCGGCCACGGCAGTGAAAATGATCTGGGGGCTCGGGGCCCCACAGGGTATCCCGAAAAAGATGTGACCCTGAAAATTAGCCAGCAGTTAGCCGCCATCCTGCGACAACGGGGAGCGATCGTCTCCCTCTCCCGGGAAGGGGACGATGATTTGTGGCCAAACGATCGCACCGCAATGATTAACACCCAAGAACCCGATCTCGCCCTTAGCCTTCATTACAATGCCCTTCCGGATCAAGGTGATGCGGAAAATACGCAAGGGATTGGCACCTTTTGGTACCAGGAACAATCCGCTGGTTTGGCACAGTTCTTACACGACTATCTGGTGGAAACCCTCGATCGCCCATCCTACGGGGTTTTCTGGAATAACCTTGCCCTCACTCGTCCCAGTGTGACCCCCGCCATTTTGCTGGAATTAGGGTTCATGATTAATCCAGAAGAATTTGAATGGATTATGAATGAAAAGTCTCAAGCTGAGCTAGTTTTAGCCCTTGCCGATGGCATAGAAAATTGGTTTCAACTCGTCCAGAAAATTCCGTAATTTTGCGAATTGTGTTTGCTGCCTATTTGGGAGATCCTAATCACCACATGCACTTGCGGGAGCATTTCACTCTTGCGTTAAACCTTCCATTTGACGCAGGAAATATCTTTTTTCCATGACAAACAGAATCCAGGGGGCACCTCGGAAATCTAACAGGGGGCTTGTGCTGCGCAATCATAAGGCTTTAGTCGATGACGCCGCCGTTCGCTATCATTCATCGAGATTCTTCCAGGGAACTTCTTGACAACGTCATGCTTCCTTAGTGATAAGTGTCACGTTGAATTTATGAAGATTCTGCAAAGCTAGTATTGGCAGAATAAACCTGTGCTAGCTTTTACAAAGTGCATTTACTTTATTGTTTGTATTTATAAAGCCTGACAGGGAGTAATGCGATCCAAGGGAACCAGCTATGGCCACTATTTCTGAAAACTCTTTTTATGACAAAGGTTCCATCGTAGAAGAACAAGTATTCTATGATCATTTTCTGTCAGTAGTTGAGCGAGAGTCTCCCGAAGCATTAATTAACCGGGTGCGCTTGTTGTTCATTGATGGTATTGGTTATCCTGATGAAACCATCGCTCAGGCTTTAGCGCATGTCCTCAGTTCCCACAAATCTGCCCAACACTTTTTCCCTATCCTCAACCGGTGTCTCCACATTCTTATTAACCGGTGGCAATTAAATCCTCGCAACAAAACTTGGATTCCTCAACTTATCTATTTATTTAATGAGCGTCCCACCTATAAAGTGGGAACCCTGCATCGCTCTCGCCTGTTAGCCCGGCTCCATCAGTTAGTCGCTGAATTTGCTGACAGCGATCAATATTTAGCATTGCGTCGCTTTGCTCAAGTTATCGATCGCAAGCCTACCCTGGAAACTGACTTAGGATCCAAGCCCTTAGAGTTGCTGATTCCTCGTTATCCTTATCTCTATGATCATTGTTTAATGGGAGATGTAATGGATCCGGATCATCAACATAGTATCCAGGTCTTAAAGCGAGAACAACAAGAAAAATTTGAACGAGATTTGTCGGGTTACGTCGCCTACAACGTCCGTCGCAATAGCTTAATTCGCCGAGGTGTGAATGATGCTCAACAGTTAGAAAAAATGCTAGGGAGTGCGACTAATCCAACCCTCCTGACGGGTAATGAAGTGGCCAACGGTATTAAATTCTATTTAGGTAAGGTTCAAGGCAACTCCTCCCATAAAGATATTGCAAACCGTTTTTCCATTCATACCGAGAGTGTGAAAAATTTTGGGCAATTTAAAGAAGAGCTGTACGTCTACATTACCAGTTCAATCGATTCAGGATACGGTCAGCGTCGTTTTAATGCTCAATTCTCTGACTACTTGATTGATTTTCTGCCGGAGCATGATAGTGTGCCTGTTACTGAATTTTTAGTCGTGAGAACCTGTAGTCAAGTTTTAAATTATTTGGTGGTAGAAAGCCCCCGTCGAGTAGAGCATTTTACCTTTATTGATCTCTTAAGCAACTTAGGCCCCATGCTCACCACCGGCGTGTTGCTCAGGGTTGTCTTGTTCTGCAAAAAAGTTAAGCCCTATCTCGAAAAACGCTTGGGGATTCTCTTTAATCACTATGGCAAAACCACCAGTCAAAACGTGCTCTGGCTGGTCAAGTCCTTAGAAAATGTCAACTTAGCCTTAAGTACTAATTTTGGTTCCCTCAGCCTGCCTTTGCTCTAAGTCCAGAGAAAATTAGAGTGCAGCAGAAAGTCATGAAATTTGGCTTTCCACTAAAAGCGAAAAAATTGAACGCAAGAGTTTGGGACACAGTGCCGCACTCTTGCGCCTTAAGTTAGTCTCTCACTGACTTGAGGAAACGGACAATTTCCTGAGCCGCTTGTCGTCCGGATAAAGTAGCGCCCTCCATACTGTCAATATAATCCTGCTGGGTGTAGCTTCCCGCCAAGAAAAAGTTGTCCACCGGAGTCGCTTGGGGTGGACGGTAGGGATCCATGCCCGGCGCTTCACGGTAAAGGGACTGAGCTAACTTGACCACACTGTACCAAGTCATGTTGAGATCCCGAGCCGAGGGAAAGAGATCGTGAACTTGACGCAGAACGTGCTGGGCAATCTTTTCATTGCTTTCTTTAATGAAAGGATCTCCAGGGGTCAGTACCAATTGCAATAAGGAGCCTTGACCGGGACGGTAGTAGTCCGCAGGGCTAGTGAGGGCAAGATCCGCAAAGCAGGAAAAATCTGCGTCGGCGGTATAGAGCAGGTTATCTAACCCCGTTGCCCGCTCCAGTTGTCGCCGCTGAGTTTCATCATTCAGCTCGGTGACCCAGCCATCAAAACGCAATTGTACGGTGGCGACGGGTACGGCTTCCAGTTTATAAATGTTGTCGAATTCGGGCCATTTGCGCCAGGCTTCGGGCAAAAGCCGCTGGATCCCTGGAACATCGCAGGCTGCTAAATAGGCATCCGCTACGATCGCTTCGGTCTCTGGGGTTTCAGGCTCTGCCATGAGCAATCCCGTGACCTGAGTGCTGCCATTTTCGGCGAACTGAACTTCCCGTACCCGACGACGCAAATGGATTGTTGCCCCCCGTTCCTTGAGATAGGTAACGATCGGCTGGTGGAGGTATTCCTGGGGCGATCCTTCTAACATTCGCAACACAGAAGCCTCGGTGCGGGCTGCAAAGAATTGGAAAATCGTGAGCATACACCGGGCCGAAATATTTTCCGTATCAATAAACCCAAGGGCATAGGCAATGGGATTCCACATCCGCTTCAAACTGCCCTCTGAGCCGCCATGACGACGAAACCAATCGGCAAAACTGAAGCGATCGAGATCCCGAATCGTTTTCATGGCCCCTTCAAAGTCCACCAAGCCTCGCACAATGGGACTCGTTCCCAAGGCGATCGAGTTAAAAAACTTATCCTGCAGGGACAGTTGGGAGGTCGTAAAAAAAGCCTTTAAGCCATTAAAGGGAGCACCCGTTATAAAACGAAAATCCAGTTCGCCTAAAATCCCCCCCTTATTAACAAAGGTATGGGTGTGCTCCTTGAGACGCAAATTATCGATCGCCCCAACACGACGCATGAGGTCAAAGAGCTGGTAGTAGCAACCAAAAAAAACATGCAGGCCCATTTCAACATGATTGCCATCGGCATCAACCCAACTGCCCACCTTGCCCCCCACAAAGGGACGAGACTCGTACAGGTCAACTTGATATCCTGCATCCACTAAATCTACAGCGGCCGCCATCCCAGCTAAACCAGCCCCTACGATCGCTACTCGCTTCATGCACGAAATTCCCAACGGTATTAAATAAAAACTTCTCTATGTTACCGCACCGGCCCCAGGGAATTTGGCTATGATCTTAAGACGGCAGCAGACCTCCCTTGGCGGGATTCGCTTGGATTAAATTTTGTCGCTTTCAGGAAAAAACAGGACATTGAGGGCTAGCATACTAGGGGCTTTCATCATTTAGCGCTGAAGTGTTTATACGGCAGTCGTTTCAGCCCCCGCTTTGGATTTTGCGAGGTGTCCCATGAATGGACGGCTAGCGGAAAGTGCTATAGTTCAAAAAAACTAGTTTTTCAGGATACAAAACCGTGGTATACGTCGGAACACAGCACTCAGAAAGCAATGGTACACAAAGCTTTCAGCCCATTACAGAGCGGGTTCCACCTCAAAACCTAGATGCGGAAGAGGCGATTCTGGGCAGCATTTTGCTCGATCCCGAAGCAATATCACGGGTTGTGGATGTTTTGAAGATCGATGCGTTTTATCTCAATGCACATCGGGAAATTTATCGCACCGCCTTAACCCTGCATAGCCAAGGCAAGCCCACGGATTTAACTACGATGGCGGCTTGGCTGCAGGATCTGGGCAAGTTGGAGCAAGTGGGCGGGCAAAGTAAATTAGCTCAACTCCTCGATCGTATTATCAGTACGGCTAATGTCGATCAGTATGCAGAGTTGGTGATGGATAAATACCTCCGTCGTCAACTGATTAAGTCGGGAAATGAAGTAATTGCCTTGGGCTACGATACGAAACAGTCCTTGAGCAATATTTTGCAAGAATCTGAGCAAAAAATCTTTGCGCTCACCCAGGATCGAGCCCGAGGAGGACTCACACCCACTGCCGAAATTTTAACCCAAACGTTTAATGAAATGGAAAGTCGATCCATGGGGACGACGCTATCGGGAATTCCCTGTAATTTTTATGATCTGGATGGGCTTACCCAAGGGTTTCAGCGATCGGATTTAATTATTGTGGCCGGAAGGCCGGCAATGGGAAAAACTAGTTTTGTGCTGAATATTGCCCGGAATATTGCGTTGATTCATCGGCTGCCGGTGTGTATTTATAGTCTAGAAATGTCTAAGGAGCAGTTGGTTTATCGTCTCTTATCGAGTGAAGTGGGCATTGAAAGTGGACGCTTGCGATCGGGGCGCATTACGACAGAAGAATGGGGCATTCTGGGTCAGGCTATGGGCAACCTGTCTGAACTGCCTATTTATATTGATGATACGCCGGATATGACGGTCAATGAAATGCGATCGAAAGCTCGACGTTTGCAATCAGAACAGGGGGGAAAACTCGGCTTGGTGTTAATTGATTATTTGCAATTAATGGAAGGGGCAAGTCCAGACAACCGGGTACAGGAACTGTCTAAAATTACCCGATCGCTCAAAGGGATGGCTCGGGAACTGAATGCACCGGTGATGACCCTATCCCAATTAAGTCGGGGGGTAGAATCTCGGACGAATAAACGTCCGATGATGAGTGATTTAAGGGAATCGGGATCGATCGAGCAGGATGCCGATTTAATTATTATGCTCTACCGGGATGAGTACTATAATCCCGACAGTGTCGATCGGGGGTTGGCAGAAGTGATCATCACTAAACACCGAAATGGACCAGTCGGTACGGTCAAGCTGTTGTTTGAACCCCAATTCACACGGTTCCGTAATTTAGCAAACGTTTAGATTGATGCGATCGTGAATCTTTCCCTCCACAACGATCGCCATTACCCCCGTTTGCCCGTAACAATATAAACGACCCGATTACCAATATTCGTGGCATGATCTGCCATGCGTTCCAGACAGCGAATTGTCAGCACTAACAGTACGATCGGCTCAAAATGTTCTGGAGGCTGGGGCGGATGCACTAATAATTGATACAAACTATCGTAATCATCATCAACGAGATCATCTTTATCTTTGATCCCCCGGCCCAATTGGTCATCTAAATGAATCAAAGATTCTAAACTCATCGCTAACATTGCTCGACAACGATCGAGCATGAGACCAATTCGCGCAATATGGGGATGGGGAGGATAGGGAAACAAACGAACGGCAATTTCCCCCACATCCTTAGCATAGTCGCCAATGCGTTCCAAATCCCTAATCAATTGCATCATCGCGCTCAGTAAGCGCATATCCTGGGACACGGAGGCCTGACCAGACATCAAGTTAATACAGTCCAACTCAATTTGGCGGTAAAGTTGATCCACGGCTTTATCTTGAGCGGCAATTTGTCCTGCCGCATCTAAATTGCGCTCCACCAAGGCCTGGTAGGCCAGCCAGGAAGAGTGCTCCACCAAAGCTCCCATACGCAATACATCTTGCTGCACTCGCCGAATTTGAGGGTTGAAGCGCGGTGCAGAAGAAGAGGGATCCTGGGAAACGCTTTTGGTCACAGCTAAAACATTGAGAGTGAACACTAAAAAAGCTTGGTGTGGGAGCAGCAGCAGACTACGTCTACACTCCAAACGCAGGGAATCTGCGGAAAGCTCATTCCTATCATTGTGACTCACCTGTAGTGAGATCGGTGTGAGATGTTCAAATTTGTCTGAACTTCTTTTCCATTCTGGGAGAGATTACAGAGAGATGCAAGGGATCTGTTGTCAGAACCCACGGTGTCCGCGTAAAGTGACCCAGGTCTAACAAAAGCCTATGTCCCCCGGTGCCGGGATCGATCGTCTTGCGTTGACCCTTGAATATTAAGAGATGTTAAGTGATTTAACAAAGTCTTTCCTGAATCTCAGCTTTCGGAGAAAGTTAAGAACGTGTATGTACACACCCGTTAATTATCAAGTCATACAAAAGGAGTCCACATTATGGGTTTAAGTGAAAGCCAAATCTTTTTTGCTTTAGTCATTGCCTTGTTGCCGGGCTTTTTAGCCTTCCGCCTGTCCACCGAGCTTTATAAGTAAGGGACTGGCTCAACGCTTAAAATTCTAGTGGGATGCGATGGGGCTAGCTCATCGCATCTTTTTATTTGTATTTGTAAGGGGTACGAGAGGCTGTCATCATAAGCGGTCAAATGCCCATGTTCCCCTGACCTGCCTGTTCTCCTTCAAGATTGACGCTTTCGATTTCCTGCTGTAACGTTTGATGAAGCTTGGTTCATTCTCCTGTGTCAAGGATTTCCTAGCGCAAAATCCCCCTCTTGACTTTGATTGTTCAGGGGAGGATCCTTTTGGGTGTAAATTTTGACTCACCTTTTAGTCTTCCGGATGGATTGGCTTTATGACTAGGAGCTTTATTGCGGATCACAATACGTTACGTCGATCGTCTCCCAACCGCACTTCGAGGAATCTATCTCGGGGGCACAATTCCTCTACTTCGCGTAGGCGGACCACCCCCTCCACTCATCCCACCGCTGTCTCCTCTCTGCCGGTGCAGCCCCGATCGTTTCAACCCCATCAAACCCAAAGCCCCCGTCGTAGAAGTCGCCGGTTTTATTACCTCACCCTGATTTCTGAGGCCAGTCTTAAAATCCTGATCAATGCCTTATTGCTGTCAGCCTTTGCCGTGGCCCTCGGTCGTTTACTACCGCAGATGTGGCGAAATAATCAGCAGCGCGTAGCGATCGAAACGGAACTCGAAATAACTCAGGCTAGAGTTGATGGTTTAGAACAACGTTTTAGTCAAACCTTTGCCCCCCAAACTGCGCTTAGCATCATTGAAGATCAAAGCTACCAGGTCGATCCTCAAAAACGAAGGGTGGTGTTCTTGGAGAAACAAGCGGAAAATCCGCCTCAAGAATAGGAAAAGGCAAGAAGATTGATCGCCGATTCAAGGCGTGGAGAATGTTAGGAAATCCTGAAAATCTTTGTTTTTTCTGCCCTATTTTCTAATTTCATTCGGCTGAGATCAGGAAGCCGGAAAAAACGATGGTATGATCAGCCCATAAAATGCATCTTAAATTACAAAAATTTGGTTTCCAGCCTCAGGATAGCAAAGTTTTTTAATTTTCCTTCGCACACCATGGATTCTAGAACGATGGCTGATGCCGCAATTTCTCCAGTTGTACTGATTATTTTAGATGGGTGGGGGTACCGAGAGGTCACCGAAGCCAATGCGATCGCTGCTGCCCGTACGCCCATCATGAGTAGCCTGTGGCAAGCTTATCCTCACACCCTCATTCAAACCTCGGGTAAGGATGTGGGACTCCCCCAAGGGCAAATGGGAAATTCTGAGGTAGGACACCTAAATATTGGGGCTGGGCGCATTGTGCCCCAAGAATTGGTCAGAATTTCTGATGCGGTGGAAGATCGATCAATTTTGCAAAACCCCTCTTTGGTCAAAGTCTGCCAAGAGGTTCGTCAGCGCCAAGGCAAATTACATCTGATGGGGCTCTGTTCAGAAGGCGGAGTGCATTCCCATTTAAGCCATTTGTTCGGGCTGCTAGATTTAGCGAAAGCCCAAGGGATAACCGAGGTCTGTCTGCATGTTATTACGGACGGGCGAGATACCAACCCCAAAGAAGGCATTCACGTTATTCCCCAAATTGAAGCCTACTTAGAGCAAGTTGGCCTCGGTCGTATTGTGACCATCTGCGGCCGCTACTATGCCATGGATCGAGATCGACGATGGGATCGGGTGGAGCAAGCTTATCGCCTGATGACCGAAGATGGCCCCGGTGATGACCGATCGCCCTTACAAATTTTGGAAGAAAGCTATGCGGCGGGGGTTACGGATGAATTTGTACTGCCTATCCGTGTTGCTCCTGGGGCAGTGGTCGAAGGAGATGGGATTATTTTCTTTAATTTCCGCCCCGATCGGGCTCGCCAATTGACCTATGCCTTTGTGGATTCTCAGTTTGATGGCTTTCCACGATCGCAGGTGAGCCCTTTGAGCTATGTCACCTTTACCCAGTACGATGCTAATTTAACGGGGGTAGAGGTTGCCTTTCCCCCTCAGAACCTCACGAATATTTTGGGCGAAGTCATTGCTCAGCAGGGATTAAAACAATTCCGCACCGCAGAAACGGAAAAGTATCCCCATGTCACCTACTTTTTCAATGGCGGATTAGAAGAACCCCTAGAGGGAGAAGATCGGGAACTGGTTCCCAGTCCCATGGTGGCAACCTACGATAAAGCCCCGGCTATGTCTGCTGAAGCCGTTACCGATGTAGCGATCGCCGCCCTCGAAAAACAGATTTATTCCCTCGTCGTCATGAATTATGCCAACCCGGATATGGTGGGTCATACGGGGCAAATGAATGCCGCCATCCAGGCCATTGAAACGGTGGATCACGCTTTAGGACGTTTACTAGAAGCCATCAGTCGGGTCGGAGGCACTGCTTTAATTACGGCCGATCATGGCAACGCAGAATATATGTGGGATGAAGCCGGTAATCCGTGGACGGCCCATACCACTAATCCGGTTCCGTTTATCGTTGTAGAAGGGGAAGGTCGCAAAATTCCTGGCTACGGTACCGAGATTCCATTGCGGAGTGACGGGCGTTTATCGGATATTGCCCCCACTATTTTGCAGATTCTCAATATTCCGCAGCCCCCAGAAATGACAGGACGATCGATGTTTGTTACTGCTGATTATGTTTCTACACCGCTAGGGCATAGAACTTTAACTACGGTGTAGGAGAGTCTTGGCGGTCTTTCGGTACCTCTAGCTTTAGATGTTTCTAGGTAGTAGCAGGATTGCAGCGGGTGGATAAGCCGCCCGCTGAAACTAATCAATGAATCTAGAGACTTGAGCCATTCAAAACTATCGAACCTCAGGTTCCTTTGCTGGGATTAGCCCAGGAACCTGAGGTTCGAGACAAACGCGGACTAAACAGGGGCTATTTGACTCGTCAAATGCCCACCCTCTTTAGGTGCCCATCGTCCAGGAGTTGATGTACTCGATTTGATCAGCCGTTAGGGTATCCATGCTGATTCCCATGGCAGCCAGCTTGAGACGAGCAATTTCTTTATCCAATTCCTCAGGAATGGAGTAAATATCCCCCGTCAATTTGCCTTGGTTCTTGACCAAGTACTCACAAGCCAAAGCCTGGTTGGCAAAGCTCATATCCATGACCGCACTAGGGTGACCTTCCGCCGCCGCCAGGTTGATGAGGCGACCTTCACCCAGGACAATAACGGATTTTCCGTTGTTTAATTTGTGCTGAACGGTAAACGGACGAACTTCGAGAACCTCTGTTGCCAGTTCGCCTAAGGCTTTGAGATCAATCTCAATGTCAAAGTGACCGGAGTTGCACACCATTGCGCCATCTTTCATGACCAGGAAGTGCTCTTTACGGATCACATGCTTGTTCCCCGTTACGGTCACAAACAGATCCCCTTGGGCAGCAGCTTGCTCCATGGGCATCACCCGGAAACCATCCATCACGGCTTCGATCGCTCTAACGGGATCAATCTCCGTCACAATAACGTTTGCACCAAGACCTCTGGCCCGCAGAGCTGTGCCTTTACCGCACCAACCGTAACCCGCCACAACGATCGTTTTACCGGCGAGTAAGACATTGGTGGCCCGAATGATGCCATCCAGGGTAGACTGACCCGTACCGTAGCGGTTATCAAAGAAGTGCTTGGTATCCGCATCATTGACATTCATGGCAGGGAAGGTTAGCACACCATCCTTTTTCATGGCCTTGAGGCGCACAATCCCAGTAGTGGTTTCTTCCGTGGTTCCAATGAGATCTGCTAATTGATGCTGACGTTCTTTGATTAATGTGGCAACTACATCGGATCCGTCATCAATAATAATGTTGGGGCGGTGATCCAAAGCGGTCTGCACATGGCGATGGTATGTGGCATTATCCTCGCCCTTGATGGCGAAAACGGGAATCCCTTCATTGGCGACCAGACTGGCAGCCACGTCATCTTGAGTAGAGAGGGGATTACTGGCAATCAGGATGGCATCTGCTCCACCCGCCTTAATTGCCATGGCCAGGTGAGCCGTTTCTGTTGTAACGTGGCAGCAGGCAACCAAACGAATTCCAGCAAAGGGTTTTTCCTGAGCAAAACGATCGCGGATTTGTTTCAAAACCGGCATTTCACGCCCAGCCCACTCAATGCGCTGTTTCCCTTTTGACGCAAGGGAAATGTCCTTGATATCATATTTCATTTCAGTTTTGGAGGGGGGGGTTAACGTTGCCGTCATAGACTCAGTTTCCTTATGATTAAACTTCTGTGCAACAGGATACATTTTTCAATCTATCCTCGCTCCACAATAACCTAGTGTATGACATTCGCTTCGTCTCTCACAAGGGAAAACAAAATAAAGAGCTTGCAGACTTTCTGCTCCCAGCAAAAAACGGCAGAATACGAAGCAACGCACTCTACCGCCTGAGGTGATCCTCCCTTTGGATTGGAGGGAGGGCTAGTAAAGGACTAACTAAACATTCGTTGTCTGCGCTGTGAGCATTTCCTTGAGTTGCTCTAGCTTACTTGCCCAGCGAGGGTCAGGCTGGAAACTGCCAGAGTCAGCACCTTTGCTGGCACTGGTGTGGCTATTGCTGCTGCGCTTAGTTTTGCCTTTTTTGCGGGCACTGCTGCCATTGTTACTGGTGTTCTCTCCAGACTCTTGAGCCTCAACTTCTTCACCCTCACCATCCCCTTTTCCCCCTTTGCTCCGAGGGAGTGCTTTCTCAATTTTAATTACACTATCCTTTAAGGTAATGCCGTTAAACTTCTCAATGATTTGATCTGCGTGATCATCAGTTTGAACCGTCACAAAACCAAACCCTCGGCATTTACCCGTTTTTCGATCGGTAATAATCTTAGTGGATAATGATATGTCCTCTACATCGGAAAAGACCGCATCCAATTCTTGGCGTTCTAATTCCTTCGGTAAATTGCCAATGTATAAACGAATAGACATGGGAAAGATCCTCTTTAGGTGCTTCTTAAAATTGATTTATGGGACAAGAACAACGGGAGGACACGGTTCTGTGTCTGATTCCCCCGCCTTAAGGTGCTATACAATTCATGCAAAAGCTTAGGAAAACAAGCTTTTATTTGAACGAAACTCAAAACCACAAAAAGCCGCTCAATCTCCTCTCTCCACCGAAAACGATCGGTAGAAGTAGGATGAACTGAACGCCAGGGGTTCAATGGGTTTGTCAAAAATTCTTGCTGTATCCTCGTTCCGTTACCCAAACAAATTGGAAGGAACATCCTGTCCTGATCTAGATTCGCTAGCTCAGAAAGGTTACTCAGAACAGTACAAGCACTGCTATCCTTGCATTTTGCTTGCTGCATTAGGATCAGGTCACTTCCCGATCGATTGAAATTCAGATGCAACGTAGATCTAAACAAAGGCCAAATGCCCTCTTTTTGCCGCTTAATCTGTCTCTCCTTTGCCAATCCTAACAACTTTCCTGCTCTACATCGCCAGAAATTAGGCATTCTGTACCGCGCAAAGATCATAAAAATGATGGCTCAAGCTGTGGGCTCTTCCTGTAACTATAGAGGCTCGTTAGGACTCTCTTTGTTCAGGTTCAGGGACAAAACTGAATAGACAGCGTCAACTACATTAGCACCTTGACTGATTGAAACGCAACTCTTAGCCAGACTTTTTAGTGAATTAGATTTGAAGTCATCCGTCGATTGACTTGAATGTTAATGGGGGAACCGGCACCTTGAGTCTGACTTCGACTGATCGAGGACTGAGCGGGCTCACGCAGAAAGGGAGAAAATACCTTATTGCTATTCTGTAGTTTATGGTGTTATACTAGCCAAGGCACGTAAGCGAGGGTCGCTAGCTCAGCGGTAGAGCACTCGGCTTTTAACCGATTGGTCTTGGGTTCGAATCCCAGGCGACCCATTTTTTTATTTCCTTTATCCATTTTTCTAAGGGTTCTCATCTTGCTGCGTAGTGCAGAAGGCTCTAACGAGAGCAGACTACTCCCCTGTTCCGTTCAAAGTTGTGATCATCTCCATCCCTACAGGGCAAAATTGGTAAGGACTTTGTAAGGCATGTAAGGTAAAAGCTATGGTTCAGCTTGGCGTAATTGGTGGCGGCATCATGGCAGAGGCGATCGTCTCTCGCCTATTAGAGCAAAAGCAATATGATCCTTTGAATGTATTGATTAGCGATCCTGTTGCAGAACGTCGTTCCTTTCTGACTCAGACCTATGGGGTGAAAACCACAAAGCAGAATGGAGAAGTGGCTCAGAGTGAGGTGTTATTGCTGGCTATTAAACCTCAGGTTTTTAACAGTGTTGCCGAAGAACTCCAATCCGTCTCCCACCCCGAAAGTCAACTTGTTCTTTCCATTTTAGCGGGAGTGCCCCTCAGTAAACTAGATGCCGGTTTACCCCGCCGTGCAATTCTGCGGGCCATGCCGAATACCCCGGCAACGGTGGGCGCCGGTATTACCGCCATCACTTCGGGGGCTATGGTCACTGCGGAACAGATGGATATTGCCCAGCGCCTTTTTGGCGCGATCGGTGATGTGGTGGTGGTGCCCGAGTCTTTGATGGATGCAGTTACCGGGCTCTCTGGGTCTGGACCGGCCTACATTGCCCTATTGGTGGAAGCCCTGGCCGATGGTGGTGTTGCCGCCGGATTACCTCGGACGATCGCTCAGCAGTTAGCCCTACAAACTGTTCGGGGAACGGCGGAATTGCTCTACCAAACCCATCGTCACCCGGCGATCTTAAAAGACCAAGTGTGCAGTCCAGGGGGAACGACGATCGCAGGAGTTACGGCTTTAGAAAATCATGGATTTCGTGCTGCGCTGATTGCTGCTGTTCAAGCTGCCTCCCAGCGATCGAAGGCTCTGGGCAGCTAGAACGCTCCCGAGCGTGCCCGTGAAGGTCAAACTAGAGTAAGTAAGGATTACAGTGAGGGGAGAACGAGATTTCGACCTGCTGCTTTTGCCTTGTATAGGGCTGCGTCAGCCGTTCGATATAATACCTGGAAGTTTGAGCCATCTAAGGGATACTGGGCCACCCCACCACTAAAACTGACTTGAAAGTATTCTCCCTTGACACTCGTAAAGGTTTGGGATCGCCATGCTTTGCGAATTTCATTCATACGCTTCACCCCACTGGCACGGTTGAGCCCCAGCATGGCAATAATAAATTCTTCTCCCCCCCATCGGGCCAAAACATCCCCTGCCCGACAATGTTGTTTGAGGAATTCGCCAAATTCCCGTAAAACCCGATCACCTTCTTCGTGACCATAGCGATCGTTAACCTGCTTAAAGTGATCTAGATCTAAAACTGCTAAGCACAGTGGCTGAGAAGATTGACTCGCAACTTGTAAGAGATGGGAAAACGATCGGCTGCCTCCCGTTCGGTTGGCAATACCAGTCAGTAAATCCGTATCCATTTGATTGCGATACAGTTGGCTTCGTTGCCAGCGATTCATAATCCGATTGACAAACCCATTGGCATTAATGGGTTTCGGCAGAAAATCATCAGCTCCTGCAGCAAAGGCCCCTTGCAAGGTTTGAAAATCGTCATGACCCGTCAGAAATAAAATGGGTAGCCAACTCCACTGAAAATCCTGACGAATCATTTGACACAGCCGCAACCCATCCAATGCCGGCATTTCCACATCCAAGACTAATAAATCTGGCTGGATTCGGTTCAGCGTTGTCCAAAATAATGTGGGATCATTGAGAATCTCAACTTGAAAATAAGTTCCCGTTAACAATGCTGTCAATAAAGTGGTCACCTGATCATCATCATCCAGTACCAGTACCTTGACCTTTTGGTGGGTATGGAAATTCATGGATCGGGACACTGAGGCAAAGAGTTGGGAAGAGGTAACCGGCTTTTGCAGAAAAATATCGGCTCGGAGTTCTAATGCCTTAAGCCGGCTTTCCAAACCTTCAAACTCTGAGAGAATGACTAAGGCTAAATCCACGGGAGATTGCTGGCAGAGATCTTTTAAGATTTGCCAATCTGCTGGATCTACAATGAGGTCAACATTGAGCAATAAGACCTTGGGAAAACTATCCCTTAAGACTTCAAAAGCCTCCTGAACGGACTGCACCGCTTTGAAGTCCAGTTTCCAACTTCCAGAATCGTGGGCTAAAGTTTGGGCAAACTCTAGATCACTATCCACCAATAAAATATAATCTAATCCCCGATTTTTATTCTCCTGAGCATCAGTTCGTCGGGTAGGAGGAAAACAAAAGGA
>JBMTZC010000024.1:0-21147 GCA_049455215.1 Prochlorotrichaceae cyanobacterium
TTTGCGTTTTAAGGTCTACAAGGGCGCGTCATCAATTCATTCTAGAAGCCTTGCGATATAAAGGTTACCGTGCCCGCTCCAGCAAACATAAATAGGGGCTGAAACGATTGTCGTATGCACACTTCAGCACTAAATAATGACAGCCCCAAGTTAGAATTCCTGAAAAAGGAAAACCTGTTATGACTCTTCATCGTTCCTCTGCCCCTGGGTTGGACTCAACATCAGATTCAAGCCCAAGGTTTCTTCGACTTGTTTGAGGAATTCCCGAACAATTTGAGGATAAATATTCACCAAACCCGCTAAAGTCCTGCCATCCCCACTGTCGATCGCATTAATGTGAGAAAGATGTAATTGTCCAGGCACTTTAGCCGCCTGCTCCAGTAACATTTCTAACTGTTGCAGCGTAAACAATTCTGAAGCCTGATCCCCCAGTTCTGTCCAGAGTGCCGCAAACAATTCGTTCACGCTAGCCGCTGCCTTCGCATTTTCAATTAACGTGTAGGCTTCACCTCGCGCGAGAAACTCTTTGGCCTTCCGTTGGGCTTCCGCCGGTAACACTTCATCGGCCTGGAGGCGTAATTTTTCTAGGTTAGCGCGTACCGTTTGCAGCCGTTCCTGTGCCTTGGCCTGGGCTTCAGAAGCTGCAGCTTTGGTTCGTTCTTCCTCAGATTTTGCCCGCTGTTCCAATTGGGCTTTAATGCGGCGCAATTCGTTTTCCTGGGCCTGGATGACGGTACGGGCTTCCGTTTTAGCCACCTCTGAGGCCCGCTTACACTCTGCTTCCACGCTTTCTGATTCTGCTTTTGCGTCAGATTCCGCAATCTCCGCTTCCCGTAACACCACAGCAATTTGACGACGACCGAGAGAGTTTAAGTAATCAACTTGATCCGCCACACTTTGAATTTTTAGGGTATCCAGTTGTAACCCTAGTTTTTCCATATCGTCTTTAACGTCTTCCGCAATCCGATTGGCAAATTCAAGGCGATCTTCATTGAGTTGCTCTGGAGTTAAAGTCGCCACCACCCCCCGTAAGTTCCCCTCTAAGGTTTCCCGCGCGACCCGTTTAATTTCCTCGGGATTTCGCCCTAAAAACCGCTCGATCGCATTGCGGACAATGACAGGATGACTGGAAATTTTCACATTAGCGATCGCCTGAATATTGAGGGGCGTGCCACCTTTCGCATAGGCATTGGTCACTTCAATGGGGACGGGCATGGTTCGCATATCCATGCTTTGCACCGTTTCTAAAATGGGGATGCAATAGGTCTGTCCTCCAAATTCCACCCGATAGCCAACCCGCCGTCCGTTGACGGTTTGCTGCCGCCCAGAAATGACAAGAATGCGGTAAGGGTCACAAATCCGGATCGTGGTATTCAGCAGCCAGACCACAATACTGGTCACCAGGACAACCCCAAACAAGGTCACGGGGCCAGCAAAACTCCCTGCCCCTTGAGCTAAGAGGGGGGGCGGCTGCCCAATTTCCGTTTGCCAGGGGGCTGGGCTGCCGGTGGTTTCCTGCAGCACAATCCCGTCTCGCGGGGTGCCGTCGGAAACGATCGAAGCGGATTTAAATTGATTAGAGAACGAGAATAGTGGTTTGTTCATAGTTTCTATTCCTGAAACATCTCAAGCCAAGGAGCAAGGCGGGTCAATGACGACAGCAGTCCTCCGTTAGTTGTGGGGGAGGCAGACTGACCCCCTTGAGGATTGCGCGATACAGTTGTGATGGTGTTAATGCCGTTACGGGTGTTGGAGTCAAAATTTTGGGTCTGGGGGAGCCTTAGAGATCTTTAACGGAATCTTCCGACACCACCCACAGGGTATTGCCCTCGAGCCCCACCACTAAAATAGAGTCTCCTTTTTGGAAATTTCGCTCTTCAGTGCTGCTGGCCGCCATATACACCTGGCTTCCCTTCACCTCCAGGCGAACCTGGCCTCGACCTTCACTCTGAAAGGGAATACTGACAATGCCGGGGAGTCCGTGTAAATCTTCGGATCGAATTAAGCTGTCGGTTTCGGCATCCGTTTGTAACCAGCGCATGATCCCAGCCGCTGCACTGCCGACGATCGCCCCAATACCGAGGGAAAGGACAAAGATCTGAGACGAGGACTGACCAATGCGGAGCCATTGCAACAACAGCCCACTTAAGCCAAAGGTTGCTACACCAAAGGTCCAAAATCGCACACTCAGGAGAGGTAAAACCCGAAAAAACACCTGGAAGAGTGGGGATAATTGCCGGGGAATCCGTTCCGAGCCCGAAATATCTAGCTCAAAATGATGATCAAAATCCACTCCATCTAGCCCTTCAGCGGCAGCAAAGAAAATAAAACCCCCACCCACTAAAAAGCACAGTCCGTATAAAAGCATAGGGGGATCCCCTACTAAGTTCGCTAACGAGAGCGATCGTAACAAGGAATGTCAGGGATCCTAGAAACTTCCAGATTTACTTTGGTTTTGTTTTTGGCGGCATTCAGCCCAGAAAAAGCCCACAGGGCAGGCCCCTCCCTCCATTGAGTTCCGGTAACGGCCTCGGCTCCCGCAGAAACGCCACCCTAGAGGGATGGTATGATCTATGCCGATCATTCGTCAGAAGGTTGCAATGCGTATCTACCCCGAAGTTCGAGCGGGACAGTCCTAATCGATCAATATGGATCACCGCTTTAGTCACCCGGTCCCGTCGGTTCGGGAAGAACCTTTTACCCTAAAGATTCCCCGTCGCCATTCGGCAGAACCCACACTTTTAGAATTAGTCCCCATCCCTGGGGGAACCTTCTGGATGGGACAAAAACAAACCGAAACCCTGCTCCTCAAACAAATTGTGGGGGAAACCAATTTTAAGAATTGGTATGCCCGGGAACTGCCCCGCCATCAAGTCACGATTCCCGGCTTTTGGATGAGTAAGTATCCCATTACCCAAGCACAATATGAAGCGGTGATGGGGGAAAACCCCGCCACGGGTAAGGCCTGGTGTTTAATCGGCAAGGAATGGAAACCGGATCACCAGATTCCAGAGCATTTTGTTCATCCCCAAAAACCGGTGGTGGCCGTAAGTTGGGACATGGCGGTTGATTTTTGTACGACCTTATCCCAACACCTAGGGGGATATGCCATCAGCCTTCCCACTGAAGCGGAATGGGAATATGCCTGTCGGGCCGGCCAGCAAACCGCTTTTTCCTTTGGGGGGAAAATAACCCCGGAAGAAGCCAATTTTGATGGTCGCCATACCTATAACAACTCAGCCCAAGGAAACTATCGCAAAACCACCACGATCGTCGGGGAATTTCCTCCCAATGCGTGGGGGCTCTATGATATGCACGGCAATGTCTGGGAATGGTGCCTGGATCAGTTTTATCAGGACTATAGCGCCAAACCCGATCGGCTCAAACAGGATGGGTCAATCGCTTGGAATGAGCAGAATACGTTGATGATCCCAGAAATTGATTTTCGCTTATTACGGGGGGGATCCTGGTACTGTCTCCCCCGCTATTGTCGGTCTGCGTTTCGGAACCGTAGCAATCCGTTGACGCGCAATTTAAATCATGGTTTTCGGGTGGTCTATCGGGGAGCAAGGCAGTAGGAACGATCGAACGATCGCCAGATTTGCTCATTGCGGCATCGTAGCCACACCGGCAATGTGAGGGCCGACTAAGGGCAAATCCACCTGAAAATGCTGATAGTTCACATGGGCAAAGCCTGCTGCTTCCAAGACGTGCCACGTCTCTCGGTTGGGATGGCAATGATCAAAAAGCACTTGCCAGAGAGGGGAGACCCCATCCTGAAGCCGCCGAGTCCAGGTGCAACATTCCGCTGCAACGTGCTCCACAAAAATGAAGCTGCCACCGGGTTTGAGGACGCGCTGCACTTCTTCTAAAACGTACTCCAAGGTCTGGACAGAGCATAATACATGGGAACTAATCACTGCCTCCACGATCGCTTCATCCAGGGGTAACTGTTCCCCCCTGCCGGAGTGCAGTTCAATAGACTGAAATCCTTGCTGAAGAGCCGTTTTACGCAGGTAAGGATGCATAAAGGGATTCGGTTCCACCCCAATCCAGCGGATGTCCTTGGGCAAATAGGCAAAATTAGCCCCTGCCCCTGGGCCAATTTCTAGCACAGTGCCATGGAGAGCGCCAAAGAGCGATCGTTTCAGATCCGCTAAGGTGTGGAATTCCTCCTGCGGATAGTGGGTAATGGTCGCCGCATCCAAGGGCGTAGCCTGGGCCATTCCCCAGGCAAAGAGGCGTTTCGGGAGTTGATTAAGTCCAGTCATCGGTATAGGGCAAGGGCATTGCCAATGGGAAAACAACACTGAGGCTCACTCTGGGGCTCACTCTAGGGCTCGTCATTAAATTAGGTCTAGAAGCCTTGCGATATCAAGCTTACCGCGCCCGCTCCAGCAAACATAACTAGGGGCTGAAACCCCTACAGCATAGGCATTACATTGCTCATTGACGACAGGATCTGCCATTCCTGAGGGTTTTCCCCTTGTGGCTCAATGCTCATCCCTAATTCTGCTACGATACACACAACTAGTTTTTTTAGGGTCAACTCCAATCCGTTCGGCCCTAACGTTGCCCGAGGTGAGTGATCCAAATCCATGTCCTTATTTGATTGGTTTGCAAATCGTCAAAAAACAGAGCCGATTCATCAAGTTCAGCCCGAACGGGATATTTCCGATGGGCTATGGACGAAGTGTCAGGACTGTGGTGTTTTAGCCTATACCAAAGATTTACGGGCCAATCAAATGGTTTGTCCCGACTGTGGTCATCATGGCCGGGTGGATAGCCACGAACGCATTCAGCAACTCATTGATGCCGAAACCTGGCAACCCATTGCCCAAACCATTTCCCCGACCGATCCCCTGGAGTTTAACGATCGTCGTTCCTACCGCGATCGTCTCCGGGAAACCCAGACCAAAGTCGGCTTAACGGATGCGGTACAAACCGGCTTGGGCAAACTAGACGGGATTCCCATGGCCTTAGGCGTTATGGACTTTCGCTTTATGGGGGGCAGTATGGGCTCCGTGGTGGGGGAAAAGCTCACCCGTCTCATTGAACAGGCCACTCAGCAGCGTTTACCGGTGGTAATTATCTGTGCCTCTGGGGGAGCACGAATGCAGGAGGGGATGTTGAGCCTCATGCAAATGGCCAAAATCTCCGGTGCCCTAGAACGCCATCGAGAAGCACGGCTCCTTTATATTCCCGTCCTCACCCACCCCACCACCGGCGGGGTCACCGCTAGCTTTGCCATGCTGGGGGATTTAATTTTGGCTGAACCCAAGGCCATGATTGGTTTTGCGGGACGACGGGTTATTGAACAAACCCTGCGGGAACGGTTACCGGATGATTTTCAAACCGCTGAATACTTACAACATCACGGTTTTGTCGATGCGATCGTCCCCCGGACGCAACTGAAAAAGACCCTGGCTCAACTCTTCCAATTTCATCAACAGCCAGAGCGATCTTAAAGCAGGGGCAAACCGGCCCGAAGCACCAGGGCACGGGGAAAACTTGAACGGCAACGAACGCTTAAGCTGATAGCCCTCTCAACAGTCTTGGGAATCTGCTGCTATGTCTGCGTTAACGCCATTACCAGTCAAATTGAACTTCGGTTCAGGGTATTTTAGTCTGCGATTTTGGCGGGAAGTGGGCATCGTCTTTCTGCCTTTTGTACTCTTCTTTATTACCCTTCTGAGTATTTGGCATTTTTTGGATTATAAAAGAATCCTCTTTAGTCTCCAGCAAACCGAAAAAGCTCGTATTGATATTAGCAAAGTTGCCCTGGATAGAGAGTTTAGCAACATCAAGTCAGACCTCTTATTTTTAGCCGCCGATCAGCAACTCCAACAATTTTTAAAGTCCAATCAAGAAAACGATCGGATTGTCCTCGAAAACAATTACTTAGCCTTCTCCAGGTATAAAGGCCTTTACGATCAGATTCGCCTGCTGGATGCCGAGGGGCAAGAAATTGTGCGGATCAACTGGCACAATGGCAACCCCGCAGCCGTGCCCGTGAATAAGCTACAAAACAAACGTGAGCGCTATTATTTCCGAGATACCTACATCCTTGCCCAAAACGAGATTTTTGTTTCGCCCTTAGATCTCAATATTGAAAATCAGGAAATTGAACGGCCCTTCAAACCCATGCTCCGCTTTGGCACACCAATTTATCTCAGTGAGACCAAGCCGGTGGGGATTATCCTCCTCAATTACCTGGGCAGCATCATGCTGGACCGCTTAAAGATCACTCTCGCCTCTGACCTCAACCAGCCCATGCTCCTTAATCCTGAAGGCTACTGGCTCCTCGCCCCCAATCCAGAGGATGAATGGGGTTTTATGCTGGGCAATGAACAGCGCACCTTTCAGCAGGTCTATCCCCAAGCCGCCGAAGTTGTCTTAACGCAGGAGCAGGGGCAAGTGATGACGGCATCAGGGATCTTTACCTTTAGCACCATTTATCCCCTAGAAGCGGGCATGACCTCCAGCACCGGAAACCCTAGCGCAAGCGGCACCAGCCAAGCCACGATCCCACAGACGGGTTACGGCTGGAAAATTATTTCCTTCATTCCCAACTCGGTCTTGGCGAACCTGCAAAAGCAGGAATTTTTCGATGTCCTGCAGCAGATCATGATGCTTGCCACCGGTCTATTGATCATCAGTTGCCTGGTGGCCAAAGCCCGGTTAGACAGTTACAACAATATGCTGGCCCTGCAAACCAGCGAGTACCGTCTCCGCACCATTACCGCAGAACTGGCCTATGGGCTCTTTGTGGTGGATCAACAGCTTCGTTTAATCTTAATGAATCCAGCAGCAGAACAACTCTTAGGCTGGTCAGAGTCCCAGATTTTCGGGTGCAACATAGACACCCTCATCCACCAAGGCAGTCCTGCTGCAGAAGTGTCCCGATCCGATCGGGGCATCATCACCGCCTTACGGGAAGGACGCTTAGTCCAGGTGTCTCACGATCAATTTACCTGTGCCGCAGGCTCTACCATTATGGTCACCTATACTGCGGCTCCCATTTGGGAAGCCAATGAGGTGACGGGGGTGGTGGTGGGCTTCCATGACATTAGCCAACAATTTCAAGAACAGGAACATCTGCAACAGTTAGCCACCCTCGATCCCCTCACCGGAATCTTCAATCGCCGGGAGTTCGAGTGCCTTGCAGAAAAGGATCTCCAACTGGCTCAAACCAGCCAGATCCCTCTGGCCGTTCTCATGTTGGATATTGATCATTTCAAGGGGATTAATGATACTTACGGTCACTTAGTGGGGGATCAAGTGCTGCGGCAGTTATCCGATACCCTCCGGAAAGAATTGAGAGGCTCCGACACGATCGCTCGCTATGGTGGCGAAGAGTTTGTCCTGGTCTTAACCGCAGTCCAGCCTAACGTTGCCTACCAAACAGCGGAGCGCCTGCGCCAAACGATCGAGGCAACTCCATTTTGCCTCACAGAACCTGAAGCGATCGGAGACTGCTCCTCCGAGCAAACCGCGTTGCTACAAATTACCGTGAGCATTGGCATTGCCCTCTATCCTGACCAAGGCAATACCGTGACCGCCTTAATTGCCGTGGCGGACAAGATGCTTTATGGGGCCAAAGCAGAGGGACGGAACTGCGTTAAGATGGCCACTTTAGATCGGGAACCTTCGGTTATTCACCCCAGATCCTAATAGCGCAAAGAGGTTGGTTATGGCTCCTCAGTTTCCCCACTCCCGGCGGCAGTTTGTTCAGACCGCCCTGGCGGCGGCCACCTTTACGGGGGTGCTTAAGCTCAGTGCCGGTTGTTCTCAGGTCGAGCGGTTACAGTCTCAGTTCAACCTGCCCGGAGGCGATCGGGCTGCCACCTACAATATTCTCTGCTGTGATGGCGGCGGTCTTAAGGGGCTGATTACGGCGATTATTTTGGAGCGTTTAGAAGCCAAATTAGCCCAGGCCAGTCCCGATCGCGCCCGCATTAAAGATCACTTTCAACTCTTTGCCGGAACCTCCACCGGCAGCATCATTGCCTGTGGGTTAGCCAAGGGCATTCCCGCCACAGAAATTCGGCGCTTTTACCAGGAAAAAGCCCCCCAGATTTTCCCCGATTTTCGGGGACTGCTCACCGGCTTTGAAGATGACCTGGAGCAACTGGGAGCGCAACTGACGAAGCTAAAACAGCAGGTGGGGCAACTGGTGCCAAAGGTCTTTAAGCGCTTATTTGATCCCTCTCGCCCCGCTTTAGAGGAGGAGTCCCTGACCCTCGAAACAGTTTTACAGGAAGTCTTTGGGGCAACGGATAGCCTCGACTCCCTCGATCGCTCCCTCCTGGCCGTGGCCTACGATGCCTATAACCGCAAGCCCATTCTCCTCGGCAATGGGGCTCCCCAAGCGGGACAGTTGGATGCCCGCAAAGCCAACATTTGGCAGGTGTGTCGAGCCTCCTCCGCTGTGCCTGGGGTTTTTACCAGCTTCTTTTTGGATGAGGCAACGTTGGTGCAGTCCATTGCCAGCAGTGGCTATGGTGAAGCCGCCACCTATCAGGAGCGATCGGGTTTACCCCTCATTGACGGAGCCGTGGTCACCAACAATCCCTCTCTCTGGGCCATTCAAGAAGCCCGCGCCCAAACGGAGAAACCCCTCTTGGTGGTGTCCCTGGGCACGGGACAAATGCGAACCCCCTTTTCCCCCGACGACATTGCGGGGTGGGGGCTATTAGACTGGTTTAATCCCCTCAAGGGGTTACCCATGTTAGAGGTGATGTTTAGCGGCAATTCCGATACCGTCAACAGCATTTCTCGACAACTCTTAGATCAAGAGGGCTTTGGGGAGTATCTGCGCTATCAACCGGACTTAAACCACGATCTCGTCCGTGATATTTCCGCCTTTGTCAGCAACGCCGATAACTTAGTCAAAATGGAAACCGCCGCCCGTCTTTACCTGGAAGAACAGGAGGGCGATCGGCACTTAGATGAACTCGTCCAACGCTTGGTCGCCTGACCCCTAAACCTATGGCAAAATCCCGGAAACGACGCTCCACGGTACAAATTTGTCAGCACCAATCCTGTCTACGAGGGGGGGCGGCGGCTGTGCTCTCCACCTTTGAGGAACAGGCGCAAGCCACGGGGGACTTTATGGTCATTCCCAGTGAGTGTATGGGGCAGTGTAGCGCGGGGCCCAATGTGCAAGTCCTGCAAAACGATCGAACCTGGTATTGTCGCGTCACCCCTGGGGATGTAGGGGAAATTGTGGAGCAGCACCTGCAGGGCGGAGAACGGATACCTCGGCTACTCCATCCCCGAATCCACCAACACGATCGGGGCACCTCGACAAATTAAAAAATTTTGTCGTAGGCTCCAGACCAGCATTTCAGGCAAGAATAGGGACTTAAACGACGTAGCCGCTCGCCACCATGAATCGAGAGGGGCGCGGCTATAAGTCCCCCCCTACTCAAGATTCGGGTCAAAATCCGGATCGACTCCCAACTGTCGCAACTGTTCCGCCAAGCGTTCCGCCCGTTGACGTTCCCGCTCCAGATTCATCTCCGCAAGTTTGAGGGCATCCACCACTTCACTGGGCTGGGGCAATTTTTCCCCCGTGTCACTGCGATATAACCCGAGGAGAAAACCTTCGGCCTGTAGGCGCAGGGCCAGGACTTGGGAATAGCCATCGGTAATCGGTTGATAATGACCGTCCTGCAAACGGTACCCCCGAAGTTGCTCTGGAATCCATTCTGCTTTGGGATCAAAGAGCCAATATTCCAGAACCCCAATCTTTTCATAGAGGTCTTTTTTCGTTTCTTTATCCTCTTTCTGGGTGCTGGGAGAGGTGATTTCAAAAATAATGGACGGAATTTGCTGTTCTTGCCAGATTTTATAATTGTCCCGTGGCCCTGGCTCTACCCCAAACACGATCGCTACATCAGGGGCAAACCGGAGGCGGGGAAAATTTTCAGCATAGTAGACATATTGATTGGCCAGCATGATCCACTGTGAATTTTGATAGTAGTCTTGGAGATATTGACGTAGCAGAACAATCAACATCACGATCGCCTCAATATGCACAGAAGTCTCAGCCAAGGGTTCTCCGTCCTCACTCGGGTAAAAAATATCAGTTTTATCGGTCTTAGGAACAATGGTCAGCATTGGAATCTCCCTCGCAATATTGCAATTCCCAATGGATGAGATCGTGGGCGATCATCAAGACAGCCGGGCGGACAACTTAAGGCTACTGTAAGATGATGCTCTCGGTTCTCATTTTAGATTGCCTATGCTGCCTTTTCTACGTCCCGATCTTGCTCAAACCACTGGCTATACCGCTAATCCGGGGCATGGTGAGGAACCCACCCATCCTCTAGATGCCCTGGATACTAATGAAAGTCCGTTTGATCTGCCCCCCTCGGTCAAAGCACAGTTAGCGATCGCTTATCAAGAGCAGATCCACACAAACCGCTACCCCGATGGCAGTCATCACCGCCTCAAGCAAGCCTTACTCACCTATGTAGAAGAGTCCCGGCAGTACCCCCATCCCCACCTGAGTCGCCAGACTGAGCCCTTTGGACTCGAACACTTAAGCATTGGCAATGGTTCAGATGAACTAATCCGATCGCTTCTGATTGCCACCTGTTTACCCCAGCGGGGCTCGGTGTTAGTGGCGGATCCCACCTTTTCCATGTACAAGATCCTGGCGGAAAGTTTGGGCATTCCCGTAGTGTCCGTCCAGCGTGACGCTCACTTTGCCGTAGACTGTGCAGCAGCCCAAGCCGCGATCGATCGTCCTCCCGCTGGATACCCCCCCGTTCGCTTGGTATTTATGGTCCATCCTAACTCCCCGACGGGAAATGGACTGAATGCAGCGGAAGTGGAATGGCTACGGTCACTGCCGGAAGAAATCCTAGTGGTGATTGATGAGGCCTACTTTGAGTTTAGTCGCAATACCTTACTAGAAGCCGTCCTCCAGCGATCGAACTGGGTGATTACCCGCACCTTTTCTAAAGCCTTTCGCCTAGCAGCCCATCGGGTGGGCTATGCAGTGGGGCACCCCGAACTCATTGCAGTTCTGGAAAAACTGCGATTACCTTACAACCTACCCACCTTTGCCCAAGCCGCCGCGATCGCTGCCCTAGAGCAGCGTACCTTCATCCTAGAGGGGGTGACGGAACTGATTGGAGAGCGGGAAAAACTTGCACAGCAGTTACAAACCCTTCCCGGTGCCAAGGTGTATCCCAGTGTGGGGAATTTTCTCTTTCTGCGCTTACAACCGGAGTACTATCCCGCCCTTGTTACGAACCCCACGCAACTCTATCCCACGGTTCTCGATCGCTTGCGCCAGATGGGCACCCTGATTCGTCATACCGGCGGCGGGTTACGGGTAACGATCGGGGATGCGGCCATGAACCAGCGCACGAGGGAGCGACTTCAGGCAGTGCTCCAAAGTCTCGTCACGGGTTAATTGGGCTTCAACAGTCATGGTTCTTTTGTGCTCAGAGCAAAGTTTTGAGAGCGGGGCTGGGAGAGAGAGTCTTTCCCCGCTTACTCTCCCAGGGATTGTTGCCAGAAATTGACGTAGGACTGGGCCTCATTAAAAATAAAGCTACTCTCGGGAATGCTGTTCGCGATATCGATCGCCCCCACAACGTCGTAACTGGAGCGTTCGATCGCCATTTGCAGTAATTGCTCACTCCACCGATCGATTTGAGTATCCGCTTCTCTGCGCTGCGGTGCATCACTGGGCACTTGATCCGCCGCCCGAATAGCCGCTTCTAGACCTTCTGGAGATCGATTACTATTCCCCAAGCCATTGGCTTGCTGCAGGCTATATTCCGCATCAATTTGCAGTTGCCACTCATCAACTCGATCCTGGGCTTCCTTGTACAGGGCCCGATTCGGGGAAATTCGCTGGGCTGTAGCGATCGCGGCAGAGAGACGGCCAGCATTGGCTAAACGCTCGGCTTCATCCAGGTAGGGACGATCTTCGATCATCTCAATATCGTCTTGCCAGTCTCGAATTGCGGCTTGAGCATCATCGTATAAGCGTCGATCCGGAGCAATGCGATTGGCTTCGGTGATGGCCGCTTCTAAGGCGGGCACGCCCCCACTTTCCGCTAAGCGTCTGGCCCGTTCCAAGTAGGGAGAATCTTCGAGGATTTGAATTTCACTATTCCAATTTTTAATCAGGTTCTGGGCCTGATCATAACGGGGGTGATGTTGAGGAATCAGGGACACTTCAGCGATCGCCGTCATATAGCCGGTAATGGTGCCTCGCTGAGCTAAGGTACGGGAGCGATCGATGCGGCGTAAATCCTCAACTTCCTTTTCCCAGCGACTAATCAGCCCTTGAGCCTTAACGTAGGTACTGCCGGTATTGTCAATGTTCTTCAGTTCATTAATAGCCGCCTGATAATCTGCCACTTGGCCACTCCAGGTTCGCGCCTGCACCTGGGCCAAAACTTTGAAGTCTTCAATTTCAGCCTTACGATTAGCCACATCCGGAATTTGGTTGGCAATGCTGAGGGCCGTCTGCAGATCTTTTGCCTCTAAAGCGTCCTCCGCCAACTCCATGAGTTTGCCGCTATAGGAAACAATTTGAGACTGGGCAATGCTATACAAGCGACTATTGGGCTGCACCTGGGCCACCAACTTAATGGCCTCTACTAAATTCTGAGTCCCGCCTTGATCCGCTAGCTTTTTCGCCTTCGCAATCACGCTATTAGAGCTACGCACTTCTAAAATCTGGGCGTTCAGTTCGTTGTAGCGAGTCACTTGCCAATAGCGGTTATCCAAGGACAGCAGCTTGGTGGCCGCCGCCGCCGCTTTATCCCAGTTCTGATCCAACAGGGCTTTTTCCGACTCTTGCACAATCCCTTCTGCCTTATCCCACAGGGCTTGCCAAGCCGCAGCCCAGCCTTCTATTTCTTCACGGGGACATTTATTTTCATCACAGGGCAAGCGATCGAGGGGAATCGCCTTCAGGGTATCGAGGGCAAGGGCTAATTCACCGTTGTTATATTGCTCCTCTGACAGAATGACGAGATCGAAAGCCCATTGCTTGAGGTAATAATCGGCATTTTGCTGGAGGGGGTGATCGGGCGGTAAGCTTTTCACCAGTTCGATCGCTTGGAGAATCCCCTCCGTTGTACCCTGCCCTGCGGCCATCTGGGCACAGTACAGCTTAAAGGCCGCAGAGGAGAAGGGGCGCAAAATACGCGGACATTCCCGGGCTTGGGGTAAACGCACCAAACTCCAGAGGGCTCCCCCCGCCGCCAACCCCATCAGCAGCAACATCGCCAACAGCCAGGTTTGGTAGACCCATTGTCCTTTGCGGACAGGTTGCGGCGAGACGGCGGGTTCGATCGCGGTTTCCGGAAGTGAGGCTGCTGGACTTGCAGTTTCTCTAAGGGCCGTTTCAGCCTGAGGGGCGATCGCGAGATCAGACGGCTCCTGAGCCTCACGGTCTGCGGAAACCACCAAGGATTCTGAATTGCTTTGGGGGGGGTTGGTTAAAGAAGGGCGGGTCATGGCTCAAATCCCAATGCGATCGGACGAGATTGCTCAAGCATTCGTTCGCCGTAGTTTAGCAGAATTGTCAAAACACTCAAGCGATGTCGCCAGGTTCGGACTTGATAGCGGTTGGTGATTTCGTACCAGCGCAACCAATTTTCAAGCCCAGCCTGAAATTTTTCTAATTCCACCGTAGCACGCTCCACCGTTTGCGGTGAGGGGGATCGGGCTGCCTCGGCTAAGGCTTGTTCCAAGCGATTGCGGGCCACCTCAAAGGCGGTTTGATCCGCTTCCGACAACGCTAAGTTTCCTTGGCTGGCTAACCACGTCCATTCCTGTTGGAGGGCTGCATAGCGCAGGACTGCAGCCTGTAAGGGTTGGCGATGGGGAAGGACGTTTTCTTGATCGAGATTGGGGCGAAAGCGCGTTTGTAGATCGGAGCTAAATTGATCCGTGGCAAAGAGGACATAGCCTGCCGTTGCATGATCCCGCAGAAACTGCACTTGATCCAACACGAGGGACGAATGGGGTAAAGACAGCAAGTGAATTCCCCCTAAGATTAAGGTTCCGCCCAGATCCTCCGGGATGAACCAGGGTTCGGTGAGTTGGGCAAAGCGGTTGGTATCCTTGGCATAGGCCATCAGACAGACAAAATCCACATCCCCTCGCCTTGCCCAGGCTTCCCAGTTTTGTTGCAATTTGGCCAAACGCTCATGGGTGGGAAAGGCGAATACATCTACAGATAACTTCTTCTCGGGATGGTAACGGCGCAGATTTTCCCCCACTTCCGCCACAAAGGTATCGATTTGTTCAATGCGGAAGTTTTGCCAGGTTTCCCAGAGGGGATGGCGAGGGTTTAAGGTCAGGGGATCGACTCCCGTGCGTTGTTTGAAGTGGGCTCGTCCAGCGGTGCCATAGCCAAAGGTGGTGCCCCCCGCAATGTCCTGAAAGGGGTAGCGAATGTAGTCTAGCTGAATGCCATCCACATCATACCGATCGCTAATTTCCGCAATGATGGAATGGAGATACTGGCGCACGCCGGGATGGGCAGGATCAAAAAACGGTTTGCCTGCAGACCAGATACCGCCCCGATTATCCCGATTGATCCAATCGGGATGCTGACTTAAGACCGGCCCCAAATAATTTTCGGGCTGTCCAAGCAGGCGGTTATGGGCCTGGTTCCCGGCAGCAAACGCCCAGATCCAGGCATGAAGTTCCATCTGGCGATCGTGGGCTAATTCCACCGCCGCCGCTAAGGGATCCCAACCCACGGTGAGGGGATTTTGAGCAGGGGCTACGGTGCTGGGATACACGGGATACCCCGCGTTCAAGGTTTCAAAAAAGACAACATTAATCCCCGCCGCCGCCAAGCGATCAAATAGGGGTTTTAGACCCTCGGGAGAACCCGCCTTAACGATCGTGCCCCGATCTAGCCAGACCGCACGAATTTCTGGCTGCACCGGCTGACTATCGGGGTAGCGTTGCAAAAGGGTATCTCGGGCATTAATCCACTCCTGCCGGGCCAGGGCATAATCTTGATCCGCCACCAGCTTGGGAAAGCGCTTGAGGATCTTTTCCGTTTCCTGGATCAGGGAAGGGGGAGGCGCAACGGCCAGAGGAGCAGCGGCTGCGCAGTTGCCCTGGGGGTCAGCACAATTCAAGGCCACGTTAATCGCGGAGGAGTGCAAATCCAGCCTCGATCGCAAATTCAAATCCGTTAGGGACTTATTGAAGAGGGCTGTATTGACGGTCTCCGCCACCTGCAAGGAGAGATTGGCACTGCTAAACCGTCCCAAGAGATGGGACAGTTCCTTACGCATGGCCACCGCTTCCAGAAAAACAATGGGATCATCCCCCGCCCGCACATATAAACCGGGTGGTGCCGCTTCTTGGGTGGGATCAAACAAAATAGGAGCCGGGGCATTCTCCGGAACAGTTGGAAGCGGAACCGCTCGGGGGGGCTGAGGCGTGGGCCGAGGGGGAACGGCGGTGCGGTTGGGAGCAGCGGTGACGGCAGGAGGCGCAGATGGGGGCGGTTGCACTTGAGGCACAGCGGGAAAATTATGAAACCGTTCTAAACTTGCCGCTAACCACGCTTGATCAATGTTTTCCGTTTCTTGCTGCTCTCCCCAACTCCAGCCCAAAAAGACTAAACGATCGTTGGCCACCACTGCGGCTTCTTGGGTACTTTGCCAGGTCACTAAAACTTGACTTTCCGGACGGGTGGGCACCAGAATACCGCCCCCTAAAGCGGGAAAACTCGTATCTCGGGGCACCCAGGGCTGAGTGGATTGAATGCGGGGCAATTGGGGACGATCGGTATAGGTTTCCCAGTACACCCCCAAGGTACGCCTCAGGCTTTGGCGCACCGACTGAGAGGATTCCGTGGCGATCGGCCCACTGAGGAGTAACCGCCCCCCCCGCTGCAACCAATTTTCTAAACCGATGCTTTCCGCCTCAGAGATTTGGGCCGCATTGACCAAGAACAAAAAACTATAGCGATTGAGGGTAGAGGCATCCGTCAGGGTATTCAGGGGCAATAACCGGAAGGGAATTCCTGTTTTTTCTAACTGTTCCCGCAGCGCCTGCTGCACTTGGGAGGGACGCTGACCCGCATTTGCCCACTGGGGATTTTCGCTGTACAGCACCCCCAGCACCGCCTGTTCCGATCGCCGCTGGGCGAGATCGATCGAGTCAGGCAATCGCCCGGCTTCCGCCATCAGTACGTCTTGCCTTGAAGACTGATGGGCACTGGCAGAGCCTCGATTCCCAGAGAGATCATTCCCAGCACCATTTACAGAAGCAAGCGAAGTCGCCGCTCCCAAACTACTACTCAGGATTAAGCTAAGGGTGGCGATCGTCTTTGTCCGTAGACAAAGCCTAGGGAAACGGGGGCTGCGGGCCCTACCTGTTCCAAGATCGGGGCCGAGTCCTACAGATCTATTTTCTCCGCTATTTTCCCAAGGTGTCCCCGGCACAACTCGTACTCCCCTGTCGCCTAAGATTTAATTCCATCAAATCTTACTGCCTCTCAATCCCCTTGCCCTGAAACTTTTGCAAATTTACGATTGTATTTCCTGTATTTCCTATGTTTTAGCAAATCTCTTCCGGTTCCCGCCTCTCCTGACTCTTGGCTCACACTATGACCTCCGTCTCTCCCCTGCGGCAATCTCTGCTTAAATTTTTTGAAAAACAACCGAAAAGAGTTGTGGCGGGACTGGTCTTCCTGATGATTCCCCTCATTAGCCTCATTGACTATTTTTTACTGCCCCAATTAACCTTTTCCCTGTTTTATTTGGGGCCTATTAGTCTTGCCACTTGGTTTGTCAGCAAGCGGATGGGAACGATCGCTGCGGTGTTCAGTGCCTTAGCCTGGCTCAAGGTCGATCTCGATACCATCACGTTCCTCTATCCTGCCATCCCTTATTGCAATATGGGGCTGAGGTTAGGGGTGTTTCTGACGGTGGTCTGGTTGATGGATGTTCAAAAGCTTGCCTACGAGAGAGAACGGAAATGGGCTCGCATGGATGGCTTAACGGGAATTTACAACTGTCGCGCCTTTCTTGACTTGGCTGGCGTGGAAATCCATCGCGCCCACCGGTATCAATATCCCTTAACCATCGCCTATTTGGATGTGGATGATTTTAAGCAGGTCAATGACCAATGGGGCCACAGCATGGGCGATCGGCTTCTCCAAAAAATTGCGACGACCTTACAACGATCGATCCGCCAGGGGGACATTGTGGCGCGTTTAGGGGGAGACGAATTTGCTCTGCTCTTGCCCCACACCAATGATGAGAGTGCCCAAAAACTGCTGCCTAGGCTCCAGCAATACTTACTGGACATCAACGACACAGAGCCGTGGTCTGTGGGGTTTAGCATTGGCGCTGTCACCTTTCTAGAGAGCCCAGAGTCCGTGGAGCATCTCATCGCTCAAGCCGATCGGCTCATGTACACCGTTAAGCAAACCAGTAAAAATCGCCTTGAACATCAAGTCATCCCGAAGAAATCGGAAATAGGGCACTTCGATTAATGAATCGCCCGCCACAATCCCTACCACAATTCCTCTGTGTTCCAGGGTGGGTACTAGATTTCATAGATGACGGGAATGGATGACGTACCCTAGCTTTGTAAAGCTTCAAAGGTCTCTAAAAACGGGAAGAGACGATCGCTGATCGCTTTAACCCCGCCCACCACATTAGACTCAATATTTAAAGGCAAAACTGGATCGTGGAGAGAGAGCCGCAGGAGAAACCACCCCTTTTCCTCCGGGGCAGCACAAATCACCCGCACTCCTTCGTAGTTCTGGGGCGCGATCGTCCAGTCCGCTTGTTCCTCCACAAAGCTTTTCAGGGCTTCAATAACCTGATTGCCATAGGCTTGAAACTCTGGCGTTGTAATTTTGAGGCGAATTTCTTGGCTTTCCTGGGGTTCCTGGAGGGGCGCAATCAAATCCGTTAAACTCTGCCCCGATCGCTGGGCTTTGGCTAATTCCACTAAGAGTTTACTGACCAGATAGGCTCCATCATCGAGGAAATAATTTTCCCGCATGGCCCCATGACCAGAAGTTTCGATCGCTAACCACGATTCTTCACCGCTTGCATTGAGCCGAATCGATTCATTAATGACATTTTTGTAGCCGCGCTTAAAACGATGATGCTTGCCCCCTAAGGTGCCTTCAATAAAGCTGGTTAACCCGTCGGAGGTAATGGAGTCCGTGACGATCGTTGAACCGGGATGCTCCTGCAGGACGATCGCGGCAATGAGGGCAATTAAGCGATTCCGGTTTAATTCCTGCCCCCGATGATCCACTGCCGCAGAGCGATCGACATCCGTATCAAAAATGATGCCAAAATCCGCCTGCTGGGTGATCACCGCCTGACAAATGGAAGCCATGGCTTCCCCATCTTCAGGGTTGGGAACGTGGTTGGGGAACCGTCCATCCGGCTCCAAAAACTGGCTCCCGGTAGTATCTGCCCCCAAAGGCTCTAAGACTTTACTGGCAAAAAAGCCCCCCGCTCCATTGCCGGCATCGACAATAATTTTTAAACCCTTTAAGGGCTGCAAAGGATGGTCGGGGTGCTGCACCTGGGTGCGGATGTGTTGGACTAACTGATCGGCATAGACGGAAATAAAATCCTGGGCTTCGATCGCTCCCGCCGTCGCCGCCAGGGGAATGTCCCCCTGCTCCGCTAAGGTCAAAATCTCCGTAATATCCCCTTTGCCTAAGCCCCCCTGAGCGGTGAAAAACTTCAGCCCATTGCGATTAAAGGGCAGATGGCTAGCGGTTAACATAATGCCCGCATCGCAATCCACGTCAGGGGTTACGGTGCTCATAAACATCGCCGGGGTTGAAGCCATACCAAAGTCATAGACCGTCGCGACCAAGCTGGCCAGACCCGTCATCACTGCATCCATTAACTGCGGCCCCGATAACCGACTATCTCGCCCCACACTGACCCGCAGTTGGTCACCCGACTTGCCCAAACGATCGATTAACCAGAAGGCAAAGGCTTGCCCCAACCGCTGCACAACCTCGGGAGTCAAGTTAACGGGTTCATCTACCACCCCCTCAAGGGCAACACCACGGATATCTGACCCATTTTGAAGTTTCTTCCAGTTAAATGCTTGCGTCATGGCGCTGGGCGGAGAGAATGAACGACAGTCCCTACGGTAATACCTCCCTTCCGCAACCCGGCAGATCTTCAGCAATGACTTAAGCTTTATGTTAAAAAGGGCAATAGAGACAACTCGCTACACCCCTCCCATGCCCTATTTTCGTATTCCCCCCGCTTGGTCTTTGCCGGAGTCCCACGCCACTGCGGAAAGCGCTTACTTTACCCGTCGCCAGGTGCTCAAAGGCTTACTCGGAATCAGCACGGCGATCGTCACGCCCACCTTAGTCAGTTGCGAAGCCAAAGCCGATCGATCCGATCCCCTACAAAGCTCTATCGATCGTCCCCCCCTGCGGAACTATCGCCCCAATCCGACCTTTGCGGAACTCGATCGTCCCCTCACGGATCCCTTACTGGCAGGACAATACAACAATTTTTATGAATTTGGGGGCACCAAATCAATCTGGCAAGCCGCCCAAGCCCTCCCCCTCGATCCCTGGACAGTAGAAGTCGGTGGGTTAGTCAATAATCCCAAAACCTATGACTTAGATGACCTGAAACGATCGTTTGACCTAGAAGAACGGCTCTATCGCTTTCGTTGTGTCGAGGCTTGGTCAATGGCCTTACCGTGGCTTGGCTTTCCCATGCGCCAGCTTGTGGCAGCCGTAGATCCGAAGCCCCAGGCAAAGTTTGTTCGCTTTACCTCCTTTTACGATCCTGAAGTGACTCCTGGTCCTGGCTTCTTTGCGGGCTTTTACCCCTGGCCCTACACCGAAGCCCTCACCTTAGAGGAAATGAACAACGAACTCGCCTTTTTTGCCGTTGGCATCTATGGTCGGCTTCTGCCCAAACAACATGGTGCGCCCCTGCGGGCGGTCTTGCCCTGGAAGTATGGTTTTAAGGGAGCAAAATCGATCGTGAAAATTGAGTTTACCAGTAGCCAACCCGCCACCTTTTGGAATACGGTACAGCCTCGGGAATATGCCTTCGAGTCCAACGTAGACCCTAGTGTTCCCCATCCTCGCTGGTCTCAGGCAGAGGAGCGCTTTATCAGTGAAGGGCCAAATCTAACCTGGACGATGCGCCCCACCCTGCCCTACAACGGCTACGGTGAGTTTGTCGCAGATTTATATCAGGGCTAGGGGCAAGTTTAGCAATTCAGAGACAGGAACAAGAGAGAACTCATGCCATTTCAAGGTCAATCAAGCAGATGTAATTTTCAGAGGCTACTTCAATGTTTCTTATTGGCATCCTAACTATTTAGATTCTCTAAAATCACTTTAATTTCTGGCAAAATATCAGGCAAATTAATACAGATAACATTCCAGAGAATATCTAAATCTAGTTCATCGTAATCATGAATCACGACATCTCTTAAACCAGCCATTTACCTCCAGGGGATCGTAGGATATTGCTCACGAAATTCATTAGATAGACGCTTAGTTGCTTCTCCGATAATAATTAGTTGATATAGAATAGCGGCTTGTTTTTCATCTTCTTCTTGAAACTGATAACGCTCAACTCCTTGGGCATATCGCAAGATTTTTTGTATGGCAATAGAAATATCCATTAATGATTGTTTATTTCGCAGCATAGACAATCTCCGCTGACTCTAAAATTGATTGGCAACGGAGGGTATTATGACTATTCAGAATACTTTGACGAGTCAATAAATCAACTGGGCGTTTCAATATGGTTGCTAATTCTTCTCGCATTTGAATGAACTCTAAGCCCCAAGAATGATGCGGAACAAAGCTAACTAATATATCCACATCACTATTAGCCGAAAAGTCATCTCGCAAGACGGAGCCGAAGAGGGCGAGTTCAGTCACTTGCCACCGCCCACAAAATTCAGCAAGTTGTTCTGGAGTAATGCCCAGTCGGGATCTAAGTCTAGAATTGAGTTGTAGTGTAGGCATCAGTCATGACCTCCATTATCTCTACTCATATGGCTACCAACTTAAGGCGGAAGAGTGCGGCGCGGAGCACCGCACTCTTCCATTAAATTTTCCCGCTTTCAGTGGAAAGCCACCCATCTTATGCTTAATATCGT
>JBMTZC010000025.1:0-20861 GCA_049455215.1 Prochlorotrichaceae cyanobacterium
ACGAGACTCCATCTATGGCGATCGGGCTGTGTCATCGATCGATTTCTATGCTGGAATTGCTATCATTACGCAGTTTCACTTCCCTCACGGCTTAACTGATCAGTGCCAGGGACTGATCACCCGTTCATAGTCCAGCATCCACTTCCGGGATCTCTTGCTTACGCTTCCACATCACCTGACTCTTGAGCATCATACCGAGGCCCATCGCTCAACAAAAGGCAAAAGTAACGTGACAAAGTAATAAACCAGGGGAGCAGTAAAGACATAACTATCAGCACGATCGAGAATGCCGCCGTGGCCAGGGATCAATTGTCCAGAATCTTTAACCCCCGCATCTCGTTTCATCATCGATTCCGTTAAGTCTCCCAGTAAGCTAGCCACCCCAATCATGCCCCCCAGCAACAACCCCGTAATCAGGGGGACGGGCCAACTGAGCAACCCAGCCCCCACCATGGCAACGATCGCACTGGCTCCTACTCCAAAGGCAGCCCCTTCCACCGTTTTCTTCGGACTAATATTCGACAACCGCGTTCGTCCTACCCAACGCCCCATAATGTAGGCGGCAATGTCCGCAGCCCAAATACAACAAAAAGCCAAAAGGGTAGTGGTTAAGCCCTGAGGTAGCGCAGTAAAGCTTTGCCATTCCATCGGCCAATATCCCTGGAGAGGCAGATTATGACTCGCCGCAGTGTCTAGGGCTCGGAGGCGCACCCAATAACTGGGCAAATGCCCCCCGTAGAACAATCCCAGAATCGAAGCCGCAATATCAGCGATCGAAGCCAGTTTGGGCTGAAACAGGAGGTAAAAACAAATACCGCTACCCGCTAAGGGCACCACCGCATCCACCAAAGAGGGACGCACCGTACTCACAAATAAAATGACTTGAGTTGCAAATAGGGTGGTTTTAGCCGCAGGGGCAATCCCCTTCGCTCGGGCCAGTTGGAAGTATTCCAGTTGCCCTAGATAGACGATTAAGGCAAAAAAGACCGTAAAGTACCAACTCCCCAGAATGACACAGGTTAAAGCAATCGCGATCGCAACCAGCGCACTAATAACACGAGGGGAGGACATGGAAATAGGCACCTAGGCTGAAATAATTAATTTACGGTACTTTTCACAAGCATCGAAAGGATTTCCACTGAAAGCGGAAAAATTTAGTGGAAGAGAGCGCCGCTCTCTTCCGCCTTAAGCTGGTCGCCCATCGAAAAGTATGGGTTGAGTGGTTGACGGGTCGTAAAATCGTAGTTTCACAGGGCTAAAAACCGCTATAGTTTTTCTCCACTGAGCACAAAAATGGGATTGAGCGCAGCTAAGGTTTGTTGATTGCCTCGCCGTTCCAAACGATTAATCGCCGATTGCACCACCTCTACATTGCGGACTTGCAATGAGGCAAAAGCCTCGGAAATTCCATAAAGATGATCCAGACTTGCGGCAGTTGCCACAATACGTCCGCCAGCAGACAGATGCGCCCAAGCCGTTTCTAAAACAACTTTAAGGGGCCGTCCACCTTCCACAATGACACAATCCGGGGCAGGATTTAAATCCGCTAAGCAATCCGGAGCACTGCCTTCCACCACCACCACATTATTCACCCCAAAGAGATCACAATTGCGCCGAATGAGACTCGCCACCTCTTCATCCCGTTCCACCGCAATCACCGTCCCCTGAGTGCAGAGCAAGCCAACTTCAATGGGAATCGTTCCCGTACCCGCCCCAATATCCCAAATCACGGAATCCGCTTTGAGCCGCATTTGAGAGAGTAATAAAACCCGCACCTCACGTTTACTCATGGGAATACCCGGTAAGCGTTCAAACAAGTTATCAGCAATACCGGGGGTCACGTAAGGCCAGCGAGGAGAGGTCATAGCGCAGGGGTGGAATATTGGCAATAAATTATACGCCCTTTCCTTGGTCTAACGCACCTTGAAGTTCGAGCCACTCTAGAGCTACACTGCCAAACAATTGAGTTAGCCCCCAACGAGTCATCTGTGTTGCCCGATCCCACTCGCCTGATTCTCAAGAACAATATTACGCTGGTGGTCACCCCCAATCCCACCGTTGATGTTATCTCCGCTCGATTTTTACTACGGGCCGGCAGCCTATTAGAGTCCGCAGCCCAGATGGGACTGGTGAACCTCTTAGCGGCGGTGTTGACCAAAGGGACCCAAAAGCGATCGTCTTTAGACATTGCGGAAACGGTGGAATACTGTGGCGGCAGTTTAAGTACAGACAGTGGCAACGATTTTTTTGTCCTCAGTTTTAAGAGTATGTCTGGGGATTTTGCCAAATTACTGCACCTGTCCGCCGAACTATTGCGCGAACCCAGTTTTCCAGAGTCGGAGGTGGACTTAGAGCGCAATCTAATCCTCCAGGGAATCCGAGCCAAGCAGGAATATCCCTTCACCCTAGCCTTCGATCAACTCAAAGCCCATCTCTACGGCGACCATCCCTACGGGTTTCCCAATGCGGGAACGATCGAAACCGTGAGTACCCTCCAGCGAGAGGATTTGCAGGACTTTCACCGCCGCTATTTCCGTCCCGATAACTTAGTCATTAGTATTGCCGGACGCATTGATGTCGAAACCTGTTTAGCTCAAGTTGAACAGACCCTAGGAGACTGGGCCGTACCGGCTCAGCCCCTTGAATTCCCGACTTACCAGATTGCAGACCAGATCACCGATCAGACCACTGCCCCAACTCCCCAGCACCTCTATCTCGCCAAAGACACCCATCAATCGATCGTCATTCTCGGCTATCTCACCACCGCAGTGCACGATCCCACCTATGCCCCCTTAAAACTCTTAAGCAGTTACTTAGGCAATGGCATGTCCAGCCGCCTATTTACGGAACTGCGGGAAAAACAAGGGTTAGCCTACGAAGTTTCAGCCCTCTACCCCACTCGGCTTGATCCCGCCCTTTTTGTGGTCTATATCGGCACCGCTCCCCACAATCAAACCCTTGCCCTGAAAGGCTTACAGCGAGAAGTCGATCGCTTACGGGAAGACCCCTTGAGCGAAGCCGACCTACACACCGCCAAAAGTAAACTCCTCGGGCAATATGCCCTAGGGAAACAAACCACAGGACAATTGGCCCAACTCTTTGCCTGGTACGAAATGTTAGGTCTCGGGGTCGGGTTTGATTCAATCTTTCCCGAAAAAATTAAAGCGGTCACCGCCTCAGACCTCCAAAAGATTGCCACCCAATATCTCCACACCCCCTGTTCCTCCATCGTCGGCCCCGAAATCGCCCCAGTCCCTACCCCCTAAGGGTGCGGCGCTCCGTATCACCCGTTTCCACGAAATTTTTTCGCTTTCAGTGGCAAGCCGAATACGGTAGAGTATGAGACTAGCCTATTCTTTATCGTGACCTATGTTTGACGCACTCGCCGATCGCTTGGAAGATGCCTGGAAAAAGCTACGGGGGCAAGACAAGATCTCAGATAGTAATATCCAAGATGCCCTGCGGGAGGTTCGGCGAGCCCTCCTTGAGGCGGATGTCAACCTCCAAGTGGTCAAAGCCTTTATCCAGGATGTCCAGGAAAAGGCAGCGGGAGCCGATGTGATTCGAGGGGTGCGTCCCGATCAGCAGTTCATCAAAATTGTTCATGAAGAGTTAGTCAAAGTAATGGGGGATAGCCATGTTCCCCTCGCTCAAGTGGAAGACACCCCCACGATCGTCCTCATGGCGGGGCTACAGGGGACGGGGAAAACCACTGCCACCGCCAAGCTGGCCCTCCACCTCCGCAAAGAAAACCGATCCACCCTCATGGTGGCTACAGACGTTTACCGGCCCGCTGCGGTGGATCAGTTAATTACCCTCGGGCAGCAAATTAATGTTCCCGTCTTTGAAATGGGCACCGCCGCCAATCCCGTGGAGATTGCCCGCCAAGGCATTGCTAAAGCTAAAGCGGAAGGCATTGATACGGTCTTAGTGGATACAGCAGGGCGTTTGCAAATTGATGCTGACATGATGGCGGAACTTGCCCAAATTAAGGAGGCCATTCAGCCCCACGAAGTTCTGCTGGTGGTGGATGCCATGACCGGACAAGAGGCCGCCAACCTAACCCGTACCTTCCACGAGCAAATTGGGGTCACTGGCGCTATTCTCACCAAAATGGATGGCGATGCCCGAGGCGGGGCAGCCCTCTCCGTGCGCACCATTTCAGGACAACCCATTAAATTTATTGGGGTGGGGGAAAAAGTCGAAGCTCTGCAACCCTTTTACCCCGATCGTATGGCCTCCCGCATTTTAGGCATGGGAGATGTGCTGACCCTGGTGGAAAAAGCCCAGGAAGAAATCGACATTGGCGATGCCGTCAAAATGCAGGAGAAAATCCTCAAGGCAGAATTTGACTTTTCCGATTTTGTCAAACAAATGCGCCTGCTCAAAAACATGGGATCTTTTGCCGGGATCATGAAAATGATTCCAGGCATGGGCAAAATCAGTTCCGAACAACTGGAGCAAGGGGAAACGGAACTCAAAAAAATTGAAGCGATGATTGGCTCCATGACCCCCGAGGAACGGCGAGAACCGGAACTGTTGGCCAAGTCCCCCAGTCGCCGCCGCCGCATTGCCAAGGGATGTGGACATTCCGAGCGGGATTTACAGGAAATGATTCGCAAGTTTCAGCAAATGCGATCGATGATGAAACAGGTGGGGGAAAGTGGAATGCCCGGTATGGGCGGTATGCCAGGAATGGGTGGCGGCATGCCCGGTATGGGGGGGGGCATGCCGGGATTTCCGGGCATGGGCGGCATGAACCCCTTTGGGGGTGGGAATCGCCCCGGTTGGCGACCCACTAAGGGCAGTAGCAATAAAAAGAAGAAAAAAGGGCGCAAAAAAGGGTTTGGAGATCTCTAGAGGACAACCAACTGAAGGCGGAAGAGTGCGGCGCTCTGCCCTTAAATGTTTTCGCTTTCAGGAGAAAGCCGCTCTAAAGAAAATGCTTTATTTTTTCCAAGCAAAGTGATAGGCTTCCGGCACATTCTGATTCCCGCTCAAACCTTGTTACTTCTCTCCTGACATCGCCCTAATCTAGCGGAGTAAGACAGTGGAGTAAAACAGTTGTGTAGCGTTGTGGACAGAACCGGTTTTAATTTTTTTATTTTTGAACCGGGTTGTTAAGCTGTCCGCTGCCCCAATGCAAAGTGCCCCGGCCCCATCAAGTGAGGCAAAGCCCTGCTTGGCTGGACTGGTGGCGATCGTTGCGTAGCCGATCGTCCCTGCAATCGTTATCATAGGTTGGTATTAGGTGTTTCTCCACCGATGACATCAATACCTATTTTTAATGAGAGGTCAAATCCGATGAGTACTGTGCTGGTGGTGGAGGATAGTCCCGCCCAACGTGAAATGATTACTGATCTTCTCCGAGGAAGTGGGTTAAATGTCAGCATTGCCACAGATGGCGTGGAGGCCATTGAGGTCATTCAAACCCAGTGTCCAGACTTAGTTATCTTAGATATTGTCATGCCCAGAATGAACGGCTATGAAGTGTGTCGGCGCTTAAAGAGCGATCCCCTGACCCAAGCGGTACCGGTGGTTATGTGTTCTTCCAAAGGAGAAGAATTCGATCGGTATTGGGGCATGAAACAGGGGGCAGATGCTTATATTGCCAAACCGTTTCAGCCAACGGAACTGGTGGGAACGGTAAAACAATTACTACGAGGATAGACACAATGGTTGGTAATCCAGATTTCTTTGCAGGAAGAGGGCAAGACCAAGGCCCAGAAATGCAAGAGTTGGAAACTCCCGAAGGCGAGTTACACCTCCGCTTTTTTCTACCTTCCGGCGATGAAATGGCATTTCCCGCGATCGGCATTCGTGAAGCCATTTTTCAAGCTCCCGATCGAATCACCCCTATTCCCAACGTTTCCCCCCTGCTTCTCGGCACCTTAAACCTGAGGGGGCGGGTGATATGGGTTGCGGATCTTGGCCAATTTCTCGGTGATTCCACCCCGCTCAACACAGATCGCACAGAACTTCATGTGATTGCCGTGGAAGATCAAGATACAATTTTGGGGTTAGCCGTAGATCGCGTGGGCGAAACAGGTTGGCTCAGCTTGGAGGATCTAACCATGCCCAATGAGATCTCAGATACAATGGCTCCATTTGTTCGGGGAGAATGGATCGCTGATCCTGAAACAGATCGGCGATTGCGTCTACTAGATCAGGTTTCTATTCTTCGTTCCGCCCGTTGGGCGGCATAGTATTAACAGTATAAGCTGCGCACAGACTGGCACAAGGGCAGGAGAACACCGATGTCATACGAGCAAACCTACAAATCAGCATATCAAAAGTACGTCCGAGGGGACTATGCCGCCGCCGCGACACTCATCGATCCATTGATCAATGAGCGGCCGGATGATCCCAATGTTCGATTGCTCCGAGGCCACATTTACTCTGGTTTGCAGCAATACGAAATCGCACTCACGGAATATCAAGTGCTTCAGGGCATTACCGATGATCCCACCTTTTTGCAGTGTGCCACAGATGGTATTGCCACCTGCCAAGAATTTTCCCAAGATCTAGATGATCCCGCTTCCTCCAATGGCAACGGCTTCAAAATGGATTCGGATCCCGAACCCCAGGGAGACTGGAGCAACAGCACCCCTGACTTAGACAATCCTGAGCTACACGGTACCTGGGCGGGGATGGAATCTGAAGATTCTTTTAACTTTGACAACTTAGACTTTAACGATCTCGGTTTAGAGAACGAATCCGTCCCCTCAGACACCAGTGAGAACAACCCCTTCCTCTCCGCCTCCCCCGGTGGGCACGATGATCCGGAAGACCTCGGCAGTCCCTTCGGCTTAGATCCCTTTGCCGCCTCAGCCTCAACCGAAGGCGAAGCAGACAATCCTTTTGAGCTTGCTAACCCCTGGGAAGAGCCCGCCAACGAAGAAGACCAACCCCTCTGGGACGAGAAGGACACCTTACCGGAACCCACCATGAGTGGTGCAGGGCACCCGTCCCTCAGTGCCGACGAAGAACAAACCCTCTTTATTTTGCCCTCTGAATCGGAAGAGGGTGACAGTCCAGAAACCGGCGCAGAAAACGCTGGCATGGATTCAGATTTGAACTGGATGACCGGCGAAGAGCCCATGCCCTTAGAGGCCACCGCCGCTTTAAACTTTGAAGGTCATGAAGAAGATACCTTTGCTGCGGATTCCGGTCTGGATCTGCCGGACTATCCCGCTCCCTCGCCTCCCCCAGAGGATGTCGGCAAGGCTGAAGCCAAAGCGGAAGTCATGAGTGAATTTGATGACTTTGAAGACTTTGGCAATCTAGCCAGTTTTGATATTACCGAGGATACCGGGCCCTTCCCGATCAGCTCCGGTTCCCCGCTAAAGCAAGAGTCCAGCATGGATTTAGGATCCGAATTGGTGGACTTTGGGGACAACACCAGTGCCAGTTTACCCGATGAAAATCCGTGGTCAAATGAGGTTCTCCCGGCCTTTGCCCAATCCTCAGTGGGTGACGTAGAACCCGCCGTCAGTGTAGAGCAGGGATTCTTGTCCTTTTTAGACAACGCCCCCTTCGCCTC
Organism: Prochlorotrichaceae cyanobacterium; assembly: GCA_049455215.1. Lineage (GTDB taxonomy): Bacteria > Cyanobacteriota > Cyanobacteriia > Prochlorotrichales > Prochlorotrichaceae > JBEAPM01. Next base: position 7,544 of record JBMTZC010000025.1, read on the forward strand.
GAAACGGCTCTATGCGTCTTTATTTACGGGGTTTAGCGCCGCCCTCATTATTGCGATCGTTAATGTCATTTCAGCCCCCTCAGTTAAACAAGAAGACTCCAATGTAGTCCCCTATCTCCTCAAAACCGGGTGGGTGATGACCCTGGCCGGTGGGTTATCTAGTTTTGGAGCCAGCTACTTAGCCGGGGAACTCATTCTCCGCCAAATGCGTACCTGCAATCAAGATTTAGAACTCCAAATGGGTCGAGTCATTCAGGGAGACTTTAGCGCCCAAGCTACGGTCTACTCCGAAGACGAAATGGGTAAGTTAGCCACAAACTTTAACCAGATGTCTCGGGTTATTTTAACCACCACCCGAGAAGCACAACGGAAAGCGGAAGAACAAGAGCAGCAAAAAGATGACCTACAACGTCAAGTGATTCGCCTCCTAGACGACGTGGAAGGGGCTGCCCGAGGTGACTTGACGGTACAGGCAGAAGTAACCGCCGACGTCTTAGGTGCCGTTGCCGACTCCTTTAACTTGACCATTCAAAACCTGCGGGAAATCGTCTTCCAGGTCAAACAGGCGGCATTACAGGTGAACAAAGCGTCCTCCGAAAACGAAACCTTTGCCCGAAGCTTGTCCTCCGACGCCTTGCGCCAAGCCGAAGAACTCGCCGTAACCCTAAACTCGGTGCAGGTTATGACCGACTCCATCCAACGGGTGGCGGAAAGTGCATCAGAAGCAGAAGAAGTGGCTCGTTCTGCCTCCGCAACCGCCCTACGGGGGGGTGAAGCGGTGGAACAAACCGTAGCGGGTATTCTCCGAATCCGCGAAACCGTGGCAGAAACCACCCGCAAAGTAAAACGCTTAGCAGAATCCTCCCAAGAAATTTCCAAGATTGTGGCCTTAATTTCTGCGATCGCCTCCCGTACCAACCTCCTCGCCCTCAACGCCAGTATTGAAGCGGCACGGGCTGGAGAATCGGGTAAAGGGTTTGCGATCGTGGCAGACGAAGTGCGACAGTTGGCGGATCGGGCGGCCAAAGCGTCCAAAGAAATTGAACAGATCGTCTTACAAATTCAAAGTGAGACGGGCTCGGTAATGACCGCCATGGAAGAAGGAACCCAACAGGTTATCGAGGGGACGAAACTCGCGGAACAAGCCAAACGCGCCCTGGAAGATATTATTCAGGTCTCGAATCGTATTGACCAACTGGTCCGCTCCATTACCCAAGACACCGTGGAGCAAACGGAAACCTCCCGCGCCGTTGCTCAGGTTATGCAATCCGTGGAACTGACCGCTCAAGAGACCTCCCAAGAAGCCCAGCGGGTATCTCGATCGCTGCAAAACTTGGTGGGAGTTGCGCGGGATTTACAGACCTCCGTAGAACGATTCCGGGTAGAAACCTCCAATTAGGATCCTTCCCCTTGCCGATTTCCGGTGGATTCAGCTATCGTTAACACACCTAGGCGGTTTTTCTCACCTTCTGAGTCCTAGGCCGTTAGAGCAGGGCAGCATTTTTAAAGCGCAGGGCATCCACAGCAAGCAATCAGTCAACTTCTTTGGGGAAACAAATTTGAACATTGTTTCCCGATTAGGAATCTATTAGTCGGCATACATTAGCGTCCGATGATGAGTATTCACAATGGCAATGGATACAGAGCAGCGGCAACGAATCTTAGGCTACTTTTTGGAAGAGGCGGGGGATCACCTTTCTACTTTCGAGCAGGGTCTACTTAATTTTCAAGAAACCCTACGGGATCCAGAATTAATTAATGAGTTATTCCGGGCGGCCCATTCCATTAAAGGCGGAGCCGCTATGCTGGAATTGGTGCCTATTCAAAAAATTGCTCATCGCCTAGAAGATAATCTCAAGGTCTTAAAAGATAACTACCGTGCCTCTTTTAGTGCGGAAGTCCCCGTCCTGATCAGCAACATTGTGGCGGTCTTGGCGAAGCTTCTCGATCAGGTTAAACAAGGCAAAGACTTATCACCCGCCATCAGCGACCCCATCCTAGAAAGCACTCGGCCCGTGCTGAAAGCCCTCGAACAAAAAATCGCCGACTCGGTGTATGGGGAAGCCACCGTTATCGAAATCGCCCATCGCCCCCCCAAGAGTTCCAAAGCCCCCCAATCCCCGGTTGTCCCCCCGACCCTGCCTTTCCCCGTTCCCCCTGCTCCGCCCAAGGTTTTCGTCAACACCAGCAATTCCGAAGAGAGTGCGCTTCACCTCATTTTTAAAAGTGACATTCCCGTCCATTTACGGAAAATGTTGCAATTCTTCAAATGCGCAGATGAAAATGCAGTGCGAGAAGAACTCGTGCGCATTTGCGATACCCTAGACCGCATTGGAGAACAGTTTGAGTTGATGGAATGGTGTAACTTAGTGGGACTGATACGCATTGCTATCATAGATCCCACTACAAGTTATCCAGAAATCGGTGCGATCGTTCTCCGGGACTTAAAGCAAGCCCAGGAAAAAGTTCTCAAAACGGCATGGCAAGATATTCAGGCCAGCCCCGAACTCCTAAAATTGCTACCGGCCCATTCTTCTCGTCCCCTTGCCTTGAAGGATGATAATTTTCTGGTTACCGATCCCCCCGTCCTTGTCTCAGAGGAGTCCTCAACCATGATGGAAGATGCATTAGACTTTGATACCAGTCCACTCGGACAAATTTTGAATGAATTGGATCAAAGCGAACTCCCAGAATTAGAGTCTTCACCCCTACCGGATTTGGAAGCCGACTTAGAGGCTACGGCCAGCGACGACATGGATGGCGATGATTTCAATAGTCTGGCCAATTTGTTTGGCACAGAGGAAGAAGATCTCTGGGGATCCGGGGATGCAGCGGAGGATCCCGCCTCTCTCTCTGACGTCGATGCCTTATTCCTGCCGGATCTAGAGTCCGATGGAGCCCTTACCGACACCAACGAGGAGATCCCAACGGATTTAGGGGATAGCGCTGCCCTCGATCCAGAAGACCTGGCCCTAGATGATCTCTTTGGTAAGGCTTCTGAAGCGGAAGACATTGAAGCGATCGGTCTGGAGGACAGTGAAGATATTGATCTGGAAGCTAGCCTAGGGTTTGAGGAGAGCGAACCTAGCCCAGAAGCACCCAGTTCCGCCTATCCCCTCGATGATGAAATTACCTTTGCCTTGCAAAACCTCCCCCCCGAAACGGAAGGGGAAGAGACAGAGGCAGCGCCTTTAGAAACGGAAGACAGCGGTGCCGGAGAATGGACTTTTCTGTGGGAAGAAACCGCCAAGCCCGAGGAAGAGCCGTCCTTGACGGAACCCCCCGCTTTAGAAACGGATCTAGCGGCAGAAGCAGACCTTGCCGATTTTGATTTGAACTTAGAAGAAAGCGAGATTGACAACGAGGCACTGCTTTTAGAGCCCGAAGACGTAACTGCTGCTGATGATCTTGCGGTCGATCTCAATCCCCTAGACGAGGATTCCTTCGCTGCTGATCTGGACATCCCTGATTTGAGTGTCTCCGCTAGCGACGACTTTTCAGATTTGGAGTTAGAGTTACCGGCTCAAGCCGATCAAGCTGAAGAAGCAGAGTTAGATGATTTTGCGGATTTCGACTCTTTTGAAGAAATCAGCGATGCGGCAGATCCCCTAGAGGCTGATCTGGAGATCCCCGATCTAGACCAACCGCCAACCTCAGTTCCCGAAGACCTCACAGCGCCAGAGGATCTAGATGATGATTTTGCCATAGCCGATATAGAAACTGTCTCTCCACCCCCAGACTCGGCGGATCTCTTTGATCTGCCTGAAACGGATCAGAACCCACCCCTTACAGCTCAGGCCAAGAGTGGTCTCGGGTGGGAATCCTTCTTTGAAGAAGAAACCCAAATTGGCGCATATCCCGGTCTCTCCCCCAGGGCAGATAATCTATTTGGAGAAATGGGGGAAGAGAGTACTCCAAGATCCGTTAGCCCAGAAGTCCCTCAAGTCGAAGATTTTGACTTGAGCCTGCCCAGCCCTGCAGAGGAATCTGAGCTTGCGCCAGAGTCGGCGGACTGGGATTTTGAAGTGCAGGATTTAGAGGTACAGGAACCCGAGGCTAGCGAAGAAGCGATCGCGATTTCGGAATCTGAAATGCTGGAGCCGGAGAGCGAGGAGATCGCAGACTGGGAGAGCCCAGACCTGGATCTGGATTTTGCCCCCGCTGCCACAACAGAAGACTTTTTAGATCTAGAAACCGATCTGGAACCGGATTCCTCCTATGGGACGGAAGAACCGAGCCTAGACGCTCTAGACAACTCAGAGGCTTCGGTGGAAGACTGGGACTTAGACTTTGGTGACAACCTCAGTGAAGCAGAGCCGTTAGAGCTAGAAGCCGATTCTGCATCTGATGATTTCAGTGATGTCTTAGATCTAGATGCCCCTCTAGATCCCGCAGAAGAGGCAGCAGATCCCGTTCCAACACCGGAGCCTGCAGAACCGGAAGCCAGTGCAGCCCCAGAAGAGAGTGAATTTGACCTCGAACTCTTAGGGTTAGATGAAACCTTGACGGGTCGCATTACTCAAGACGAGAACGGAAACTTCGTCTTAGCCCAGGATCTCAGTGACTTAGACCTGGAAGTAGAAGCCCCCTTTGACCCAGAACTATTACCTGGCGGGGAACCCTTAGATGAAGAATTCGATTTAGATCTTGGGGATAACTTCTACCCCGATCGGCCGAATGAGGATAATGTCATTCAAATTAGTTCAGACGCTATTCTCGGTTTAGAGGCAGAGGAACCGAGTGCTGAGAGTGATTCGGACTTCCCTGAACTTGATGAGTTTGATTTGTCCTCCAGTGAAGATTTTGAAACCGATGACGTGAATTTAGTCGATGAAGACTCTCTGTTAAGTGATGATTTATTTGAGGACATTGATAGTCTAGGCACCAGCGAACCCGTCGCCGTATCGGAAGGCTGGGGAGACTTAGATTCCATGTTAGAAGCGCCGGATCTAACGGGAGCAGGAGATGATCTTGACGGTTTGCAGGATCTGCTTGACGACGCTTTAGCAACGGGGGGTTCCAGCGGTGCAGGAGAGAGCTTAGAGGATTTAGATGCGCTGTTGGATAATGCCACGGCAGGGAACGGCCAGAGCAGCGGACTAGATGACTTAGATTCCCTTTTAGCGCCGAGCCCAGCCGACTCCACCCCCTCCCAAGACAGCGATCCCGAGGTTACGCCCTTAGATGCAGAACTCTCTGACTTGCTGCTACAGGCGGATATGTTAGGGGGCCCGCCCGTGGCAGCAGGGCTAGGCCAACCGGGACGGCGGGCAGCGGTAACCCAACAGTCCATGAAAGTTCCGGTTAAACAACTCGATAACCTCAACAACTTAGTTGGGGAAATGGTGGTTAACCGGAACTCCTTAGAAACGGATCAGGAACGGCTCCGTCAATCCATTGACAAGCTGCTCTATCAAGTTCAGCAATTAGGGGATGTGGGGCAACGACTCCAGGACTTATATGAACGATCGCTCTTGGAAAATGCGCTCCTAGCCAGCCGTCAATCCGTCATGGGGACTTCCCACAACCATGGTTATGGCCATCATCATAATGGCAACGATGGGCACGATGATGGTTTTGATGCCCTAGAAATGGATCGTTTTAGCGGCTTTCACCTACTGTCCCAAGAAATGATCGAACTCATTGTCAGAGTCCGAGAATCTGCCTCTGATATCGACTACATCGTCAACGAACCGCTGGACTACGTGGCGCGAAACTTCCGTCAGGTGACAACCCAGCTCCAGGAAGGGTTAACCCGAGCCCGAATGGTTCCCTTTGAACAAGGGATGACTCGCTTACCGCGAGCGGTGCGGGAAGTCACCAGCCGGTGTGGAAAAAAAGCAACCCTGATCTTGGAAGGTAAAGAAACCCTGGTGGATAAGGTGTTGTTGGAGCAACTGTATAACCCCATGACTCACCTGGTTAATAACGCTGTGACCCATGGGATTGAAACCCCAGAGGAACGCATCAAAGCCGGCAAGTCCCCGGAAGGCACTATCCAAATCCAGGCCTTTCACCAAGGGAACCAAACGGTAATCGTAGTCTCCGACGATGGGGCAGGCATTGATGCCGAGCGTGTTCGCCGTAAAGCGATCGAGAAAGGGCTGATTAGCCGCGCCGAGGCGAATACCTTAAATGAACTACAACTCTACGACTTCCTCTTCCATCCAGGCTTTAGTACAAAAGACCAAGCCGATGACTTTTCAGGACGAGGCGTAGGGATGGACGTGGTCCTGACCAATCTGCAAAATATGCGGGGAAGTGTGAGTACCGACTCGACGCGGGGCAAAGGCACCACCTTTACGATCCGCCTACCGTTAACCCTGAGTATTTCCAAATCCCTCTGTTGCATCAGTAATCGGGCGCGGATTGCCTTTCCGATGGATGGGGTGGAAGATATGTTGGATGTACCGGAGGATCGGGTACAGCGAAATACTCAAGATCAACCCTGTATTCAATGGCGAGATCAGTTAATTCCCTTCCGTCCCCTCTCTGATTTATTACACTTCAACCGTCAAACTACTCGGAGTACGGTGTACGGGGGGAGTCAAGATGACGATATGTTATCCATTGTCATTCTGCGTACCGCTGGCGAGTATATCGCACTGAAGGTCGATCGCGTTGAAGGGGAAAAGGAAATCGTAATTAAACAACTCGAAGGTCCCATTCCCAAGCCCACCGGCATTGCCGGGGTCACGGTCATGTCCGATGGTCAAGTCATGCCCATTGCGGATGTTTTAGAGCTGATTGATCTCGCCAAAGGACGCTCTCGCCAAGCTCCCAGTATGCTTTGGGAACAAGAGCCCCCTGCTCAGGAAGACATCCCCCATGAGCCCATGGTCTTAATTGTGGATGACTCCATTGTGGTACGGGAATTGCTCTCCATGACCTTCAACAAAGCAGGGTACCGGGTGGAACAAGCCCGGGATGGTCAAGAGGCCTGGGAAAAATTACGATCGGGTCTGCCCTGCGACATTGTTTTCTGTGACATTGAAATGCCCCGGATGACAGGTCTAGAGCTGTTGGAGAAACTACAGAAAGATCAGACCCTCTGCAAACTTCCCATTGCCATGCTCACCTCCCGTGGAGCCGATCGCCACCGCCAGATGGCCACACAGCTCGGGGCAAGGGGGTATTTTACCAAGCCCTATCTGGAGGAAGCGCTCCTCGAAGCTGCTGCGCGAATGCTCAAAGGCGAAGTTCTGGTGGGAGCAGCGGTCTGATCCAACGGAGAAGGGGAGGGCATCCTCCCCAGATCACAAGGCGGTTAGGACGTAAATCACACTACTTTCCGTCAGGGGTTAATGCCCCATTTGACAATGCTTAAGTAAGATACCAAGATAATCCCTATGGTTTTATACCTGAGTAATTCAACTCCATGATTAAGGATATCTGGTCAGATGAGTTAGCAGAAGAGCAAGAGCTTGGAGAAGCGTTACCGATCGGCATAAAGCCCACACGGGCCGGACGGCGAAACCGTGATGTAAGCGCTTCTCAGGAGATTATTTATGATTTTTTCTTAGAAATCGTAAAGTCTTGGCAGCCCGATCGGGTTTTAGAGCATTTTAAAAATCTCTTTATTTACAATATTGCTACCCCCCAAATTCCCTGTGCCAAGGCCCTCCAAGATCTCTTAATAAACAACGATCAATCCGTATTTCTACAAACCCTCAAGCGTTCCTGCTACATCCTCATTAATAACTGGGATCATGCCCAAAAGGGTTCCTACATTCAACCCCTCGTGGAAAGCTTTGACGATCCCTCTATCCAGCGCTTTGCCTTGGGAGAGATGACTCAGCGGCTGCGTCACTGGCTCAGGGATTTTATTGCCAGCCCGGATTATGAAAATTTACGGCTCTTTGCCAGTCGCTTTGAGGGCAAGAAAAAAAGCTGGAGCGATCGCTATTCCCACTATCAACTCATTAATCAGGCGGAAGATCTCTCTAACTCCGCAGAGCAGCGAGAAGCGGCCAAGGCCTTAACGACGAGAGTACGAAATCGATTCCGGTTGGACTTAGCCCTCTACGTTGCCAAAAATCAACCCTCTACCGCTTCTCGCCCAGGGCGAGGCTCGTTGTTCTCCAGCACACAACGAGAAAACCCGACCGGGTTAGGGGACACCACGGTGAATTTAATTAAATCGCTCGTGATGCGCAAGGGCTTGTTTGGCCCCAGTAATCTCGCCAGAATTTTTTTAGATCAGGTGCAGGATTTATCCTATGAAACCTATAAAGATAGTCTTTTAAATTATTTGATCTATGCCAGTACCGAAGAAGAAAAAAAACAGAAAGCAGGATTTGCCACCTTGCTCAGATCACGCCTAAGCGATCGTTTAAATGACTTATACGAGGATAAAAACGATCAGCAAATCAGTAGCTACTTGATGCTGAGAACCTGTAACCAAGTCATTAGCTTCCTAACCACAGAAAATAGCCAAGACCCCTCACCGGCCTTTATGCTCTTTGTTTCTCAAGGGCATTCTCTACTCTTAGCGATCGTTTTATTAAAAATAATTTTAATCTCTCCTGATTCTCGCAGCCATTTAGATTTACGGATTGCAAAACTCGTTCAATACTATATTCGCCTACACCAAGAAAAAGATTTAGAAGAATCTCACTACTTTGGTTACTTTCTCGACATTGTTAACGTCACCTTAGCCATCTACACCGAAGGCGTCAGCTACAACGTCATTCAGCAAAAGTCCCTCGATCGTCAGGGACAGGATCCGGCGAGTGGCACTGAGCCATCCAGCCTAGACTTCGAGGGGAATAATGCTACACCGCATCTGGAAGGGTATCGTATTTTTGCCCAAGCTCAACAAGGGGCCGAACCCGCTCCCTCAGATAAAAACGCTACGCCGCCCAAGCCCTCTGCCCCCGCTACGCCTCAACCCAACCCGAACCGTACCGTTCTCTATGATGCTGTGACCGGGGAAGAAGTGATTATTGAGAAGTAATGATTGAAAAGTTAGGTACTGAACTCACGGTAGCGATCGGCGGTGCCGTGCGCCAGAATCCTTACTCCTCCGTAGGAAGAGGAGCCAAGTTTGGGATTTCTCAAGGTTGCCATAGGGAATTAGAGATAAACTGAAGGCTACACTTTTTCTGTAATTTGCTGAGCATCTGCCATGACTGCCCCTATTCTGGCTCCCTATGGTTCCTGGACTTCTCCCATTACGGCTGATCTGATTGTAGCCAGTACAATTGGTCTAGTCGGGACAGCGCTAGACCATGAAATGATTTACTGGCAAGAGATGCGCCCCCAAGAGGGTGGACGCAATGTTATTGTGGGTAAGCGGAGTGATGGCTCCCTAGAAACCCTGACTCCACCCCCTTGGAATGTGAGAAATCGAGTTCATGAATACGGAGGGGGATCCTTCACCATCGCAGAAGGAAAAGTCTACTTTACAAACTTTGCGGATCAGCGTCTTTATCAACAAACCGGAACGGAAACACCGGTTCCCCTCACCCCAGCAGGAGAGTTGCGATACGCTGACGGAGAGATCGATCGTTATCGGCAGCGGTGGATTGGGGTGCGAGAAGATCACCGTCCTAAAAGAGATGCCTCGGGAAACCCAGAAGCTCGCCCGGAGGCCGAAAATACGATCGTGGCCGTTCCCCTCAACACCAATAGTCCTGACGAGGGAACCATCCTCGTCTCCGGTCAAGATTTTTATGCTGCCCCTCGTCTCAGTCCCGATGGTAGCCAATTAGCTTGGTTAAGTTGGGTTCATCCCCAAATGCCTTGGGATGGTACGGAGTTATGGGTGGCACCAGTGCTCACGGATGGCTCCTTGGGAGAAGCCCAAAAAATTGCGGGGGGGCCCGAAGAATCGATCGTTCAGCCAGAATGGTCTCCCCAGGGCATTCTCCACTTTGTCAGCGATCGGTCTAACTGGTGGAACTTATACCGTTGGCACCAGGGCAACATTGAAGCCCTCTGTCCCAAAGCCGCAGAATTTGGCCAACCCCAATGGATTTTTGGGCAGTCTAGCTATGGCTTTTTAGGGGAAACGGAAATCCTCTGTATTTGGTCGGAAAATGGACAGAGCTTTCTGGGCATTTTAGACACCACTCAGCAGGTTTTAACACCTTTAAATACCCCTTACCGCGATCTGGGGGGACTCAACGTCAATGGCAAACAGGCGGTTTTAATTGGAGCCACCCCCGATCGCTTAAGTGAAGTTGTGTGCCTGAGCTTAGCGTCTTTGCGACAAGGCGAACCCCACTTTCAAGTCTTGAAAAATGCAGGGGAACTCAAGGTCGATCCAGCCTACTTTTCTAAACCGGAACCCTTAACCTTTCCCACCGCCAATGGCGAAGAAGCCTATGGCATCTACTATCCGCCCTGTAACCCAGATTACCAAGCTCCCCCGGAGGAACGGCCGCCCCTCCTGGTCAAAAGTCACGGTGGCCCCACTTCTGCAACCCGCAGTAGCTTAAACCTAGGGATTCAATACTGGACCAGTCGGGGCTTTGCGGTGCTGGATGTGAACTATCGAGGCAGTACCGGCTATGGCCGGGCTTACCGCGAAAAGCTCAAAGGCTGTTGGGGTATTGCAGATGTAGCGGATTGTGCCTATGGGGCAAAATTTTTGGTGGAGCGAGGAGCCGTAGACAACGATCGCCTAGCCATTGATGGGGGCAGCGCTGGCGGCTATACCACCCTCTGTGCCCTCACCTTTACCGATGTCTTTAAGGCAGGGGCGAGCCGCTATGGAGTCAGTGATTTAACCGCCCTAACTCAAGATACCCATAAATTTGAATCCCGCTATCTCGACAGCTTAGTGGGACCCTATCCCGAGGCCAAAGCAATTTATGAAGCCCGATCCCCCATTCACCACACCGAACATTTAAACTGTCCTGTCATCTTTTTCCAGGGCTTAGAAGATCGCATTGTCCCTCCCAACCAAGCAGAAACGATCGTAGAAGTGCTCAAACAAAAAGGAATTCCCGTTGCCTATGTGCCGTTCCCCGAAGAGCAGCATGGTTTCCGTAAAGCAGAAAACATTAAACGCTCCCTAGAGGGAGAGTTATATTTCTATGCTCAGGTCTTTGGCTTTGCCTTAGCCGAAGCGATCGAGCCGGTGGAGATTTTCAACCTCTCATAAATGGATGACAGCCCTTAGCGAACCCTTTCTGCGACCCAGAGGGCTAGCTCACCAGGAGTCATGGCTCCTACTGAAGCCCCGAGGTTGACCATCTGTTGGGCGACGGTTCGATCGTATTGGGGATGGGCTTTTTCATCTAAGGCTGCCAGACCGAGGAGGAGTACGCCGCTTTCTACAAGTTGGCGGGTGATGTTCAACAGGTTGGCCGGTGAGCCTCCTTCATAAAAGTCGGTAATAAGAATGACGATCGTTTTGCGGGGATTGGTGACGAGGGAACTGGCATACTGCAGGGCTTGGGCAATATTAGTGCCTCCCCCCAGTTGCACTTTCATCAAGGTTTCTACGGGATCGGTGCAGTATTCCGTCACATCCACGATCGCGGTATCAAATAAAATCAAGTGGGGTTTGAGGCTAGGGATGCCAAAGAAAATCGAAGCGGTAATGGCCGAGTGAATGACACTATCCAACATACTGCCGGACTGATCCACCACAATGATGATTTGCCAGCGATCGACCTGCCGACGGTGACGGGAGGAAAAATAAGGACGGTGAATAACGATGCGCTGTCCTTGGGGATCGTAGTGTTTGAGATTGCGCTGAATTGTGGTCTTGGCATCAAAGTTTTTCGCAATTTTTAAGGACGATCGCTGCCGACGATTCAGGGTGCCCCAAAAGGGGGATTGAACGGGACGAGCTAATTTTTCCATTAAGGCAGCAATAGCTTTACGTACTAGATCCCGCGCTAAGTGCAGCACCTGGGGATTCATTAAATGCTTCGTCCGCAGAATAGCCTTTAAGAGGGTTTCACTGGGCTGGGCCCGACTCAGCAGATCTGGATTCGTGACCATTTCCTCCAGGTTGTAGCGCTCTAAGGCATCTTTTTCCAGACGCTCAATGGTTTTCTGGGGAAACAGACTGTGGATTTGGTTAATCCAGTCAGGCACAGTGAGTTGAGAAGCTTGATCTCCCCCTGCTCTGTCCTGCTCCTGCGATCGTTGTCGAATATTGCGCCCCTGGGCCTCCCGATCGTAAAGAAAGGACATTGCCCTATCCATCGCCTGCTCCTGGGCCGACAAGCCGCCCCCACAGGCCGACTCTGACCCAGTACCCAAAATTAACCGCCAGCGTACAGATCGATCGTTAGCCATAGGATGTGAGGCTTTCCCTGAAAGCGAGAAAATTTAAGGGAAGAGTGCGGCGCTCTTCCGCCTTAAGTTGATAGCTGATTGTAATTTTAAACTGTTAGTCATCTGAATTTGCTAGGCTGCTAAAGACTCCCAACAGGCCTATTACGATGGATCATCATTCTGCTCTCCCCTCCCCCTCCTCTCGGGAAACCTTACCGGGACACCTTGCCCCAGACTATCGCCAGAAAGTGCGGGAGGTTTTGGTTTTAACCTTAATCCTCAATATTGCCGTGGTCTGCTTAAAGCTGGTGGTGGGATTGTGGACGGGGTCTCTGAGTTTAATGGCGGATGCCCTCCATAGTGTTACCGATAGCTTAAATAACGTCTTAGGGCTCTTGACCAACCAATTATCCTCCCCCACCCCCGATCGCGACCATCCCTACGGGCATCAAAAATTTGAGGCGGTCGGGGCCTTAGGCATTGCAGCGTTGTTAGGAACCGCCTGCTTTGAAATTTTACAGGGGGCGGTGAATCGGCTCCTGCATGGATCGGCGGGCGTGGAACTCGAAGCCCTGGATCTTTGGATTATGATCCTGGTGTTGGGGGTCAATATTTTTGTTGCCTTTTACGAGCGCAGTGTGGGTCGTCGCATTGGTAGCCCGATTCTGGTGGCGGATGCCTACCACACCATGAGTGACATTTGGATTACCCTGGCAGTCATTCTGGGGTTAATGGGGATCTGGATCTTCGGCTACCAGTGGATCGATTTGATTTTGACGCTACCCGTGGCCCTCTTGGTGCTCTGGAGTAGTTGGTGTGTCCTGCGGGATAACTTACCCTGGTTGGTGGATGAAATAGCGATCGCCCCTGAGGCGATTCACCAAGTGGTCATGGAGGTTCCTGGAGTCTTAAACTGCCACAGTATTGCGTCCCGTGGTTTGCTGGGTCGTCAGATTTTTATTGATATGCACGTTGTCGTCGATGCTGAAGATCTGCACACCGCCCATAACATCACGGAAACCATTGAAATGTATCTGGAACAGCGCTACGCCCCCGTTCGCAGTACCATTCACATTGAACC
>JBMTZC010000026.1:0-20597 GCA_049455215.1 Prochlorotrichaceae cyanobacterium
TAAGGGGGGTAAATCAGCTTTTGGGTTCTTATCCAAGATGTGTGTACACGGTAGCCTTTTTCAAGGGGGGCTAGGGGGGATCCACTCAAGTTTTGCGATTGTGGTGGGGGACTGCTTCGCTTGCCACAATGAACCGAGATGCCCATTTGTATTATTTAGGAATTTAGGATTGAGCCATGAAAAAACTTGCTTTATTGAGCGTTTCCGATAAAACCGGGCTGGTGGAATTTGCCAAGTCTTTAGTGCAAGATTTTGGCTTTGAATTCATTAGTAGTGGTGGCACTGCCCAAGCGCTTAAGGATGCAGGTTTATCGGTCACCAAAGTGTCTGACTATACGGGGGCTCCCGAAATCCTAGGGGGACGGGTTAAAACCTTACATCCTAAAATTCACGGGGGAATTTTAGCGCGGCCAGACTTAGATTCCGATCGCTCTGATTTAGAGGCTCAAGGTATTAATCCCATTTCCTTAGTGGTGGTCAATCTCTATCCCTTTGAGCAAACGATCCAAAAGCCAGGGGTGAGCTTGACCGAAGCGATCGAAAATATTGATATTGGTGGGCCGACACTGCTACGGGCCGCTGCCAAAAATCATCATTACCTTTCAGTGCTTTGCAATCCACAACAGTACCCCCAGTATTTAGAGTGCTTACATCGCCACAATGGTGAAATTCCCCTAGCGTTTCGCCAACAGTTTGCCCTCGCTGCCTTTGAACATACCGCTAACTACGATCGCGCTATTGTCACCTATCTCAGCCAAACCCTTGAGGACCAAACGGAAACTTCGGTCTTACCCGATCGCTGGAGCCTAGCGGGGCAAAAAGTACAAAGCCTGCGTTATGGAGAAAACCCCCATCAAGGGGCGGCCTGGTACCAAACAGGTAACCATCCCACGGGCTGGGCTGCGGCTCAACAGTTACAGGGTAAAGAACTGAGCTACAACAACTTGGTGGATCTCGAAGCGGCCCGGCGAATTGTGGCGGAATTTAGCACCGAGAGCGATCGTCCTGCTGCCGTGGTTATTAAGCATACCAACCCCTGCGGCGTTGCAACGGGGGATACCCTGGCCATGGCTTACAAACGCGCCTTCCAAGCGGATGCCATTTCTGCCTTTGGGGGAATTGTGGCCCTGAACCGGCCCATCGACTCTGAAACCGCCACAGAACTCACGGAAACTTTTTTGGAATGTGTTGTCGCGCCCGGCTGTGATGAAGCCGCCCAAACTATCCTACAGGGCAAAAAAAATCTACGGGTGTTGATTCTTCCAGACTTAGTGGGAGAGCCCGCCTGTAGTGTCAAAACGATCGCTGGGGGCTTTCTGCTGCAGGAAGCGGATCTCAGTTTAGAGCAACCGGATCAGTGGCAAATTGTTACCCAACTGCAGCCCACTCCGGCACAAACCGAAGCCTTATGCTTTGCCTGGAAAGTGGTTAAGCATGTCAAATCTAACGCGATCGTGATTGCCCAGTCTGATGTCACCGTCGGAGTTGGGGCCGGTCAAATGAATCGTGTGGGCTCCGTGAACATTGCCCTGGAGCAAGCCGGGGATCGGGTCAAGGGGGCGGTTCTGGCTAGTGATGCCTTTTTCCCCTTTGATGATTCCGTGCGTGCCGCGGCCCAGGCGGGGATTAGTGCCATCATTCAGCCTGGCGGAAGCATCCGAGACAAAGACTCTATTGAAGCGGCCAATGAACTTGGCCTCGTCATGGTCTTTACCGGTGTGCGGCATTTTCAACATTAATCTCTTGAAACTGTCTTGAACTGTTTTGAGGTCACGATCGCTCTGCTGTGATCCAGCGATCGATCTCGGCCTTTGTTTGGGAAAAACGAACCATGAGGGTTTGAGTCATTTCCATAATTTGGGGGACATCCGCCCGATCGTTTTTCTTGGCGATCTCCTCAATGCGGGCTGCTTCTTGGCAAAAACATTCTGCTCCGATCAGGCTGGAGGAACCTTTGAGACGATGGGCATAGCGTTCTATGTCTTTGAGGTTAATGGTGTGGATATCCTCAACCTTGAGCAAGGTCTTGAGTTCTTGCAAACTTTGGGGCACTCCCTCTAAAAAACGCTGACACATCATCTGAGCGAGATCGAGGTGTCCATCCGCACGATCGAGAAGACCATGACGATCGAAGAGGGGAGTTTCTGTTGCAGATGTATCTGCGGATCTATCTGCGGATCTATCTGCGGATAGATCAAGGTGGGATTGATTTGGGGAGAAAACCCCGAGGGGAGTCGGGTTCTGCTGAACGGGGGAGGAGCGATCGAGCCAGCGGTTCAGAGTGCGGTCTAGATCGCGCAGGGCAAGGGGCTTCACGAGATAATCATTCATGCCAGCCCCTAAACACACTTCTCGATCGTGGGGCATGGCATGGGCCGTCAGGGCAATAATGGCAACCTCTTTATAGTATTCTCCAGCAAGACCTTGACGGATTTTGCGAGTCGTTTCATAGCCATCCAATTCGGGCATTTGGCAATCCATCAAAATGAGCGGGTACGGGGTCTGAGTAGACTGCTGTAGCATCTCTAGGGCAACTTGGCCATTTTCAGCGCAGTCCGCCTGTACCCCTAAAACATCGAGAAAACCTTGGATTACAGCCTGATTAATCGGGCTATCTTCCACCACTAAAAGGCGGGTCGTTGGATCCCAAGACTTTTCTTGGGAATCTGTCGGTAAGCTGTGTTGTGGGTCAAAGCGAGGCTGGGGTGGGATAGTCTCATAAATTTGACTGAGCACTTGGGTCAGTTGGGTTGGGGTGACCGGCTTAACTAAGCAGGTGCGCTCTCCTAGATTAGGGGTATTGGTGAGGATGCGATCGTTAACGCTGGTCATGCGGATCACGACTAAATCTTGACAGGACGGGTGTTGTTGCAGCGCTTGTACCCATTCCACTCCCTGGGGATCGAGGAGATGCTCATCCACGATCGCGAGGTCAATTTTAGTTTTAGTTTGAGGATCCAAACCTTGGGGGGAGTGGAGCAGAGACTGACACCGGTTTTGGGCTTGGTTGAGATCCGAGGCACAGAGGACGGTAGCCCCCTGTTGCTGTAACTGTTCCGCGAGAACCTGCAGCATCATCTCATGATCTTCCAGGAGTAATACCGTTACCGTCTGGAGGGGTAGCTTGGGCGGGGTCGGGAAACGGATGGCGGAAACCCGCAGCGGGATCGAGACTTCAAAACAACTGCCTTGATCGACTTGACTATGGACATGAATCGTTCCGCCCATGAGGTGACAGAGTTGCTTCACGATCGCTAAGCCTAAGCCGGTGCCGCCATACTGCCGAGTGGTACTGGCATCCACCTGGGTAAAGGAGTCAAAGAGAAAATCCTGTTTATCCTGAGGAATGCCAATGCCGGTATCCGTAACCGCGATCGTCCAGTATTGGCGATCGTCTTCTGGGGATTGTTGTTCGGGATCGAAATCGAGATGGAGAGAAATGGTGCCTTGGTTTGTAAACTTAATGGCATTGCTGACTAAATTCGTTAAAATCTGGCGGAAGCGACGGGGATCCCCGATGAGCTGAGCAGTGGGAAACGAGTGTACCGCTAAGATGAACTCAAGACCTTTGCTATAGGCCATGGGGGCCATCATTTGGGTACAGTCTTCAAGCTCTTGCAGTAGATCAAAATCAATCTCCTCCAAGTCCATCTTGCCCGCTTCAATTTTAGAAAAATCGAGAATGTCATTAATCAGACCCAATAACGACTCCGCACTCACTTCCGCCATGTGTAAGTACGATCGCTGGGTATCATTTAAGGACGTGATGTTGAGAAGGTTAAGCATCCCCAAGACCCCATTCATAGGGGTGCGGATTTCATGGCTCATGGTGGCCAAAAAGCTCGTTTTATACCGAGAAGCCTGCTCCGCCTCTTCCTTCGCCTGGAGTAGTGCCAGTTCCGCCTGCTTGCGATCGCTAATATCCAAAATAACCGTTGTCCAGATCACATCTCCATTGGCTGAACGTTGGGGGTTCCCCCGGCCCTGTACCCACTTTTCCTTGCGTGTAATAGCGGTGGTAATGCGCCATTCCCAACGCCAAGGGGTTAAATGCTCAGCCGAGGCCAAAATAGAGGCTTGCATTGCGGCCAAATCTTCAGGGTGGACGAGGTTCCACAACAGCTTGGCATCTTTTTCGAGGTCTTGAGGCTGAACTTCCCAGAGATCTTGGCATCCGGGACTCATATAAATGACCTGATCGGAACCATCGGGATGGATCACATAGTGAATGATGGCACCGGGAACGCTGTTGGTCAGTTCACGGAGAAACGCTTCTCGCTCTTGCAGGGCGGCTTCTGCCTGGCGGCGATGGGTCATATCGATGGACATGGAAATGACAAAACGACGGCCATCGTGAAGCAATCCCAAGGGGGCCGTGTGAAAATGCCAAATGCGCTCCTGGCCGTCTCGGGTTTTAATCTTAAAGTCCCCTTCATCCCAGCGGGTTTCAAGCTGATAACACTGGGTCATAATGCGATCTAGGATGTCCTCGGCATAGTCACCATAGGCTAAGGTAGTCCAGTGACGAGTGGTGGGCAGATCAGCGTGGCTATACCCCGTCAAGCTCGTCCAAGCGCCGTTAATTTGCAAAACTTCCCCATCTTCAGCATGAATCATGATGGGAAAAGGTGCATTTTCGATGGCTCTGCGGAAGCGTTGCTCACTGTTCCGCAACTCGGCTTCCATCACTTTGCGTTCCGTAATGTCCAGACAAATTCCCACCATGCGATCGGGTCTGCCTTGGGCGTTGCGCTGAACTTGACCGATGGACAGGAGCCAGAGCGGATCATGGTTGGGTAAAAGTAGCCGATATTCCATGGTCACGTTGGTCTGTTTGCTCACCGCCAAAGCATAGGCAACCTGTACTTGCTCTCGATCTTCGGGGTGAATATCCAGATAAAAATCATCTAAGGTAGTCTGCCAGGATTCTGGTGTCCATCCGTCCGAAGTGTAGCGTCCCCACAAATGTACTTCACGGGTTTTAAAATTGTGCTCCCAGCAGGTCATGCCTGCTGACTTCATCGCTAGGCGCAACCGTTCGTCCTG
Source organism: Prochlorotrichaceae cyanobacterium (assembly GCA_049455215.1). GTDB lineage: Bacteria > Cyanobacteriota > Cyanobacteriia > Prochlorotrichales > Prochlorotrichaceae > JBEAPM01. The sequence continues at coordinate 5,047 of JBMTZC010000026.1, forward strand.
GATCTGAAGGGTCTCCTCCGCCCGCTTACGATCGCTAATATCCGTCAGGCTGCCAACATAGCCAATGATTTCTCCTTGATGATTACGCTCGGGCATGCATTGCCCATCCACCCAAACCACTTGGCCATCGGGTCGGAGGAAACGATATTCCTGCCGAAAGGCACTACCGGTTTCCCGCGCTTCTGTCCACGCTAGGCTAATGCGTTCGTGATCCTCGGGATGCAGCCCCGACAGCCAGCCATAGCCCAAACACTCCTCTGGGGAGCGTCCCACAATTTCACAACAGCGATCGTTGCTATAAATGTTAGGACCGCTAGGCTCCGTGCGAAAAATCCCTACCGGTAAGGCGGAGATCAGGGAACTATAGTGCTGTTCGCTTTGCAATAATTGGGCTTCCACGGCGCGGCGCTGCAGAATTTCCCGCCTCAAGATTCTAATCCAGACGGCAAACAGCACGGTGATAATCGTTAAACCAACCAGCAGCACCCGCTTCCAGGATTGCTGGAGGTGGATCCACAGGGTGTGGGGGTGAGGATATAGCCAGCGATCGTTCGATTGATAATAAATCGAGTTTCGATCAGCGGTTAAGTCTTGAATTTGCCGATCGAGTCGGGGGATTAACGCTTGAGGATCGCCACTGGGCACGGCAAAGTACAGTTGGTTAGGCTCAAAAACGAGATTGGTAGGCTCTACGTTGTAATCTTTGGTATTCCAACGCCCAAAAAAGACGTTGACCATTCCCGCATCAACGGTTCCGCTACTAATCTGCTCAAACATTTCTGCAAAACTAGACACCTCCACGAGATCGAGGGTTAGCCCAAAATTACGAGCTTGCGCAATCAAATCCCCTTCCTGCACGCTGCTGCTCAAGACCGCTACCCGTTTTTGATCTAAATCTAAGAGGGAGTTAACAATAACGGAAGGGTGAGCATAAATCTCTGACCAACTAGAAAGAACGACTTCTTCGTTAAACTCAAAGACCTGATCCCGCTCCGCCAAATGAGCAACATCGGGCATTAGATCCAGTTCCCCACTGGCTAGCGATCGTAAACAGACCTCCCACTCACAGGGGACATAGGCGATCGTCCATTGTTCCCGGCGGGCAATTTCCTCGAGAATATCAACCCAAAAGCCTGCGGGTTCCCCCTCCTCGTCCAGAAAAATCTTGGGGGGATTTTGATAAATGCCAACCTGCAGCGTTTCAGGCGTAGGGGGCGTTGCCTCTGGATCCAGGGGCGGTTGAGCAAGGAAAACCGAGCCTGGCCAGAACAACATCGGCAGGGTCGCGGCTAATACTTGAAATAGTTGAACTTTCATACGTCGATGCGAATGCCTCTAGGCACAGGTAGAACTTATAACCCGCAATCGAACTTCCCCTTAATGACTGGACTTGAGTCCGTTGGTAGAACTTTGTGCTGCTCAACCCTGAAAACCACTAGGCGGATTTTCAAACTTGTTGAAAACTTTAGACCTAATTAGAAATCTTAGCATAGGGAAATTCAATTCAGGGTGCGAGGGGCAAAGCTAACCGCCAGAGTCTTTATGCTCAGAAACACCTGATCGAGTCCCAAATTATGGCAGGAAACTGCTCTGCCTTCAGGGGAAAGCTGTATTATTCATCAATTCACCTGTCGATGCCCTTGAGCATAAGACGATCGCTGCAAACGATCGCTCTAAAACCGTGAGGCTAGAAACCGTGATTCGATGGCTCGTGGCTCAAGCTGCCCTTGAACTGAAGGAAACCTGTTCATGAATATTCTCGTAACAGCGATCGTTGTAGCTATTCCTACCTATTTCTACGCAGCGATCGTCCGGAGTATCGATCGCTTTGAAAAGGAGCCCATTGAATACTTAATTGGGGCGTTTTGTTGGGGAGCAGTGCCCTCCATTATTGTGGCCATTATTTTGCAGACGATCCTCAGCGTTCCGGTGGAGGTGATCCTGGGAACCGAAACCCTAGCGGGAGCTTTTGTGGATACGGCCATTACGGCTCCCGTCACGGAGGAAATCTTAAAAGCAATGGCGGTGGCAGCGATTTACTTGACCCGTCGCCGAGAGTTTGATGGCTGGGTGGATGGCATTGTCTATGGCTCAATGGCGGGCTTCGGCTTTGCCTATGTGGAAAATATTTTGTATCTCGTCAACCAAACGGAAACGATCGAAGAATGGGTGGTTTTATTTTTGATTCGGGTCATTGCCCTCGGCTTTATGCATGGCTTTTGGACAGCTTTAACGGGGATTGGTTTTGGCTTTGCCCGTTATCGTCACAACCCCGTCAGTAAAATTGTGGTCATTAGTTTGGGCTTGTTGGCCGCCATTGCGGGCCACTTAATCCATAACGGTTCCCTGGTGATTGTGGATGCCACGGAAAGCGGTGAACCGTTGCTCATTGCCCTGGTGAATTACCTCTTTTTGGGAGCCATGGGGGTTGTGCTGTGGTTTGTGGCGGGTTTCAATGGACGACGCTTAATGAAAAACTATCTAGCGGATGAAGTGCCCCACACCCTGTCTCCTGAGGATTATCAAGTCATCAGTGGTCAAAGACGCAGCAACATGACTCAGCAGCGGAACCGGGCCTTAACCCAAGCGGCTGCAGAATTAGCCCAGAAAAAGTTTCAACAAGAAAAGATGAAGGGCACAGAGGATCACCAGGCTGAGATTGCAACCCTCCGGGAGGACTTGCGGCGGCTGTCTTTAGGTTAGATCCCCCCTAGCCCCTTGAAAAAGGGGGGAACCGGAAGAAACGGCTCGGAAGTCCCCCGTACTAAGGCCCTAAGACCGATATTCCAGATCAGCGATCGCTTTGGGAACCGCTTGGGTGAGCACTTCATTACCGGTTTCCGTCACCAGCACATTATCTTCAATCCGAATCCCAATTCCCTTCCAGCGATCGGCAATGGGGGGTTGGCCTTCAGCGGGTTGGATATCGGGGCGAATATAGAGTCCCGGCTCTACCGTCACCACCTGTCCCGGTTGGAAGGGTTGCCAAGTCTCCCCAATTTTGCAAATTCCCGCATCGTGAACATCTAAGCCCAACCAGTGCCCTGTGCGGTGCATATAAAAGGGTTTGTACTTTTCCCCTTCCATCAGTTCATCCAAACTGCCCTGTAGTAAACCTAACTCCACCAAGCCTTCTACTAAAACCCGCACCGCCGCATCGTGGTACTCATTCCAAGGGGTGCCCGGTTGTACCTTGTCGATCGCAACCTCCTGAGCGGTTAAGACCAGTTCATACAAGGTTCGCTGCTCTGCGCTAAAGGTTTTCCCCACGGGAAAGGTGCGGGTAATGTCGGAGTTGTAGTAGTGCCAGGAACAACCGCCATCAATCAGGAGCAGATCGCCCTCTTCCATTTGGCGGGTATTTTCGATGTAGTGCAAAATGCAGGCATTTTCCCCGGACGCAACGATCGTGGGATAGGCAGGCCCCCAAGCCCCTTGAGCCCGAAAATGTTGCTCCATAGCCGCTTGAATTTCGTATTCAAAACAACCCGGTTTCGTCTGCTGAAGGGCAAGCTGGTGGGCTTCTATGCCCAGTTGGGCCGCCTGACGCATTAACCGCATTTCTGCTTCACTTTTAACCGATCGTAACGGATTGATCACTAAGGCCGGATCCTCCAACGCCATCGGCGCAATGCCTCGCTTATTCCAATAACGAAGCTGAGTTTGCCAATGCTGAATAATGCGATCGTTAAACCCCCGATCGTCACTAAAGTGATAATAAATGCGATCGGCTTTTTCAATATATTGCGGCAGTTTTTCATCTAAGTCTTTAATTTCATAGACCATATCTGCCCCGTAGCGTTCCTTGGCCGCTTCCACCCCTACACGGTAGCCAGTCCAGGTTTCCTTTTCCCGATCTTTCGGTTGAACAAAGAGAATAAAGCGATGCTCGGCATGGTGAGGCGCTAAAACCGCAACCGCATCAGCTTCATTAAATCCCGTGAAATAGAAAAAGTTACTATCTTGACGAAAGTTATAGTCCACATCATTGTGCATTACCGCCATTGGCGCACTGCGAAGAATAACTGTACTGTGGGGCACTTTAGCCATTAAGGCTTCTCGACGCTGGGCATATTCTTCGGGAGAAATCACGGTAAAAGAAGCATCCATCGTAAGCATCCAGAACAATTGGGGACTATGGGGCAACTCGATTATGAGATCACGGTTTCAGAGATCCCCCTGCAATTGTAAAATTTTTTCGTCCGTTGCGCTGCGCCTGCCCCCGGTAGCCCAGTAGCCCAGAGACTGCATTGCCGCGATCCTGTAATTCTGGGCCGAGGTTCAGTGACTTGATACAATCTTTTCATCCCTCTGGCTTTCTCCTCAAAGCGGAACAATAACTGGAAGAGGGGAGCGCGATCGTCCCACTCCCGCCTTAAGTTGATAGCCTCTCATCGGTTTAGGTATTTAGCCGTGACAACTCTTCGTTTACTCATTGCTGCTAGCGGTACTGGCGGTCACCTGTTTCCGGCCCTTGCGGTAGCTGAGGTGTTACCGGATTATCACATTGAGTGGCTAGGGGTTCCCGATCGCTTAGAAACCAGTTTATTGAAGGGGCGATATCCTCTCCACACCGTAGCGGCCCGAGGCTTTCAAAGCCGCTCTCCCTTGAGTATGGGCAAAACCGTTTATGGATTAGGACGCTCTGTCTTTCAAATTCGCCATTTACTCCAAGACCAGGGTTTTGCGGGAGTCTTCACCACCGGCGGTTACATTGCCGGCCCCGCCATTCTCGCGGCCCGTTCCTTAGGCTTGCCGGTTATTCTCCATGAGTCCAATGCCTTGCCGGGTAAAGTCACCCGCTGGTTTAGCCCCTGGTGTACTGAAGTTGCCCTAGGGGTGGAAAGCGCTGCTCAATATTTACCCCATACCCGCACCGTTTATGTGGGAACCCCTGTTCGACCCGACTTTCTGCTAGACACGCCGCCATCCCTAGATTTACCCATTCCTCCAGAGGTGCCCCTCTTGGTCATTGTTGGGGGTAGCCAAGGGGCCGTTTCCGTCAATCAACTGGTGCGCACCTGTGCCTCCGATTGGCTGGAAGCTGGCATCTGGATTGTGCATTTAACCGGAGATGTCGATCCCGATCGCGATCAGTTTCAGCATCCCCATTATTTTGCCCTGCCCTTTTACGATCGCATGGCCGCCCTATTGCATCGTGCCGATTTAGCCATCAGTCGCGCCGGGGCCGGGACCCTGACAGAGCTAGCCATCACCTATACCCCCTCTATTTTGATCCCCTATCCCTACGCTGCAGAGGATCATCAAACCTATAATGCGGCCATTTTTGGTTCCGTTGGGGCAGCGATCGTGTTTCAACAATCTGACCTCTCGGCGGATCAATTGCGGGAAAAAACTCTGTTTCTCCTTAATCCTCAAAATAAAGCGGTTAGCCAACAAATGGCGGAGAAGTCTGGAGAGTTAGCGGTTCATGATAGTGCCCATCGTATGGCAACCCATATTCGTCAGGTGATTAGGGGTTAGGTTAGGACGCAGGGTGACCTGTGAACTCACGTTAAGATAGGCACAAGCTGGGGATCTCTCAGATTGCACAGGCAGCAAGCACCGGGTCAGATCGCCTGTTCTCTACAGCCTCTACAGCCATGACAGATCCCCACGAAGTCCTAAACCTGAGGTGAACTATGGCGTGCTCACAGCAAGATTTTCCCTGGATCTCCGCCAAAATCCGACGATTTCCAGCCCATCTCTCCTTAGGAGTTCTCAGCGGAGTCCTAGGCATACTGGTTTCCACCACGAGCCTGGCCGCCGAAAAAATTACCTTTTCCCTAGGGGCGGCAGGCCGATCGCTTCAAGTCTCCTCCCTGGAAAACTTTGCTACAGATGGCTCAATTTCCCGAGATTTAAACCTATTGCTCAATGTGGTGGGGGCTGATCAACAGGAACAATTTCGAGAAGCCCTGAGCCGCCCCTTTGATGTAGATCCCAAAGCTTTGAGCCAAGTGGCCAATTCTAGGATGGGGTCTCAAATCTTTGACCTCATTGGTGAGGTGATTACCTCCCCCAGTGGCTTGAATGGGGGGATAAGTCTACGCTCCGCCATTACGATCGCAGCGTGGCAAGAGGGGGGCTTTACCTTGCTGGATATTTTGAGACAATATCCCACAGATATTCGCATTGATGTGGGCAAAGTTCTCAAGGCTGTGAAAAGCGCCAAAACCGTGACAGATACCAGTTTGGCCATGCTCAAGGAAGTGGAGCAGCTAGCCGAGGCGGAAACCCCCCAAAATCCGGTGGACTTTAGTCAAGTGGCGGATCTGCGGAGCGCGGGGGAACATGGCGTTCAAACCGTGACCTGGAACCTGACCGATCCTCAGCGCGATCGATCTTTTTATGTGAATGTGTACTGGCCCCAAGCCCCCCTGGTGGAGAATACCCCGGTGCTAGTGTTATCCCATGGGTTTAATTCCAATCCAGAGGACTTTCAGGAGGGGGCGGAATACTTTGCCTCCCATGGCTATGTGGTGGTGGTTCCTCAACACCGTGGTAGTGATGGACACCATACCCAGCGGTTTTTGCGCGGATTAGAAAAAGAAGCTTTTGAGGTCACTGAATTTATCGATCGTCCCCTGGATGTGAGTTATGTTTTAGATGAATTAGAGGGACAAAATGCTGATCTCTTCAACAATCAATTGAATCTAAATCAAGTGGGGGTATTCGGTCACTCCTTTGGGGGTTATACGGCCCTCGCTTTAGCGGGAGCCACCATTGATTTTGAGAATTTACACACCTTTTGTAAAGCCCAAAATTACTTTAATATTTCTGCCATTGTGCAATGTCAAGCCTTGAACTTACCGGAGCAGGACTATGCCCTCAAAGACGATCGGGTAGCCGCGATCGTGATTCTCAATCCAGTTAATAGTTTGATTTATGGAACAGAAGGATTAGGGAAGGTTAAAGTTCCCGTTATGGTGGGGGCAGGAAGTCATGATCCAGCAACCCCTTTTGTCTATGAACAATTACGATCGTTCCCTTGGATCGGGGATCAATCCCAGCCGATCGATAAATATTTAGTCTTACTAGAAGGTCAAACCCACATTGATATTTCTCGCTTGGATGGCGGGATCACGGCAGCGATCAATGGCTTAAATCTGGTGACTTTACCTGAGGAAAATGTGGTTAGTGAATACGGTTATCCCTTGGGGTTTGCCTTTTTTAATACTTATCTGCGCAGTCAAAAAGATTACAATATTTACCTGCAATCTACCTATGCTCAATATCTTAGCCAAGGTAAAGATTTCCCTGCATTCCTGTTAACTTCGCAGTCCGAATCTCAACTCATAGAAGCGCTCAAGGAATATAATTTATGGTAGATTCTGATCATTGCATTTGCCATGATGGGTTAGCCATAGACTACGGTCTGAGTGATTAACGTTCTACAGCAATCTTGTATCTAACTCTTAGGCGTGTGATCAGTCTCATCTAAACTGAGGTTTACATCACAACCTCTTTGGCTCTCATCACAGACAATAAGGAACATCTACCTCCTGATGGCAGGAGAGAAACGATCGCTGATCCCTACGAGGGACTGTCATCATTTAGCACTGAAGTGTTCATACGAAAGTCGTTTCAGCCCCTAGTTATGTTTGCTGGAGCGGGCGCGGTAACCTTTATACCGCAAGGCTTCTAGAATTAATTGATGACGTGCCCTAGGTGCTATCAGCATCGACTCCCTCAAAATTTGGAACTTAAGTCATTCGGATTCCATGCTGGACTTTACCCAACTCGTTACCCAATTAGAAGAATTTAGCCAAGATGTGATGCAAGAAGCTAAAGCTCGGCAAAAACGAGTTGAGCGGGCAAGCACCTTACTCCGGGATGCGGGGATCAACCAAGATCACTGGGTCACCCTGCAGCGGGATTGGCGCGATCGCCTAGCCTTTAGTGCGGCGGAACCTTTAGAACCATTGGAAACCGTAAAATCTGTTTTGAATGGCTACGAGTCGCTGCCCACCACCTACACTGTCTTGGCTACGGATGGTTCCCAAATTGCTCCCAACCATCACGAAATTGCGTTTTGTTACTTACTCAATATTGGGCGAGTTGCTATTCACTATGGCAATAGACGCTATCCCCTTTTGGATAGTTTGCCAGAAGTCTTTTATAAAGCCTCAGACTTGTATCAAGCCCAGCAGTGGGGCATTTCTACGGAAGAGTGGATGGGCTATCGGCGCACCGTTCTAGAAATGGAGGTTCTGGCAGATTTAGTAGAATCCCTGCGGAGCGATCGGCCTCAGGATTTAGATCAGCCTCCCACTGCTCTGGCCTTGGTGGATGGCTCTCTCATTTATTGGTTTTTAGACGGACTGCCCGCAGCGGCTCGGGAGCAGCTTTTGCCACCTCTGCTGTCCGCCTGGAAGCGTATTCAGGCGGCTGGGGTTCCCCTCGTGGGCTATATCAGCGCCTCCCGCAGTGTGGAAACTTTAAACTTCTTGCGCCTCTTAGGGTGTCCTCATCCCTTCCCGGATTGTGATCGCTATTGTGCTGGAAAAACCGACACCTATGCCCTGAACCGTCCCCCCTGCCAAGTCTTTTCTCCACTGAAAGATACGACCTTTTGGCAAAGCTACCTCAAACCGGGACAGCGAGGGCCGCTGTGGCGCAGTCATGCCCGGGTTTTAAGCCATTATGGGGATCAACAGCTCTATTTCTGCCATCTCCATGTGGGCAGTGAAGTGGCCCGCATCGAATTCCCAGCGGAAGTGGCGGAGAATCCCCAGGTGTTGCAACAGGCTCTGACCTTAGTGCTGACCCAAGTGCAAAAAGGCTATGGCTATCCCATTGCCTTAGCGGAAGCCCATAATCAAGCCGTCGTCCGTAGTACGGATCGACGACGCTTTTTTGCCTTATTGGAACAGTCTTTTCAGCAGGCGGGCCTCAACAGCATTGCGCCCTCAGCGAAAGAAACCCGCAAGCGGGAAAGTATTGCCTAACAGCTACCCACTCTTCCATTAAATTTTTTCGCGGTCAGTGCTAAGCCTGCCAGATCCTCATCACCTGATCCTGCAGTGCCCTCACCTCTAAACGATCGCTGTCCTGATCCGAAACGATCGTAAGATGACCCAGTTTCCGGCCGGGATGGGCTTGGGTTTTGCCATACCAGTGGAGGCTACTGTGGGGAATTTGAGCTAGTTTTTGCCGTTGGTCTACATAGTCGTGGGTTGCCGATTCATAGCCGAGTAAATTAATCATCACTGCGCTCCGGTGTTTTAAGGCTGGAGACCCGAGGGGTAAATTCAAAACCGCCCTTAACTGTTGTTCAAACTGGGATGTGTGGCATCCTTCGATCGTGTAGTGGCCGGAGTTATGGGTACGGGGAGCCACTTCATTGACGAGAATCCGATCGTCTGGAGTTAGAAAAAATTCCAGTCCAAAAATACCGACTCCATTTAATTGTTCGATAAAGGTTTGGGCAAATTGCTGAACCGATCGTTGCAGGGTTTCAGCAATGGGAGCCGGGGCAATAACCCGGTGACAAACTTGATTTTCTTGCTGGGTTTCTACTACCGGATAAAGGGAAATTTCTCCTGAAGGCGATCGGGCAATCATGACCGCTAGTTCCCGATCAAAGGGGATAAATTCTTCCAGTAAAAAGTCCTCAGGATTTTGATTTTCTAGAGCACGATTAAGCGCTTCAGGGGTTTCTAAAATGCAGGTGCCGCGACCATCATAGCCCTGTCGTCGGGCTTTGAGGACAACGGGAAAGCCCCAAGGGTTCTCAAAATCTCCAGTATCGGTCTGGGTTAATAAACCAAACTTGGGCGTAGGTAAGCCAATATTCTGCAGGTAACAGCGCTGATCGTACTTATCTAAAAGGGGGGCTAAAGTCTCTAAACGAGGGGCAAAGTTAACCCCTTGATCCACCAGGTGTTGCAATTGGGGTAAATCGACAAATTCGTTTTCAAAGGTAATCACATCACAGTGTTTCGCAAGCTGCGCGGTGGCAGTAGCATCGGCGATCGGTGCAAGGATAGTACCCGTAGCGATCGCCACAGCAGGATCACTCGACTTTGGGGTTTGTACCCAGAGGTCATACCCTAGGGCTTGGGCCGCCAGACCCAACATCCAGGCCAATTGACCGCCACCAATCACACCAACGCAAGGGCTACCTTCTCTAAACATCTCGAATATCCTGCCAGATGACCTGATCATCTTAGGATGACTTGTCCCCTGAAGGATAGGGCATTCCCGATCGCCTTGGCAGCACTTTACAATAGACCTATCCCGATCGGAATGACCTCCATGAGTTCCATCCTTGCTCCTCCCAAAACCTATAGCCTTGATGACTATCGTCAGCTTGAGGAAACCGCTGAAGAACGCCACGAATACCATGACGGGGAAATTATTCTCATGACGGGCGGAACCCTGATCCATGCTCGCATCATCAGCAATCTGATTTTTTTACTGCGTCTCGCTTTGCAAACAACCCCCTTTGAAGTCTACGGAGGAGAATTGAGAATCTGGATTCCGGAGCATAGTCGAGGACTCTACCCCGACCTGAGCTTATTTGAGGGAGAGCCGGTGCTCACGGAAAATCGCCAGGATGAGGTGCTCAATCCCTGTGGCTTAATGGAAGTGTTGTCGCCCTCTACAGAAGCCTACGATCGCGGTCAAAAATTCCGCTTCTACCGGTCTATTCCCAGTCTTCGCGATTATTTTCTGATCAGCCAAACGGAACCCTTAATTGAACATTTTCAGCGGACTGAAGACGATCGTTGGATCCTCTCTGCCTACCAGGGACTAGAGACCTGTTTCACCTTTGCCACTGCTCGGATTACTCTCGCTCAGGTGTATGAAGGGGTGCCCCTGCAGGAAGCCTAGCTAGGAATGAGATGTATCCTAATCAGGCACAGACGTTCAGGCAGAAGTTCAGGCAGAGGTTCAGGCAGAAAATTCTGTCGGTGAAGACGTTGAGGGATTGATAGGTTACCCCGCCTTAACAATCGCTCCGAAGTCTGCTAAAACGCGCCCCTGATTACGCAGCACGCCCAGAAGGTTCAGGCGATTTTCCCGGATCGCTGGGTCGGGATCCATGACCATGACGCTGTTTTCACCATCGAAGAAGTCCCGCACGGTGGGAGCCATGGCCACTAAACCCGTGACAAGACGATCGTACTCCTGGGTCTGTTGGGCGGTTTGGGTTTCCGGGAGTAATTGAATCAGAGCCTCGTATAAAGCTTTTTCCGTGGGCTGCTGGAAGCGATCGGGCTGGATGATGCCGACGGGATCCAGGGTTTGATAATCAAGGCTACCCTGCTGGGCTAACCGCGCCGATCGGTTCAGGGTTTCATAGAGCAGATCCAACTCACCGTTGTTTCTCAAGCTCTGCAGTCGCTTCGCTCGGGCTAAAACATCAATGGGATGACTCAGAGCCCGATCGCTATAGACGGCATCGTTTTCCCCTAGCACCGCGTTGACTAAATCGTACTCAATGCCCTGTTCTTCCTGGAGCAAGGTACGCAGCCGTTGCAGAAAGAAGTCTGTGAGGAGCGATCGAAGTTCCTCCGCATTGGTTTTCACGTCTGGGAAGCGCTGGACAAAGGATTCGGTCAAGCTCTTCAGCAGATCTTTCAGGTTTAGAGATAAATTGGCAGCCCAGAGGATATTGACCACCCCATTCGCCGCCCGCCGCAGGGCAAAGGGGTCAGAGGAACCACTGGGTAACAGACCCAAGCCGAAAATACAGACGAGGGTATCAAGACGATCGGCAATGCCGGCCACCTGTCCCGCTAAGGTGCGGGGGAGGTCATCTCCAGCCCCCCGAGGCAGGTAATGTTCCCGAATGGCGGTGGCAACTTCCGGGTCTTCCTGTCCCACTAGGGCATATTTTTGCCCCATCACGCCCTGCAGTTCCGGAAACTCAAAGACCATCTGGCTGACGAGATCTGCTTTGCAGAGTAGGGCTGCCCGCTGAATTTTCGTTGCTTCAGTGGGGGAACAGTTAAGTTGAGAGACGATCGCTGCGGCCCCCTCCACAATGCGATCCACTTTGAGCCGGAGGGAGCCGAGTACTTCCTGAAAGGTCACGGTTTCTAGCTGGGGCAGAAACGCTTCCAAGGGTTGCTTACAGTCCGCCTTGTAGAAAAATTCTCCATCCGCCAGCCGTGCCCGAATGACCCGACCATTGCCCGCCGCAATTTCTGCCGACTTCGTCGGATCCCCATTGGAGAGGGTAATAAACTGGGGAAACAGACTTTCCGCCGCCGCTGTACAGTCCGCATCCGCCGGTGCATTGGGTTTGCGAATGGGAAAATAACGCTGGTGAGAGATCATCACCGTGGTAATCACCTCTGGGGGCAGTTTTAAGAAAGTTTCCTCAAAATTTCCCACCACAGCGGTGGGCCATTCCACCAGTTGGGTTACCTCGGCCAGCAAGTCCTCAGGGATGTCTGCTACACCTCCCACTTGGGCCGCGGCAGCTTTTACCTGTTCCCGAATCTGCTCCCGTCGTTGCTCAACATCCACCAACACAAAAGCTTTAGCCAGAGTTTCTGCATAGGCTCCCGCCTCGGCGATCGTTACTGGGGCTGGATGCAAGACACGATGTCCCTGGGATAGCCGATCGCTCTGCACCGTTAGGGAACCATCCGTCAAACTTAAGGGTAAAACCTGATCGTCCACCAAACTCACGAGCCAGCGAATCGGGCGAGAAAAGCGCAAATCGCCATCGCCCCAGCGCATAAACCGCTTTCCGTCTAAACCGAGGATCCACTGAGGCACCAGTTCCGTCAAAATCTCCGCCAACGATCGCCCTGGAATCTGCTTCTGAACAAAGACAAACTCTCCCTTTTCCGTGGGACGAATTTCAAAGTCCTCAAGACTCACTCCCTGCTTCTGGGCAAATCCCTCCGCTGCTCGGGTCGGCTGACCATCCTTAAAAGCGGTCTGGGCTGGGGGGCCCTTAATTTCTTCCACCCGATCCGCCTGACGATCGGGGAGTCCAGTCAAAACGATCGCTAAACGACGAGGTGTACCATAAAACTGAAGATCACTGGGTATCAACTCCGCCGCCGCTAAATCCGCCGGGACCCGTCCTTGCCATTGTTGCAAAGCACTATCCACAAACTGAGCCGGTAACTCCTCAACCCCCACTTCCAACAAAAAAGTTGCCATAACCCTTGAATCGCCTGACTGAAGACCCTCTCATTCTAAGGGGTAAGGGGCCAGGACGATCGGGTAAGATCTGCTCAGGGCAACCGTAGCCCCGTTCGATCAACTAGGTCGAAAAGGAGGTCGTAACCAAGGGTTAAAGTGAACAATCTTGGAACTCCCCCGCAAATGAAATCGCAAATGAAATAAAGAATTTCTTAATCCGTCAGAGCACTGACTCAGTAACTTAACTATTCTCTCAAGCTGGCTTCGGGTAAGCGCCAGTTCTATTCCCCTTCCCCCATGCTCCTTTCTGCAGGGATCTCCGAAGTATTGTAAAATTTTAAGAAGATTGTTAAGAAATTCTATCAACCTCGCCTTTATGTCTCTCCCCATCCGGAACGTTGCCATCATAGCCCACGTCGATCACGGCAAAACAACCCTTGTAGATGCCTTACTCAAACAGTCTGGGGTGTTCCGAGAAGGAGAAGCAGTTCCCGACTGTGTCATGGATTCCAATGATCTAGAGCGAGAACGGGGTATTACGATTCTCTCCAAAAATACAGCGGTACGCTACAAAGATACGTTAATCAATATTGTTGATACTCCCGGTCACGCAGACTTTGGCGGCGAAGTAGAGCGGGTCTTGGGGATGGTGGACGGCTGTATCCTGATTGTGGATGCCAATGAAGGTCCAATGCCCCAGACTCGCTTTGTCTTGAAAAAAGCGTTAGAAAAAGGGCTTCGTCCCATTGTGGTCGTCAATAAAATCGATCGTCCTCAAGCGGATCCCCACGGCGCGATCGATAAGGTTTTAGATTTATTTTTGGAATTGGGAGCCGACGACGATCAGTGTGAGTTCCCCTATCTGTTTGCGTCCGGTATTCAGGGCTATGCCAAGGATGCACTAGAAGACGAAGGCAAAGATATGCAGCCCCTGTTTGAAGGGATTTTGCACCATGTGCCACCGCCGGTTGGTGATCCGGAAAAACCCCTGCAATTGCAAGTCACCACCCTGGACTATTCTGAATATCTTGGCCGGATCGTCATTGGCCGCATTCATAATGGCACCCTCCGGGCAGGGCAGCAGGCTGCTTTGGTCAAAGAAGATGGCAGCATGGTAAAAAGTAAAATTTCCAAACTCCTCGGCTTTGAAGGGCTGAAGCGGGTTGAGGTGGAGCAGGCCAGTGCTGGAGAAATCGTAGCGGTAGCGGGCTTCGCCGATGCCAACATTGGGGAAACCATTACCTGTCCTAACGAGCCCCAAGCCCTACCCCTCATTAAAGTGGATGAGCCCACCCTGCAAATGACCTTTTCCGTGAACGACTCTCCCTTTGCCGGTCGAGAAGGTCAATTTGTCACCTCTCGTCAAATCCGCGATCGTTTCATGCGAGAACTGGAGACCAACGTCGCGCTCCGGGTGGAAGAAGGGGATTCTCCCGATAAGTTTTTAGTGTCTGGTCGCGGAGAATTGCACTTAGGTATTTTAATTGAAACCATGCGCCGGGAAGGCTATGAGTTCCAGGTTTCTCAGCCTCAGGTTATTTATCGAGAAGTGAACGGCCAGCCCTGTGAGCCTTATGAACTCTTGGTTTTAGACGTACCCGAAGATGCGGTAGGTGGCTGTATCGAACGGATTGGGCAGCGCAAGGGCGAAATGCAAAACATGATGACAGGCAGTAATGGCCGTAGTCAGCTTGAATTTGTGATTCCTGCTCGGGGCTTAATTGGCTTCCGGGGTGAATTTATGCGCCTGACCCGTGGCGAAGGCTTAATGAGTCACAGCTTTTTAGAATATCGTCCCCTTTGCGGTGAGTTGGAAACTCGTCGTAATGGCGTACTCATTGCCTTTGAGGAAGGGGTTTCTACCTTCTATGCGATGAAAAACGCCGAAGATCGGGGGGTCTTCTTTATTCACCCAGGTACCAAGGTGTATAAAGGCATGGTCGTTGGTGAGCATAATCGTCCCCAGGATTTGGAACTCAATGTCTGCAAAACCAAGCAATTGACCAACCATCGCTCCGCAACGGGGGATGAACTGGTGCAACTACAAACGCCAGTGGAAATGGGCTTAGAGCGGGCTTTGGAGTACATTGGTCCCGATGAACTGCTGGAGGTCACCCCAGAGTCTATTCGCCTGCGTAAGATCTCGAACAAAAAACTGGCTAAACAACGCTAGGGCTGTTATCAATTAGGGATGAAATGCCCGTTCTGTAACGGCTTCAGCCCCTAGCGGTAAGACTGAAATAGGCGCGGCTAAGGTCGATACCGTAAGGGTTCTGGACTTAATGGATGACGCGCCCTAGACTGTCTCTCAATGGGGCTCCCTCTACAGCCCTCTTAGGGAGCAGGCTTCTTCTACCTTAAGTTGGTTATCCTCTTTTTAAGACTACGGTGTACACACATCTTGGATGAGAACCCAAAAGCTGATTTACCCCCCTTAA
>JBMTZC010000027.1:0-20489 GCA_049455215.1 Prochlorotrichaceae cyanobacterium
GATCTCTGATCTTGAGAACCGCGTGCAGGAAACAGAGAATCAAGGTAATCCCGGGGAATAAGCGACTCCAAGCAGACCGGGTTGCTCCCCATCCATCCGTCGTCACACTATCCGGTTGATAATCGGGATCACACTGCAGGGCTTCGGTACGGAAGACACCATAGGCTTGCTCAAGTCCCTCCCTATCTGCACTGCTGCTCAGAGATGCCCCTAAAAAGCAGTTCCCTGCTGCGGTGACGGCAACATATTCCCGTTGTCCTCGCCGTTGAGTGTGTTTCTC
This sequence comes from Prochlorotrichaceae cyanobacterium, assembly GCA_049455215.1. Classification (GTDB taxonomy): domain Bacteria; phylum Cyanobacteriota; class Cyanobacteriia; order Prochlorotrichales; family Prochlorotrichaceae; genus JBEAPM01. The sequence goes on from JBMTZC010000027.1 coordinate 281, forward strand.
ATCTGCCACTAGATGGGGGGGATTACCGTTGAGCCTTTAACCGTTGTGCCCACTATTGAAAAACGTCCCAAGGACTCGCAAAGATTATACCAGTGCTTCTCTGAGCCCCCTAAAATGTAGGCAATCCCCTCAAAGGGCACACCATAGCGGCGCAAATATAACCCTTTCTCTGCGACCTCCGCTCGTTCACTCATGTAGGGCATCACAAAGTCTGGACGAATTTGATAGGCTTCGCGGGTCTGCAACAGTAAAATACGGCGGGTGCGCAAGTGTTGACGCTTAGATTCAATAAAGCCGTGGAGACGGTAACCACCCTTCATCTCCACGGGAAATAGTTCTGGATGCTTCTTGAGCTTCTCGTCGAGGTAAAGGCGATATTTGAGAGCGTCTGAAACCAACTCGTCATAGTTGACTCCCTCATCAATAGGAAGACAGATCGTCTTATCCCCGGCGACTCCTCTAGCTTTACGCTGAGACATCATCTTGCCTCTTTCTCTGAAACTGCCTTAATTCCCAGGTTACCTCACTATCTTGAGACTTAACACAAACCTATGCGGAACTAGGATTAACTTAACTAACTAAATCACCACAGTGCAATCCTACTTATCCCGATCCCTGAGGAATGTCTATGACTCAGAACATTACCCTAGATGACTTTTACGCCCTGTTTCGGGAAAGTGAGCGCCAACGCCAAGAAACAGAGCGCCTGATCCGAGAATCCCTCGAAGCCTCTCGTCAAGAGTTCGATCGAGGTCTAGCAGAGTCTAGAGCAGAGTTCAAGCAAGATCTAGCGGAATCCAGAGCTAAATTCGAGCAAGACCTAGCGGAATCCAGAGCCAAGTCCGAGCAAGATCTGGCGGAGTCTAGGGCAGAGTTCGATCGCCGTTTTGCTAAAACTGAGCGCATTGCGGCCCAAGCGAACGAAGCGGTGAGCAATTTAAGTAGTCGTTGGGGACGGTTTGTTGAAAATCTCGTAGCTCCTGCGGCGATCAGATTGTTTCAGGATCGGGGTATTTTAGTCGATCGTACCCATCAACGGATGCGGGCACGGCAGGGAAACCAACACTTAGAAATTGATATTTTTGCGGTTAATCACGATGTGGGGGTTGTCATTGAGGTAAAGTCCCGCTTAACGCAGGAACATGTCAGAAAGTTTCTGGAAAAGTTGAGTATCTTTAAAACGATTTTTACCGAATATAAAAACCATCAATTGTATGGCGCACTCGCAGCGATCGAGATTGATGGGGATGTGGATACCTACGCCGAAAATCAGGGTTTATTTATTATTCAACAGTCGGGGGATAGTGTGTATATCAGCACCGATCGAGAGTTTAGCCCCCGCACTTGGTAGATTAGGCTTTCCAACGACTCAAAGATCGCTGAGTGGAAACAGGTAACAACTCCGGTGGGGCAATTTCCCGTCAATGCCTGGGGCTTACAGGATATGCACGGCAACGTCTGGGAATGGTGCGCCGATGAGGGGTACGACAGTTATGCCCAGAAACCTGAAAATTTGAAAAAAGACGGGTCTCGATTTTATTTTTGAAAGAAGGGAGTTTTCCACAGGCTTAGGGTAGGGTCGAGGGAGGCTATTACACCTCGCCCCTACCCAAAACGATCGCTGTTAAAATAAACTACATGATGGTCAAGAGGTGATTTCATGACTCAGGCAACGACTTCTGCTGATCCCACCGTTGCAGCGCTTCAGGAGAGTGTGCGACACAACGAGAAAAATATTGATAAACTCGATTGCCTCCGGCAGTGCGCGGAGCGCAATCGTGATCTGAAAGACTTCCGATCCGAAGTTCTTAAGCAATTCGATAAAGTTGATCAACAATTTGATAAAGTAAACGATCGCATTAACCAACTTGAAACAAAGGTTGAGCAAAAATTTGATAAGATAAACGATCGTTTTAACCAGATTACGATGTTACTGGTAGCGATCGTTGGTTTAATTATCGCCTTACTCGTCAAGTTAGTAGCTTTTAATTAAAGGTTAGCTAGTGAAAAAGCGATCCTTAGACCGAGGGATCGGGATTAGCCTCTGGCGTGGGTTCCAAACGGGCAGTATCCGTAAAGCAAACCCCGTCAAGATCGGCAAAGGAAGCCAGATACTGGTACAAGGTATAACGCCCATTGGCTTGACCGGCAAAGTTTCGCTGGTTGACATTGGCCAAGGCAATATCATCGAGGGCATCATAACCACTGCTACGCAGTAAACGGGATTCAATTAAATACCCCTGCGCATCCACCAACACAGCGATGGAAATGCCACCGGCGTTGCGCGGGCAGACCGGATCGGGAAAGGCAAGTTTAATTTGAATGCTGGGTTCCGGTTGCAAGTCCTTTTGACCTGTTGCGGATTGAACTTCGGCAATAAGACTCGTTAAGAGCGCTTGAGCCTCTCCTACACTCGTTTGGGCGGGGTTATAGGCGTAACGATCGCGGTATTCCTCTTGCAGTGCCCGAATTTCACTAATGGCGGAAGGTAATAGTGTTTGGCTGGGGTTGGGGGTCGGTTGGGGGCGCACAGCAACTTGAGATTCCCCCTGAGGAATTTCAATAATGCTGTCTACAGGGTTGGGGATTGGGTTTTGTTGAGGAGTGGCAGGTGAAGACCCTGTAGGCTGAGAGGCTGTAGCGCTAGGAGAGCCTGTTGCTGCGGGAGGTTGGGAAGATTGTGCTCCGGGAGAGGAGGGTTGAGAAACCCGAGGCGGGCCCGGCAGAGGCTGCGCATTAGACTCCGGTATCACCACGGGATTCGGCAAAATGGGCACACTACTTCCGCTAAACCAACCCCCGTCCGGTGGAGGTGGGGGCAGATTATTGAGGAAGGTGTCTAGGTAGGGAGAGTTAAAGTTGGAGCCATAAAATTGAGAGTCAAGGTTGGGATCTCCACTGACTGTCGAGGGCAGGTTGGGGCCAGACAAGCTGCCGGTTTGACCCTGTAGGGGTGGAAAAAGGGCAAAGGACTGCTGCCCCACATTGGGATTTAACTGCTGTTGCACAAAGTCGGGCAAGCGCTCTAGATCACCAGCAGAGAGTTCGACAACATCAACGCTCGAGGGAGTTTCACTGCGGGGCGTTTGGCGAGTTGCGGCCTGCAAGCCCGAAAAGGCTAGGAGGTGAATCCCGATGGACACGAAAACCGCAAACAGACTAGGTTGATTTAAGTTATTGGGCAGTGCGTTACTCATAGCGATCGGGGATCTCCCCTTATGATAAAAACTGATCAAGCTTGGGGCACCTCGAAACCGTGAACGTTTTGTTCCTGTTTCTCCGCAGTAGCAGGGACTCTAGCGGGCGGCGTTGCCGTTTGCCGTCATGAATCGAAGTGCTCTTTTTTAGGTTCACCTCAAGGTTTATCCCAACAGGTTTTTTGCCATGTCTTTTTTTCCTTTCGCATACCTTGCCTCTATTCTAAGTCCTCTCCTTCGATTCTTTGGGACGATCGTTCAGGGGACTTTGCTCCTGACGATCGTGATCAATTTGTTTACCACCCCAGTGCAGGCGGTTCCCCTCTTACCAGGCGTATTACCAGGATTGAATCACTTCTTTGCTGGCACTGCTCCCGATAATCTAGGGGTACAGGACGATCGCCTCGCCCCTTGTCCCACTTCTCCCAATTGTATCCTCAGTCAAGACAGTGATCCAGCCCACGAAATTGCGCCATTAACCTATCAAAGCGATCGTCAAACCGCCTATGACAATCTCGTGAAAATTTTAGGAGTGGTTCCCCGTACCCGCATTGTGACCCAGACCGACAATTATATCCGCGTGGAGTTTGAGAGTCGGTTAATGGGCTTCATTGATGATGGGGAGTTTTATTTTCCCGAAACGGAGGGCATCATTCAAGTACGATCGGCTTCCCGACTGGGAGAATCGGATCTGGGGGTGAATCGGACGCGCATGGAACAAATCCGCCTGGCTCTTCAGGATTTAGAACCGTCGTAACCTCTTCCTCCCTGAAAGGACTATGTGAGTTGTATTGTGTGCGCCTTCGGGCGCACACAACCCTTTCAGCAAGGGCAAGTGAAAATGATGCTGAAATTCTCTTGCGGTTTAGAAAATCCTGAGCTATCTTGATATCAACATCTGGCTTCAGAGCCTAGATGGGAAAGCTAATTTCTGGTCTAGTATTCTAGTGCTTTATGTTGCCTCGCCTTCATAATTGCCTAGTTCTAGGGACAGACTTCACCACGGTGGCACCGTGAAACTCTTTAATTAAGTTTGATTTAAAGAGTTGAAGATTGAATCTTCTAAATTTTTACCTGATTTCCTCGCCACAGGTAAAAACCGTTGTCCGTCTCTTGTTCTACGCAGTCATGAAAGTAAGGGAGCAGGAAGCAGTAGCTCGTTAGACGAGTAATCAGCATACCTAACTCAAGTGCAAGCTTTCAGTCTTTTGGGCTGAGTCCTTCCTGCGGTGAGTAACTTTTCAGTTACGCCATGAGTTTTGGGTATGTCAATAACCTTTCTCAAACTTGGGATCTTTGGGCTTACGCTTGAAAGCACTCCGCTTTTAGTGGGGGCTTTAGTCCTCAAACTGTGCGGTTTAAATGCCGATCAGCTTACGCCCAAGCCAAGGTAACGCTCTGATCAAGCAGATGTCTTCAATATCAATTATGAGGATATCTTGTTATGCAACGTAAACCTAGAATTGTCGTTCTTTGGGATCTACAGAACACACCCTGTAAAAAGCGAAATTACCCCATTGCGGCATTGCTAAACTACCTAAAAAAGTGCGGCTCCATTGAATATGCTGCAGTCTTTCATGAGTTCAAAAATCGTGATGATTGGGAAAAATTTGAAGATGCTGGCTTTTGCCCCATTCTAGCAAGCACTCGTAAGAAGAATAATGCAGATTATGTGATTACAAACCATGCTAATAACCTGCTGCACAACCCAAATCTTACGATCGTTGCCTTCGTTACATCGGACGGTGACTTTATCCCTCTGGTTAAAGATCTACAAAACGCAGGAAAAAAAGTTTGGGTAATTCACAAGAATGAGCTCAGTCAGAAGCTAAGGCTTGCGGCCGATCGCTGCATTCCCTGGAGTGAGATTACGGGAGCAATACTTCTAGCCCTGTACCGTCCAAGCCACCCTTTGGGAAACAATCTCAACGTAAACCGCAGAAACAGCAACCTCTTGCTTGAACTGTCACGATGACGAGTGTATAGCAAACTCTTCTCAGATCCCCGGTTTCTCCTAGAACAAAATCCAATCACTTGATGTTAATTCCCAGAAACCGGGGATCTAGGCACTTACCTTTCAGTTGATTAATCCAGAATTAAGCTAGAACCGAATCATGATCAATAAATTACATCCATTACTAGAATTTGAAGATGAACAACTCCTATGGCAAGCACTAACCCATCGTTCCTATGCCAATGAAAACCCTGGAGAACCCCATAATGAACGCCTAGAATTTCTAGGTGATGCGGTACTGAACTTTGTCAGTGCGTCTTATCTCTATCGAACCTATCCTGAGATTGAAGAGGATGAAATGACCCGCCGCCGATCGGCTCTGGTGGATGCACAACAACTTGCCCTCTTTGCGGATAAAACCGGAATTTCCCTCAGAATGCGGCTAGGTGAGGGGATGCAGCGGGCTGGGGGCTACCAAAACCCTAATCTGAGAAGTAGTACTTTTGAGGCTGTCGTTGGAGCCTATTATTTAGATCGAAAGTTGAGCCTAGAGGCTTTAATCCCCATTCTTGAGGATCTGTTTGAGACGGTGCCCAAGAAAATTATGAAACAGCGCTCTAGTCTGGATCCGAAAAACCAACTGCAACAGAAAGTCCAGCAGGAGCTAGGCAATCAACTTCCTCGCTATGTGACAGAGCGGGTGGGTGGAGCCGATCATGCCCCGGAATACGCGGCCAAGGTTTACATTGGGGAGGTGGTCTACGGCGAAGGGCATGGTAAAAATCGCAAGGAAGCAGAGCGTCAGGCTGCCGATGATGCCTTGATCCAAATTAAACTGTCCGGGCTTAAAAGTCCTTGAGGGAGTAGCTATCGAAGCTCTCAAGGAGTGCCAAACGGCTAAAACCTAAGGTCACGACTCTAGGAAGACCCCTATTTTCCGGAATTTGGCATAGCGACGCTCCTTCAGTTCCTGCGGAGGAAGCTGACTTAACTCCTCTAAGTTGCGGAGTAAACTTTCTTTGAGGGTGCTGGCTGCCGCTAAGGGATCGTTATGGGAACCGCCCTGGGGTTCGGGAAGAATTTCATCTAAAATGCCCAAGGACTTGAGATCGAGGGCGGTAATTTTGAGGGCTTCGGCGGCTTGGCTGGCTTTTCCTGAATCTTTCCAAAGAATGGCTGCACAAGCTTCGGGACTGGCGACGGTGTAAACGGAATGTTCAAACATGAGCAGTCGATCGCCTACACCAATGCCTAAAGCGCCACCGGATCCCCCTTCACCAATGACGGTACAGAGAATGGGTACTTCAAAGCGGAACATTTCCCGCAGGTTATAGGCGATCGCTTCTCCCTGCCCTAATTTCTCTGCTTCCACCCCGGCCCAGGCTCCAGGGGTATCGATAAAGGTAATGATGGGCAAGCCAAACCGATGGGCGTGTTCCATTAAGCGAATGGCTTTACGGTAACCTCCGGGGGAGGCCATGCCAAAATTCCGAGCGATGTTATCTTTGGTGTCCCGGCCTTTTTGATGTCCCAGAAAGACTACGTTATAGGAACCCAGTTGACCAATCCCGCCCACTAGCGCTAAGTCATCAGAGCCACAGCGATCGCCATGCATTTCCAACCAATGATCGCTAATACTTTGGATGTAATCCAGTGTACTGGGGCGACGGGGATGGCGGGCCACTTGGATGCGCTGGGATGGAGAGAGACCGCTAAAAATTTCTTGACGTAACTGAGCCGCCCGACTTTCCAACTGTCGAATTTGCTCCGATACATCTACACCGGGATTGTCGTCTGCTAACTTCCGAATTTGCTCAATGCGAGCCTCTAGCTCTACTAAAGGCTTTTCAAAATCCAGAAAAATAGGCTTTCGTTGAGAACTAGACATGGGAAAGAAGAAGGGGTCTGAAACCGTGCTTAATGGAGGCAGCGCCAATTTGTTCCATTTTTTCCAGGGTGATTTGATTCCGTCCCCAGGAAAAGTTAGTGTACCACTTCTCAAATTCCAAAAGCATAGATTCTGCGAAACAGGCGAAGAGCTGCCGGGCTGGAACATCCATGTTGACGATTTCCATGATTTTCCAACTAATATCCAGAGAATGCTCCACAATGCCACCGTTGAGCACAAACACTTCTGGATGTTGCACTTGATTGCCTAGGTTCTTGGGGTAGCCACCGTCAATCAGGATGCAGGGTTTGGGTAAGCGTAGGGGATCGAGCACCATGCCTTTGGCCATGCTTGCCACCCATACAACGACATCCGCTAGGGGAAGGGCTTCTTCAAGATCTAAAACTTTACTGTGGGGAATGGTTTCCGCTAACTCATTTAAACGATCGCGGTTGCGGGCGACGAGGGAGAGTTGTCCAACCCCGGTGTTATGGCGGAGCCAATTACAAACTGCGCTGCCAATGTCCCCCGTTGCCCCCACCACCGCCACACTCAGCTTGGCGGCTTCTAGCCCTAGCTGCTTGGCAGAAGCTTCCACTTGACGGCAAATAATGTAGGCGGTGTGGGTATTGCCGGTGGTAAATTTATGAAAATCCAGGGTGATATTTCGCACCTGGGGCATACTCGCCAGATTAAAATTTTCAAAAACAATGGAAGAGAAGCCGCCGAGGGCGGTAATATCAATGCCATGTTTTTGAGCGTGGGACATAGCATTGAGGATCTTGCGTGTGGCAGCTTTAATGCGGCGATTCGCTAGCATTTCTGGCAAAAAACAAGACTCTACATATCTCCCTTCAATGATTTCTCCCGTCGCGCTTGTTACGGTAATCTCGTCAACAATTTGAGGGGGGGCGCTACACCAAAAATCTAAACCTTGATCTGCGTATTCCGGATAGCCCAGATCTCTGGCCACTGCTTGGGCGTGTTCTAAACTCGTAAGATGACCGATTAAACCAAACATGCTTTTGATTAAACTGCCTTAATATCGATAGGATAGCCGATCCACCACGATAGATTCGCAGCGGCTTCATCATCATATCCCCTTCGTTGCTTTTTAGGGAATCTCTCAGAACATCCCCCTGGCCGTAGGGTGTCTGAGTTTGCAGGAAAACCATGAACAGAACAGTGCCCTGCCTCTGTCCACAGGAGTGTTTGCCCCTGAAAGGAATCCTGAAATTCAGCCTCATAACAGTGCTGGCATCCGTACCGACTTGTAGTCTATCGAACAACTCTGATGCTTTTTTAAAGAGACACTAGACAAATTGTCTTGATGTTTACTTCTGCGGATATGTTGTTTCAGTCCCCTGCGCTACCGACTTCTTCCTCCAAGCTGAGTTCATTTATTCTGCTCTGCATTGCCTTATTATCTGTTTCCTTTGCACCAATTTTTATTCGCTTTAGTGAAACGGAATTAGGATCTTTCGCCACGGTCTTCAATCGTTTTGTTGTCTTTTGCATTGCCTTTGGAGGAACCCAGATTCTTGTCCGCCAATTGAGTCTTAAGGATCCTCAGGTTTCTTCCTCTGAAGCGGCACCGGCTCATCCCTGGCTATTGCTAGTGGCGACCGGAGTGGTGGCCACCCTCTCCCTGGCCCTCTGGGCGATCGCTTTGGAATATACGACGGTGGCCAAATGTATGCTGCTGAATAATCTGACCCCAATTTTTACCAGTTTAGGCAGTTGGTTAGTATTTCGGAAGCTCTTTGATCTTCGCTTTGTCTCAGGGTTAATCATTGCCCTTGGCGGAGCCATGAGTTTAGGATTGGCGGACTTTTTTGGCAATAATGAAGGGCATTTACTGGGAGACTGCTATGCCTTGCTCTCGGCGGTTTTTCTGGGCATTTATTTTTTGTTAGTGGAATTTCTGCGGACTCGTTACAGTGCCACCACGATCCTGCTCTGGCGATGCAGTGTGGGCTGTGTCCTTCTGGTGCCGATGGTTTATTGGGCTGAAGGTCAATTTTTCCCCACCACTGTCCCCGCCATTTGCGCTGTGCTGGGTTTAGGCATTGTCAGTGAAGGACTAGGACAACGGTTGTTAGCTCAAAGTTTGAACCAGTTCTCTTCTAGTTTTATTGCCCTATTCCTATTGTTAGAGCCGATCGTCAGTGCTCTGCTGGCCTGGGGAATTTTCCAAGAAGCCCTCAACCCTACCACCTTACTCGGGTTTGTGGTGATTCTCTCCGGCTTATACCTGGCCCAATCCAGTGGGTCTGCCCAGCAGGATTTAGCAACCGAAACGGTGCCGGTGCAACATTAAAGAAGGCGTAGGAAACGCTAGGGTTTACCGACTTACGGGGTTCAGCGAAAGAGCAGCAGGAGTGATTGTAAGCTGCCGATCAGGAACCCCAAAATGCCCCCGAGATTCACGATCGCTTGGAGTTCACTTTTGACAATGCCTTGGATGGCCTGTTCCAGATTTTCCGGGGGGGTGGCTTCAACGCGACGGATAATCACTTGTTCTAAATTGAGGATGGAGATGATCTGTCCGACGATCGCTTCTAAGTCTTTTTCGAGGTAGCGATCGAGAATGAGGGCTAACTCCTGGCTCACGACTTCCAGAGAAGAATCCATAATGCTGGAATGCTGAAGTCGATTAATAATGATGTTGGCTAGATTATCCCATTCGATCGAGCGGCTCAGTTCCGATAAAACCTGCTCACCTCGTCCCACCAGATATTCCCGCACACTATTACCAAAGGTAACCCGCAGTTGCCGCACGGTAGAAACCGGTAGATTTTGCAAGGAAAAATTCTGTAGTCCCTCTTTTAACCAAAAGCGAACCCCCAGAGACTCAATCAGTTCGGCAATCAACCGATTGCTTTCTTCCTTTTCATCCAAACAGTAACTTCTTAGGCGCGTCAGGGCCATCCGAGTTCCGAACACATTGGCCAAGAACCAATAGGTTCCGGAGGTTTGCTGCCGCAATCGCTCATCAATAATTTGAATATTGCGATCCGTCAGGAAATCGACTAACGCTTGTCTTAGGGTGTTGGGGGGAAGGATAACTTTGAGGAGCCAGGTTACGGCTTGGCTGGCTTGGGTATCATTGAGGCGAAAATCAATTAAAATACGATCGAAAATTTGATTGAGTTGCGCTTCCAGAAAGTTATTCTGTTTGGCTAGAACTTGAATGAGACGGGGTAAAGATTCACCAAATAAATCCTGAAGAATATTCGATAAAATTGACGATGTTTTTTGATCGTTTCCTTCCCGCAGTTGATTTAAGGCTAGTTTTAATAGCCATAAAATGGCTGATTGGGTTCGCTCCGTTTCGAGGAGTTTTCGAGTCAGTTTATTAAGCTCATCCGGAGTCAGTAAGGAGCCCATAATGGCATCGGAAATGCGGCGGGCTAGGCGATCCTGGTTACTGGGAATGAGTCCTGGCGTAAAGGGAATTCTTCGTCCAAACAGGTAACGGGCTCGATAGGGACGAAAGAGCATTTGAATCGCAAGATCATTGGTAAAATAACCAATAATTCCCCCTGCAATGGGAGGAATAAAATAATAAGCGATCGCTATAAACTGGCTGAGGTTCACCTGTAGCGCTTGGATAAAGTCTGGATTAAAAATCTGACTTAACATTGCACCACTAAAACCCCCATTAATCCTCCCAAGAGTGGATAGTGAATTGCTTCACGGAATCCGACCTGTTGGGCCAGTTGGATCTGCTCAAATCCCTGAGGAAAACGATCGAGGCTAGGCAAAATATAAGCATATTCCGATTGTAAGCCTAGATTTGCCGCACTCGTCACCACCTGATTTTCTAAAAACCAACGCTGAAACATCGCTAACCAGGGCTGAGTAGGACGATGAAAGTCGAGTAACGCTGCTTTTGCACCGGGCTTGAGTACTCGCTTTAATTCCTGTAACCCCTGGTGAAAGTTAGACCAGTTCCGAAAGCCATAGCCCACCGTAATCCCATCAAAAAAACGATCGGGAAAGTGCAGGTTTAGGGCATCTCCCACCTGCCAAATGATGGAAGCTTGGGGAGAGGGTTGAGCATGATTGCCAAAATTATTAGATAGATCCTTATGGGGTAGATACTGGCGCGATCGTTGGGCCGCGATCGTTAATAAGTCCTCGGCAAAATCAACACCATAAACTTTTCCCTGATGGCCCGCCCGTTCCGCTAAGAGAAAGGCTAAATCACCACTGCCACAACAAAGATCTAAATAACACCCCCCAGGCTGAGGATTAACCCACTTTACGGTCATTAACTTCCAGACCCGATGTAAGCCCAAACTAAATTGATCATTAAAGCGATCGTAATTGGGCGCAATGCGATTAAAAAGGGATTGGACTTGATGAGCGTCTACCCCATCCTGATTGAAAGCAGTGACGGCTGGATCGATCATAACTCAACCCCCATGACCTGCAATTTGAGGGCAGCGCCAACCACAAAGGACACCGCAACCCCCAAACAGGATCCAGCCAACACTTCAAGGCGAGTATGACCTAATAATTCTTTTAACGGTGCTTGCAGTTTTTCTTGAACCGATTGCAGTTGGGGATCCTCTAAGATGCGATTGAGGATTTTGGCTTGCTCTCCGGCAGCCCGACGAATTCCCGCTGCGTCATACATAACAATGATGGCAAAGATGGTGGCCACCGCAAATTCATTACTATCCCAGCCCATCGATTGGCCAATGCTGGCGGCTAAGGCAGCCACCAAGGCGGAATGGGAACTGGGCATTCCCCCAGTTTCCACCAAAACCCGGAAATTGAGACGTTGATGTTGAACAATTTCCACCACGAGTTTGAGACCTTGCGCCAGAAAACACGCAATGAGGGCGGTTACAAGAACTTGATTGTGAATCAATGCCAGCATGATTTTCGAGCAGTCACAACAGTGCGATCGCTTCCTCTGGAAAGGGTTTGCTCCTGGTTCCCGAGTCAGTGTTTACCAAAATACCATAGAGTCGCCCTAAATCCGTGTAGAGACGAGGCTGCTGAACGCATTGTGTACTGTTGTCTGGGGGGACTAGGGTACATCATCAGGACTGGTGCAGGAATCAAATCCATCAGGGGATTTCGGTATAATCTGGGGATTATTTTGAGTGTTCAAGATCAGCCAAGGGGAGTTCTGCCGAATCACTGGTGACCAAGGTGGGTTTTGGCTCAAACCACTGCCACCAGAACCAAGACTGGTTATAGAGCCATTGTCGAAGCGGTGTTTTGATCACACCTAACAGTAAGCCAATGGACATCAAACACCAAACAGCCGGCCATTCATTAATGTTGTTTGTTAACAGGCTTGCTAACACGGGGCCAACAAGAATATGGTAAAGCGTAAACCGCCAAGAACCGTAGAGTATCGGCAGGAGAAACGCGGGAATGAAATAGCCTAAATAAAGCCATTTCAGATCATTAAGGGGAGCCCCCCAGGCAATATGCCAATTCCCAGAAACAGAGCATAAATGTTCGCTACAAAAGGGAACATGGCCAATAGAGCAGGTACCTGTCCACTCAAATGGATAGATGAGTAACAGTAACATGACCGTTCCTACAAAACAGGTTCCATAGACCCATGAACTAATGCGCTTAGAAATAAATTCAGGAATAAAATGCATTGAAAAGGCATTAATAAAAAAGGGCTGGAATGCAATATGTAAGCTCCCCAGTAGAGTGAGAATTTGATTAAGCGGAAGCCCACATCTATCGATGACCGTGTAGGTTGCAGCCTGTAACATTTCCATCAAGGAAAAGTAGGCGAGGGGAACCCAAAGTTTTTGATCTTCACCCTTAATGGCAATATAGGCTGTACTCGCAAATCCCAAAGTGGCTAAGGTGGCAGAAGCCTGTCCATTCCAACACATAATAAATATTGATTCCGATAGGGTTTGCAATCGTCCCGTAATCTGGGCACTTCGATGAATGGCGGTAAGTAACATCATCCCAGACCGATCGCTATTTGGGGGGATGTTTTGGGGTAAAAGGAGATACTTCTAATCGCCTAGGGTACCCTGCACCTCCACGATCGCTGGGGTGATTAACCGTTGGCCATATACTTTCAAATCGTAGGCACCACTGAAGCCTTCATTAAAGGGGGTGACCAGTACCCGGTAGGTTCCCGTTTCTGGCAGGGTAAAGCGGAGGGCAGAGTTACTCCCTTCTTCACCCCCATCGTCATCTTCTGCGAGGGTTTCACCCCGATCGTTTTGGAGGATGAGGTAAGTATCAAAGTCTTCACTGTCTAAGCTAATGAGTACCGACTGTCCCGCTTCGCCAGAGAAGGTGTAGGCTTCCCCTTGCCGGAAGTAGCGACTACTAATGGTTTCGGTCTGGCTATCCAATTGCCCCGTGGTGTCTAGAATTGGAGTTTCCGTGAGGTTAACCCGATCGGCGGAGACACTATAGCGACCCACTGCACCACTCTCATAGGCAGTGGCGAGGATGGTATAGGTTCCACTGCTGGGTAGGACGGTGCTAATCACTGAATTACGATCGTCTCCATCATCATTTTCGGCAATCAGTTCCCCGTTCTCATTTTGCAATACTAGGTAGCTGTCAAAGTCGTCACTATTCATGCGCACTTCTAGAGTTTCACCCGCTGCTCCCTGGATGGTATAGCGATCGCCCTGACGGGTGAGGGTATCGGTGACTAACCGATCAGTGGGCTCTAACTGACCCTGAGTTAAGGGTTGAATCGCTTTAGTGACTTGGGCTTCCTGCACCGTTAAGTCATACAGTCCACGACTGTCTTCACTAAAGCCCGTGACCAAGACTTGATAGGTTCCCGCTTCCGGCAGGATGGTGCTCAACCGGGAGTTGGTATCCCCCACCATACGATCGTCATTTTCTGCGATCGTATTGCCCGCCGCATCTTGCAAAATCAGGTAGGTGTCAAATTCAGGGCTTCTCAGGTTGATTTCCAGCCGTTGCCCCGACTGACCATTCAAGCTATATCGATCGCTGCGCTTCTGAGTGTCTGTATTGGGCAGTAAGGCATCTTGATCGGAAAGACTCCCCTGTTCTTGTAGTAAGGGGGTGGGCTTAAGGCCCAAGCTATTGATCTGGAACTGATAGGCTCCCACACTGGTGTCTTCATAGCCCCGCGCCACCACTCGATAGGAACCACTGTCCGGTAACAGGACGTTGAGTAAGGCATTGCGTTCACTTCCACTGTCATCATCCTGGGCGATCGTTTCTCCGGCGGCATTTTGTAAGGCTAAGTAGGTATCAAACTCATCACTGTTGAGGCTAATCTCCAGGATTTGCCCCGCCTCACCCTGGAAGCTATAGGCATCGGCATTGCGAACATAGCGAATTTCGGTGGGAGTCGCCTCCGGTGTTAAGGTGCCATTTTCAGCCAACACTGGAGTTGCCGATCGCTGGAGATCCGTAGCATAGAGTTGAAAACCACCACTACTCTCCGGTGCAAAGGCTGAGGCAATGAGATCATAGGTTCCCGTTTCCGGTAGGGTCACTTGCAGGTAAGAGTTCGTACTCCCTTCCCGATCGTCACTTTCGGCAATCACTTCACCGTCTTGGTTTTGCAAAATTAAATAGGTATCAAAATCCTCACTATCGAGACTAATGTTCCAAGCTTGGTTCGCATTGCCTTTGAGGGAAACGCGATCGCCGGGACTCGTCCGGGTTTTGGTCACTACTCGTTCCTCCAGGTCTAAGCGAGTGCCACTGGGTTGCAACAGGGGTGGATTCACCTGTTCTGTAGCATTGACTTGGAGGTCGTAGGAACCCATTGCACCGCCGCCATAACTGGTGGCAATAACTTGATAGCGTCCCGTTTCCGGTAGGGTGAAGTTCAGTAAAGCGTTGTAACCGGTAAAACTATCATCATTCTCGGCGATCGTTTCGCCCGCTGCATTTTGTAAAATCAGGTAGGGATCAAAATCGAGGCTATCCAAGCTAATTTGTACTTCCTGCCCCGCCTCTCCCTCAAAGGCATAGCGATCGCCCCGCTTCACATTCACGGTTTCAATCAGGGGCGCAGTGGGTCTCAGCATGCCCTCCTGACTCCGTCCATTAATACTTAACTCATAGGTTCCTTCACTGCCCTCTTCATAGCTGGAGACAATGATTTCATAGTTCCCGGACTCGGGTAAGGTTGCGGTTAACAGGGCATTGTTGCCCACGCCCCCATCATCATCCTCCGCCACTTTTTCACCCCGATCGGTTTGCAGAATCAAGTAGGGGTCAAAGTCAGTACTATCGAGGCTAACTTCCACCGCTTGCCCCGCCTGTCCCTGGAGGGGATAACGATCGCCCCGGCGAGTTTCGGTAGAGATGGGAATGACTTCATCTCTCACGGACTCAGAGGGAGTATTGGGTGTGGATGCCGCTAGGGGTTCAGGGGGTTCAGGGGGTGCGCTAGGTTTGGGCACAGAGGTTTCGACGGAAGACGATCGGATCGGACTGGAGGCTTCGGGGCGCATCGCTACCACCGGAGTGGGGGCAACGGTTCCGTCAGGGTTAAAGGCAAATTCTCCCACCAAGGAAGAAGTGGTCCAGGGGACTTGGCGACCCATGGTTTTTTCCTGTACTGTGGCCCGGACTCGCTTCAACAGTCGTTCCACTTCCACCCCTGGTTCTGGCAGGTGTTCCAGCAGTGCTGCCGTAAAGGTTCCATTGCGTCCTTCGCCATCCGCCGCCACAGAGCCCGGTGAAGTTGCATAGGCAATTAACACATCAGAAGCCCCATTAATGGGGGTGGCTAAGCCCCCCACACTCGACCCCGACTGGGCAAAGGGATTATTGCGACAGGCATCTAAAATCACTAAATTGATGGCACTGTTTGCCCGGCCCATTTCTCTAAAAACCTTATCCAGAGACAGCGCCACATACTCTAAATCTCGATCCTCCCGCAGAGACACATCCACCGGCAGGAGGTAATTTTGCCCTTCAAACTGAATCCCGTGACCTGCATAATAAAAAAGCCCCACCCGACCTTGGCTCAATAAATCAGAAAAACGGTTGAGGGCCGACCCCATCGTGGGTAGATCCGCATCCGTTTCCAGAATCACCTCAAACCCCAAAGCACGCAGGGCACTGGCCATATCCGTGGCATCATTGACCGGGTTATCTAGGGGATCTACGCTTTGGTAGCGACTATTGCCAATGACTAAAGCCACCCGACGATCGTTGTTCACCCGTTCGTTTTTCAGTGGCTGCAACACCGTGATCGCTCGATCGCGGGAGGTTTGAGCCCAGGCCCCACCCGCCTCCAACACCGTCCACGGCAACGTGATGCCTACCAAAACCAGAGCAAGGGAAAGGCGACGTAAACCAGCGAGAGACTTGAGTTTCATGGCAGGTCCTAAAAGATCCGGGGCAGAGTTATCTAAGTCTTATAGTCTTCCCTGGATCCAATCGTCAAGCCGGATATACTCCAGTCCTCTGGCGCAGACCTCTGCCGTATCGGTATTGATGACATCGATGCCAGAGGATTTAAGGAATCTGGGCCAATTACGATCGACTTAGACCCGCCAGCATTAAGGCGTAGGGTGTTTCGTGTAAATGGGCTTTACCCACAGAGCCAAATAGCTGCAATTTTTCGGTAATCACCGCCTCCATGGCCCCGATCGCTTCTCTGGCAATATCCAGCAGGTCACTGGGATTCTGGCCACAGAGTTCTCCCTTGAGGGCTTGTAAGTAGGCCTGACGCACTTCAGTATTAACGTTGAACTTGCAGACTCCCAGTTGAATGGAGTGGCTGATCATCTCCGCTGGCAACCCGGATGCCCCATGCAGAACCAAAGGAATCTCTAACAAACTGCGAATTTTGGCGAGACGATCGAAGTCTAGCCGGGGTGGGCTTTTATATTCACCGTGAACATTGCCAATGGTCACCGCCAAGGCATCTACACCGGTTGCCTGCACAAAATCCACTGCTTGCTGGGGATCGGTCATTTTCGCTTCTTTCTCAGCAATGGTTAACCCATCTTCCGTGCCGCTAATACGCCCAATTTCTGCCTCTACGATCGCCCCATACTCATGGGAAAGCTCGGTCATCTGGCGGGTAAATTCTAAATTCTGCCCATATTCAAAGGGCGACCCATCCGCCATGATCGAGCGAATGCCCGCTTGCAAGGCTTCTTGAATAGCCTGTTGATCGGTACTGTGATCCAAATGCACAGAAACGGACACCGTCGCCGCCCTCGCCGCCTCCAAGCACATTGCCACCAGCATCGAGCCCCCATAGCGCAACGCACTGGGATGAATCTGCAACATCGCAGGACTGAGGGATTTTTCCGCTGCACTGATAACGGCTTTTACACCTTCCAGGTTATAAACATTAAAAGCCCCGATGGCATAGAGATTGCGCCGAGCGGTTTCTAGCAATTCTTGAGTGGAGACAAGCATGGGATTGGGCAGGATGAAAGATTGCGAACGGAGGAGCAACCTCATCGGAGGTTACAACGATTCTATTATCTTGCACTCTCAGGGCCCCTTTCAGATTGCTTCAGCATTCCTACTCTTGATGGCTGATGTCACGTACTCCCGCACCAGTCCCTCCCAACCCCATGATCCTTTATGAAGGTCAGTGTCCCCGCAGTGGAGCGTGGTTACAACTCCCCTGTACCCCCGCCGCCCAGGCAGCGGCTCGGCACCTCATGGCAGAACTTGCCCAGGATCCGCTCTATCAGCGAGAAGGAAAAATGTATGGTGTGCTCTTGGTGCAAACTGCCACGGGGACTACTCTCACCTTAAAAGGCTTTTCGGGATTATTACAAGGGGAGCGGGCGGTGGCAGGTTGGGTGCCTCCCATTCCTGGTCGGGCTCAGGTGGCTTTGGCAGAAGTCCAAACCTTGCGCCAACTCGAAGATCTGACGGCGGAGATTGTGGCGCTTCAAAATTTACCGGAGCGCCAAGCCTACGCCCAACTCCAACAGCAACAGAGCGCAGAATGGCAAGCCCTCAAAGCGCTGCACCAGGAACAACGCCAGCACCGACACCAACAACGCCAGCAAGCCCAAGCAACCCTAAGCGGTGCCGATCTGACCGCAGTCCTCACCGAACTCGATCGCCAAAGCCAGCAGGAGGGAAGACAACGGCGACGGCTCAAGGCATTGCATCAACAAGCCATCGCTCCGTTACAGACTTGTTGTCAGCAGGCAGACGATCGTCTTCGCCTCCTCAAACAACGGCGTAAAGCCCTCTCCCGTCAGCTTCAAGCCCAGATGCACGGGGTGTACCGCCTACAAAACTTTGCAGGGGATTCCACCACCCTGCAGGATCTTCTGCCCACCGGGTTACCGACCGGTACGGGGGATTGCGCCGCGCCCAAGTTATTGCACTATGCCGCGAGTCAGGGATGGCAGCCCTTGGGGTTAGCGGAGTTCTGGTGGGGCCCACCCCAGGGAGATAAATGGCCAGGACAGTTTTACGGGCCCTGCCGCGATCGCTGTCAACCCATTATGGGCTTTCTTCTCTCCGGTGCTAACCTGGCCACACCTCCAGATCTCATCTCTAGCGCTATCCCCCCAGCCTTAGATCTGCCGATTTTGTATGAAGATTTAGATCTCATCGTTGTCGATAAACCGGCGGGTTTGCTCTCCGTCCCCGGTCGCAGTAGCGATCGTCAAGATAGTGTGTTGAGTCGGCTACGGTGTCAGTACCCAGAGGGGGATCAGCTTCAAGCGGTTCACCGTCTTGACCAGGACACCTCCGGTCTTTTACTCATTGCCCGTCATCCCCAAGCTTATCGGGCGCTCAGTCAGCAGTTTGCCCAGCACCAAGTGATCAAACACTACGAAGCGATCGTCACCCGTCCCTTGACGCTTCAGACTGGAACGCTGACCCTGCCCCTCTGGGGGGATCCCCGGGAACGTCCCCGCCAACAGGTCAATTGGCAACGGGGTAAACCGAGCATTAGCCACTATCGAGTACTGGAAACAACCGGAGAACAGAGTCGCCTTGAACTTCAGCCCCTGACCGGACGGACTCATCAACTGCGGGTTCATGCGGCCCACCCCCAGGGTCTCAATGCACCTATCTTGGGCGATCGGCTTTACGGCAACGATCCCTCTCCCCAGACCCGGCTACATCTTCATGCTGTCTCCCTGACCTGTAAACATCCCACCCAGGACAAGACGGTCTGCTTCTCTAGTCCTGCTCCCTTTTGAACCCTTTTGAGCCAGAGTTGAATGTTTCGCTTTCTCTAGGGCGGTCATCCATTAGCGATCGTTTTCTGTCCTTAACTCCGGTATAATTTGAACCCAGTCTTTCAACTCAGTACCAGAGGGAAAATCGGTATTACGGTTTACCCTAAACAGACCCGAGGGAACCTCGAAAAGTCGAGAAAAGTCTAAAATTAGCTTCCTATTTTTTGCCTATTTCTAGGTAGTAATAGGCGGTGTGGCGAGAGGCTTCGCCTGCCGTGGGGACAATGCCCTATGCTAAAGACATCTGCAAGATGCTCGGTCTACCCTCTGCCCTGCCATTCTTTCTGCAATTCTCTTTACTGCGATGCCTGAATCCGCATGTCCTGGACTACACTGCTCCGACCTAACTTAATTGTGCAAGGAACTATTTTGGCATTGACTCCCGAACGAGTCGCCCAACATGGCTTACGGGGCTTAATCCTTGACGTAGATGAAACGCTGCTGCCGTCCTCAGCGGGTCAGGTTTCCCCTGAACTGAAAGCTTGGGTGGATGCTTTTCGCCCAGATGTTAAGCTCTGGCTGGTCACCAACAATGTCAATCTGCCTCGCATTCGCCGCATTAGTGAGGAGTTGAATATTCCTTTCTTTGTGGGGGCGGCAAAGCCCTCTCGCCGTAAGCTCCGCAAAGCAGTGGAGGCCATGAACCTACCGATCGATCAACTGGGAATCGTCGGCGATCGTTTATTTACGGATGTGCTGGGAGGCAACCGCTTGGGGCTCTTCACCATCCTGGTGGATCCCATTTACACCTCGCAGTCTACTACCAAAGGTCATCCCTACTGGGTGCGGCGACTGGAGTTAATGCTCTCCAAGATTTTAGGCATGAAAATTCACGAGTGAGATCTGAAGGTCTTCGGGGGATTGTGATGCAGAAGTGAGGGGGCAACGAAGTCGATCGTCCCCCTTGCCCCTAGGTTGGTCGAAGCAAGAGGGAGTTCCTGGTCTCATCTTCTAGGGGCTGTCATCATTTAGCGCTGAAGTG
>JBMTZC010000028.1:0-19576 GCA_049455215.1 Prochlorotrichaceae cyanobacterium
ATCGGGGCAACGGTGGGCTTATTTTTGCCCTCAATTCTCTTGATGTTTGGCTTATCGATCTACTATCAAAAGGTTCGCCACCTCCAACCGGTTAAACATTTTCTTTCGGGGGTTAACCCGGCAGTGGTGGGGATGATTTTATCGGCGGCCATTAACCTCGCTCCCTCGATCGTTCCCCTCGATCAACCCCTCCGCCTGGGGATCAACTTCATCCTTTTGGGCATTTCGTTTTTTAGGAATGGGGTTCGCCAAAGAGGACAACGGAGCAGGTGAGGGTATCAATGACCTGATGGGTCACATCACTCACCGCTAGACCGCCCGCCGTGCGACGACGCATCGATCGCAAAATCACCAGATCCACATGACGTGCAACGGTTAGAATGACGGCGGCTGGATTGTCATGGCGAATACATTTAATGTTGTAAGTAATGGGATCGCCCTCCTCCATGATCCCCCGCAGTTGCTCTTTAAAGCGTTGGAGGTCTTGGGCGGAGTGGGTGCGATCGCTGACGTGAAGCAAGGTAATCGAAGCCCCATGGGTGTCGGCAAACACTTGTCCAAAGCGGATGGTGCGGATCGTTTGGGCCGTCAGAATCTTGACGGGGATCAAAATCCGTTTGAGACCCATCGGTGCCTTCTTGAGCCGAGTGACTACTACGGGACAGTGAGAAGCCCAAAACACATTGTCAATGAGGCTCCCCAAGAGGCGTGCCCGCAATCCTTCCGTCTCACTGCGGCCCATCACCACCAGTTGGGCATGATGTTCCCGAGCGGTGCGGCTGATGCCATCGGCAATATCATCGTCAATGCGGATGTGCGGGCGGGCTTCGGTGCCAACTCCCTCACTGATGGCTTGGGCACTTTGCAACAGTTGCTCGTGATGGGCGAGGGCCTTCAGTAATTTGGGATCGTCCATGTGGGCATGGGCAGGAGCGATCGCTAGGGGCACCACATAGCCTTTTTCATGTTGGGCAATGAAGGCGGCCATCTCAATTAAATAGCGCTGGGTTTCGAGATTCGAGAGGGGAACCACCACCACAAAGGGTTTCTGGGCTGCTCCCTCTGTAACCGGCCAGTCCTCCCCAATGGAATCCTCCACAACCGGTGCTGCCGGTAGGGGTAATTGGCTGGCAAAGCGGCTAGTGGTAGTGGAACCCAGGAGGGAGGTGACCAACATCAGCACAATCACCGCATTGAACACGGGAGCCGTGATCAGCCCCACCTGCAACCCCACTAAGGCGGCGGCCAAAGTTGCGGCCACCTGGGGCATCGACAAAGACCACATGGTCAAGATTTGTAGGCGGCTATAGCGAAACCAGA
Organism: Prochlorotrichaceae cyanobacterium; assembly: GCA_049455215.1. Classification (GTDB taxonomy): domain Bacteria; phylum Cyanobacteriota; class Cyanobacteriia; order Prochlorotrichales; family Prochlorotrichaceae; genus JBEAPM01. Next base: position 1,321 of record JBMTZC010000028.1, read on the forward strand.
TCCCAGCGATCGCTGCGGCTAAAAACTTGGTGAATAACAGGGTGAACACAATGCTGAGGGTCAACCCCAAGCGATCGGTGAGGGCTTCGATAAACACGGGCACATCGAGCAACAGTCCCATACAGACAAAAAAGAAGGGAATGAAGAGAAAACTCCCCACAAACTCCACCTTTTCTTTGACCGGGCCATCCCCCACCACATCATTGACCGCCAAGCCCGCCAGAAAAGCCCCCACCACTTTATCCACGTTAATGAGCTGGGCCCCCACCGCCGCCAGAAAGACCGCCAGCAACACAAACAAAAACTGGTTGCCCTGTTCGCTGCTACCGGTGCGGCGAAAGTAGCGCTGACCGGCCCAATTCAGCCCAAAAAGCACAGCGACGGCGTAAATCGCCAACCCCACTAGTTGCACCGTCAGGGAGAAGGGCGAAAAATCTCCCCCCTGTAGAGAGGCACACACCGCCAGCACCAGTAATGCCGCAATGTCCGTAAAAATCGTGGCACCCACCGTCACCGTGACCGACTCATCCCGAGTCACCCCCAGGCGCATGACAATGGGATAGGCCAGCAGGGTATGGGAGGACATTAGTGAGCCAATGAGCACGGCCGCCACCCAGCCAAACCCCGTCCAGCGTCCCAAGAGGATCCCCCCCACCAGGGGAATGAGAAAGGTTAAAACCCCAAAGGTCATGGCCCGATCGCGGTTGCGACTAAATTCCTTGAGGTCAATCTCTAGGGCGGCAACAAACATGAGATAAACCTTGCCCACATCGGCAAACAGTTTTTCCACGTCCCCGGCAGAGTCGAGCAACCCTAAGACACTGGGGCCCAGCACCACTCCGGCAAACAATAGACCAACTAAACCGGGCAACCGCAACCGTTCAAATAGGGGCGGTAGCGTTAAACTGACCAGCAACAACGTGGTAAACGTCACCAAAGGGTTATCAAAGACCACTTCCCTGATTCCATCCACAGCAGCATCTTCCTCCCGTTGAGCGCAACAGCCCTAGCTCTGAACAGGATAACGTAACCCGTCTGAATCGATCGCTACTTTCGTTATATACTCGATCGTTTCTACCCCCTAAAGTCGATCGCTCTTCAAAATTGACACAATCAGCAAGTCATTAACGATCGCTCCCATATCCCCTCTTCTATCTCCATCAATCTGATCGCTCTCCTCACGCTCTAAAGTCCCATTTCTTTTTTCCTTACTTAAAGAGATCGGAATGGGTACCTGTACGCTCAAAAATGATTTCTTCAGTTGTTTTTTTATAGACAAGTAGCCAATCTGATTCAATGTGACATTCTCATCTTCCTACATACAGCAGTCCTAAGTCAGTTGTATTCTTTCGATCGCTGAAAGCCTTGCACAGTAAGGGTCAAATTTTGGAATTCCGCACAACTCATCTAGGACTGCTGTAGTTGCCAACTAATTTATGATCTTTATACTTAAGTGGTAATGGCTCGTCATCTATGAGGAGCCGAATAACTGCTTTAATTTTGCCTCCTTTTTCGCCTTGCTTCAGCATCTTTTTAAGATCGCGCTCAAATTGTCTGCTATAGGATGGTTTCAACATTAGATATTGAGCAACTGAAACATTTCATCGGCATTATCACAGCGAACCAAGTTTTCCCCTGCATCAGTGGCATTGAATGTATCTTCTGTTACTTGGTTAGGAATTTTAACCGCTTGCTCTAATAGCTGTAAGACAACTTGCTCTACAGAGAGCGATCGCTGTTGCGCTTCCTGTAAAAGATATTGTGCCAATTCAGGGGGAAGATTCAAAGCTAAATTCACGTTTTGGCTCCTTTTGGGTGACAAAGTTCATAGGGACGTGTCCAGCACAACGATCGCTATTGCCACTCACACCACTCACCGAACGATCGCTTACCCTAAAGTCGATCGCTTTCGATTATACTCAACCCGATCGCCTCTCACCACCCGATCGCCAAATCTGTATATTTTCTTTTGAGACTGATTAGCTATAATATTAACGATAACTTTGTTAAAGAGGGTCAAAGCTATGACTAGTCGTGAGCAGCTTATCCAAGAACTTACAGAGGTTCCAGATGAGTTAGTCAAAGTGGTTTTAGATTTTTTACGTCGCGTTAAGACGACACGTATTCATCATCCTTTAGCCAAATTTGCAGGTATTTTGAGTGATGCTGAAGCTGCTGATTTGCAGAACGTAATTAGATCGGATTGCCGTCAGGTGGATGTAAATGAGTGGTGAAATTGCGCTAGATACTTCTGTTGCGGTACGTTTTTTGAATGGTGATCCTGATGTTGTCTCAAGGGTTTTGGCGTTGCCAGAAATATTTTTGTCGGCGATTGTAGCGGGAGAGTTATTGTTTGGTGCTGAGAACTCTACTCGCGCATTAAAAAATTTACCTCGCTATTTAGAGTTTATTGAGGCTTGTGTAGTTGTTCCAATTGAGAGAAAAACGGCTGTTGTTTATGCACAAACTCGTTTGGCTTTGAAGCGAAAGGGGCGACCAATTCCGATGAATGATGTTTGGATTGCGGCGCATTGTTTAGAACGGGGTTGGGTGCTTGTGACTGATGATTCAGATTTTGATTATGTGGATGGTTTGGTGATAGAGCATTGGTAAGGATAGCGATCGCCCCATCCCACACAACCAACGATCGCTTCCTATTATACTCAACCCGATCGCTCTGCCCTCTTCCACTCCCATAAAAACGACCGCTCATGACCAATTTTCGAGATCCAAGCCTGGAATACGATGATAGTGGCGTAGATTATTCGTCACTAAAATACGATTTTCAGATAGAGCGATGCTGGCAATGAACAGATCCATATCTGCAATTGGAGTTCCGGCCTTTCGCAGAGTTGCTTTCAGTTCTCCAAATTTTTGGACAGCGGGTAAGGTCAAATTCAAGACTGCCAGATTTTCAATGAAGGTATTAGCTCGTTGAAGATTTCGATCGATCGCTTTGGAATAGTAAGCACCGTAATACAGTTCCGCTGCGGTGATGGTTGAAATTGCAAGGTTTGTAATGCCGACCTGCTGGACTTTGATTTGGACTGATTGCCATCCTTTGAGCCAGTAGATGCAAATATCTGTATCTAGGAGATAGGTCATTGTGAGTCAACTGTGCGACTATTGTAGATGTCCTGGATGATTTCGTTGGCAGAGCGATCGTCTTCCCATGTACCAAACGTTGCCAGAAAAGCATTAGGATCAGGTTTGGGCGGCAGAATGTGCCATTGGCTGAGGAGCCGATGGACAATCTGAGTGATCAATGTTTCAAGTTCAGGAGTATTGAGCGTAGATTTAGTCATGTTTATTTGGGGTTGAAGTTGAATCCTGGAAAGTAAATGTGTTGCTATCGTAATGATGAGTTGATTTTCAATCAGTTGCCCATTACTCATATCTAGCATTCATGGTCTGCTTCGCGGTTGAATTTAAAACCATGAGTATTGAGAGCGATCGCTCTCAATTATACTCATCCCGATCGCTTCTCCCCCTACCTGTACGGGCGAAGCATTTGCCTCAAGATCATTGATCTTTCAAGCAAACATCGGTGCAAATGCTTCGCCCCTGCTGATCGCTTTCCCTCTTATTGCCGATCGATCGGGGGATAGCATTGATTCTAAATACAGAATTTATGCCATCTGATCAACCCTTTGGGGAATGAGTTGATAACCCATCGCCCGCATGAGAGCATTCACTCGATCGAGGCGCAAAGGGTCTGGAACTGTCCAGGCTTTGTGAAGTTCCTGATCTAGTGTATCAATTTCACCTGCTATTACTGGTCGTCCTTTCACACGGGCAATCAGGCACAGTTGTGACAGCAATACTGATCTATCCCCATCTTGGGCATATTCCTCAAAGCACTCCTTGAGAAAATCATCAATTTCATCGGGGTGACGGGTAAAGTAGTCTTCCGTCAGTTCTGTCAGAGTTTGGTCATTACGCATGGCTCAAACCCAGATCGGGTGATGGCGTTGATTTTGAATGAGGAAAATTGCTGAGTCGGCCAGTATTCAATGGGTGAGGGTGCGCTACATTTCATGAACGAACCCTACAAGATCAGCGATCGCACTACCTTTTGATAATTTGATTCGATACGGATCGTAAATTCACGATCATCGTCAAAGCGATCGTTCATATTATGAAGATGATTCCACAAGCGTGATGAGATGGGAACAAAAATTGGCAGATCAGTCCCAGCAATGGAGTCCCCCCTGCGCCAGCAGGATCAGATACTCCCTTCCCGCCGGCAAATTACCTAAGTCCGATCCCGTAACCACAAGCATTCTACCCGATTTTCCATAGGTAATCTTAGAGCGGGAAGGGAGTATCTATGGCGATCGGGTTGTGTCATCGATCGATTTCTATGCTGGATTTGCTATTACGGAGTTTTATTTTCCTCACGGCTTAACTGACCAGTGCCATGCAGTGGCAATGCTTAAAGAGGTGAGCTTTCGCCCCTCATCCCTAGAACATTTCTGACATTTTCTTGCTTCAAATCCAAAAGAAAGTTGACATGTCAGATAAAAAGGGGTACCTTTAGAGTGTCAACAGACTCCAAGATTGGAAAGGATGTTGCTATGGCAGATGGGGATATCGTTCACAGGGGACTTAGGAGGCTTTATCACAAACCCTATAAGTGGCTTTGCGAGGGAGCTTGTACTAGTGATGAATGTGCAAGGCTTATGCTGGAGACACTAAAGAAAGACCTTCAAGCTAAAGGTGATTTGCCGATTGTGCTGTCTCAGGCGATGGCGGACAGACTTGAAGGAACTATTAGCAATCCTCAAGTAGCTAGAGAAAGTGACTTCATTAAACTTAGTATTGAGTTTGATGCTCTCGCTCAGGAAGCAGATGGTAGCCCATTTTTAAAAGAACTTGCATTGCGAGCAGGTAAGAGTTTTCTTCATGATCTTAGGAATGGGTTAGGAGTAGATATTTCCCATGCTTTAGAAGCTATTTTAGCGAAATATATGCATGAAGTTTATGAATCGGAGTTCAAGGAACGTATTCCGTTGAACCTAGAGCATCATGCAGGCGTTACTCAGGCAACTCTTGAAAACCGCATTGAAGCAATTCAGCCAAATATAGAGTCTGGAATTCAAAAGTTTGCACGGAATGCAATGAGGAATCAAACTGTAGCTCGGCTATCTCTACCCCGGCGTTTCTCTCGCAAATCAATTGATTTAGATGAAGATCTCCTAGCAGGTTAGATAAAATGGAAAGACTAAGTAAACAAGCTTATTCATTTACCTTACTTTTTGAGTCTGTGATGGATAGCGGGGGAAATATCCGCTTATTTGATCACTCTACAAACAGAGAAGGTAACGTAAAAATTTTTGTAGATGATAATCAATTTAAATATCGGATACAGAAGGAATTGCCTTCGGTAATTTCGGATCTTATTGATTTGTCTGTTGCTATTCATGCTTCTGATCGTTTAATTCCTCAAGATCAGAGACGGGAACAAACTCAAATTCATGTTATCCTGCCTGTACGTCATCCAGAAATCCTAAATAAAGGTTCCTTCCAAAATCAACTCTCTAAATTACTAACATGGGCGACTGGGAGTAGCTGGATATTCGAGTTTTCAAAAAGGATGGACTTAGGACGTGCTGTTGAGCAACAGTCTCTTATTACATCTGCTGATCCTCACGTAAATGAAGTAGCTCTTTGGAGTGGTGGACTTGATGCCTTAGCCGGACTTTATAACCGTGTGAAGGAGAATAAAAATAAATCTTTTATGTTGTTTGGAACTGGTAGCAATGACAATGTTTATGCACGTCAAGATCAGGTGTTTCAAGCACTCCTCCCATTTTTTCCTAATCAGTTAAATCTCTGTAGAGTCCCAATTCGTTTTTCCGACAGCAGTTCACACATAAAGAATAAAATTTCTCGTGCCAGGGGAATTGTTTTTACATTACTTGGTTCAGCTTGTGCATATCTGATGGGACAAAAAATGTTGCATTTGTATGAAAATGGTATTGGTGCCATCAATCTTTTCTATCGCAAATCTGCTGTCGGAATTGATCATTCTCGATCAGTCCACCCATTAACACTGTTGAGTGTCAGTGAACTTGTCTCTGACCTTTTAGGCGAGGGATTAAAAGTTCAAAATCCTTTCATTTTTTGGACTAAAGCTGAAATGTGTCAGAAGTTGGCAGAAGACAGAAGACATGAATTAATACCTATAACAAAGTCGTGTGATAGTCCACATCGTAAACAACAGCAACCTATACAATGCGGTTACTGTTCCTCTTGCATATTGAGGAAACAAGCACTTGCAGCTTCACGAATGGAAGACAAAACTCATTACATAGTGCCTCATGGTGATCCTCCAATGGAGAATACCATGCTGATTCTTCAGAATATGCTACTCCAAGTCTCTACCTTTAGAAAATTATTGAACTGTTCAGAAGATTCTATTTATCAGTGGCAATCTTTGACTCGAAGATTTCCTGAAATGGATGACATCGTAGATAGGACTTGTGAGGTAGAAAGCTTAACGTCCCGCGAAATGAGAGAAAGTTTAATTAGACTTTATAAAACGTATGTTTCTGAATGGAACATCGTAGAATCTCAGATTTCAAGAGATTTTGTTAATCAAGTAATTGAACAGCCCGTATCTCAAGACTTACAAATGGTAGTTCAGTAAGGGCAAAGGAAAATACTATGGCTACTACTAACATTCTCGACAATATCGATCTTAGACAATTAGGAGAACGTCTGCAACAAGCCCGAAAGACAAGTGGCATTACCCAAGCAGATGCTGCTCAGGTAATCGATGCTGCACGCACTACCATTGTTGCAATTGAAAAGGGCGAACGCCGCATTAAGTCATATGAGTTAATCAAATTAGCTCGTGCTTATGGGCGAGCCGTTAGTGATTTCGTGCGTCCTAGTCCAATTATTGAACCTTTTGCTGTTCAGTTCCGCGCTGCTTATCAGCGAAATGAACAGGAAGAAGCACAAATTAATCCTGTTATTCAGCACTTTGAGGAATTATGCCGAAATTACTTGGAACTTGAGCAAATTATGGATGCTCCAATTTCTCGTAACTATCCTCAAGAATACAACGTTACCAATATGCCCATAGAAGCAGCAGCAGAAAGTATTGCGATTGCAGAGCGTCAACGGCTTGGATTAGGCGATGGGCCAATCCCAATGTTGCGAGACATTCTAGAGCACAGTGTAGGAATAAGGATTTTCTATCTCAATATGCCAGGGAAATATTCAGAAATTTACAGTTATGATGAACAGCTTGGTGGGTGTATGGCTATTAACTTAGGGCATTACGAGGAACGTCGGCGTTGGTCTATGGCACATGGTTATCTACACTTCCTTGCCCATAGATACAAACCCGTGGTTGATTTTGAGGGGCAATATAAAAAAATGCCAGAGAGTGAGCGATTGGCAGAAGCTTTTCCAAAGTATTTTCTTATGCCTACCAGTAGTTTGTTGAGCCGATTTCGTGATATGCATCGAACTCATGGAAAGTTTACTCCAACTAATTTGTTCACTCTTGCTCATTATTATGGCGTATCTATACAAGCCCTTGTCATACGACTAGAAGAGATGAAACTGCTTCCTTCCGGAACTTGGGATCGTCTCAAAGATAGGGGCTTGAAGGTAAAAAAAGTACAACAAGAATTAAACTTGGAGGAAATCGATCAGCGTTCTGATCGATTTCCTGTTCACTATCAGCATCTTGCGATTGAAGCTTTAGATCAAGGACTGATTACTGAGGGACGCTTTGCAGATTGCTTGGGTGTTGATCGCTTGGAATCTCGACGTATAGCAGAAACATTACGTGAATATTCCAGCAGAATGCAGAAAGAGTCTTTTGATCTAGATTTGTATCAAGCATAAAGCATCAGGAGATCGATGATGAAAATTAAACATTCCCATCTGGTTCTTGATGCTTGTTGTATTCTAAATCTTTGTGCTTCAGGGTACTTTATTGAGATTATAAAATCAATTCCGGTTCAAGTTGTTGTTGCTGAAGTTGTTAGATCAAAAGAATTGCTGACTCTTCAACGCTTAACAAATGAAAACAGTAAAGATCTAAATCAATTTGAAGCAGCCATTGAAAAAAAATTGCTTTTAGTTGTAGATTTCAATTCTGATCATGAAGCAGAAACTTTTGTTAATTATGCATGATGGTGAGTCTGCAAGTGGGGCTATCGCAGTTCATCGAAATTGGGCAATAGCTACCGATGATAAAAAAGCAATTTCTTTCTTTCAAAGAGAAGCACCTTACCTCCAAATTTTATGCACTTTGGAGATCGTAAAAAACTGGTCGGATATAAGCGATATTTCTTCCACAACTTTACGATCAGCACTAAATTCTATACGAACTCAAGGGCGATACATACCTCACCGAAATCATCCCTTGTTAAGTTGGTGGGACACAATGATGCAATGAAGAGTTTAGGAATAGCCAATCACTAGACACAGCGGTTGGCGTATCTGAGTAGTACGTAGAAAGTTACAGAGTCAGGTGCAATTCTGTCCCTAACAGTAGCCTAAAGGATAAGAGTTTTCCTATCCTTCGGGTTAGTGCGGCTGGACGACTCTACTCCCTCAATGCGATCCTCCACTTCCTAATAGAGTTCCCGGAGGAATTGCTGATTCCCCCTACTGGTGTCCCAGTAGCAGGGATCGTTGGTCTCGATCGCAACCATAAGATTTTAACGTAGAACGACAGGGTATCAACTTAAGGCGAAAACTCCTACACAGAGGCGATCACAGCCTGCAAGGGTTTCAGCCGATCTACCAGCCCATTTTATTCCGCCTTGCGTTGGTAGCCGAACGACAAGCTTAAGGCTGATATGGCTGCTCGATCGCTTGGATGAACTGATCGCGGCGGGCTGCGAAAGACTCAGGACGTACTTAACCAACAACCCCGATCTCACGGATGAGGACAGAGCGTTGTGTGGGGTGCCTCCCCTGGAGCAGGATGAAGAGGGGTTGTAATACCCAGGAGTCATACCTTGCCGATTCATTTTCCCCCTCTAGCTCACCTGGGTAGGCTACCGGTGGTAGGGTTTAGGGGCTAGGTTGGCGCTGGGTGTTATAGTATTGGGCGAACGATGCTACCCGGTATGATTCATGGTTAGTGCTGTTACGTCTTCACCGTCTCCTACCCCTCGCTATACCAATGACCAGATCTCAGCTTGGCTGCAAGGGCTGCTGACGGTGGCCTGGGCGGATGGTCATTTTGACGCGGAAGAAAAAGTTCTCATTCAAGCCTTGATGGAAGAGGAAACCCTCTCCCCTGACATCAGTGTGGAGCAGTTTGAACCGATCGCTGCTCCCTCACTGCAAGAAGCGTTTGGGGATGATACTTCCCTCGCCCAAAATTTTCTCCGCACCGCTGTGATGGTGGCGGTGGCCGATGGGGTCTACTCTGCCCCAGAAGATGCTTTACTCCATGAGTTCGCCAAAGCCCTCCATTTAGAAGACCAAATTCTCGATTCTCTTCGCGCCACCCTTTACCATCCCGATGAGCTAGAGTCTTCGGGCCCCATGGCCTTGGAAGCCCATCCCCTCCATCCCCCTGGACAAGATCATCATGGGATTGCCCTGTTGCATCCGGTACAGGATTGGATGGATGGGTTAGAAGTGCATGATTCCCGCGTTGCCCGGTTCATCTGTCGCTTAATTCCGCCCCAGTGTCCCTTTGAACGAGACATTACCCTCTTTGGGCGCAAAATTGTCCACATCCCCCCCCTCTGTCAACTGAATCCCCTTTATGAGCAGTTGGTGGGCTTACGCTTTCGGGCCCTCAGTTATCTCGCAGATGATTGTGGCGAAGATGTTACGCCCTATTGCTAGGGGCTGTCATCGTGACGCGCCCTAAATCATCCCGCAGGGGAGACCGATCGGTCTTCATTGATTCCTGCACCCTACCCATTCCCTAATCATCATGGCCAAGCGCTACGAAGTTCACCCCGAGAGTCCCCAACCCCGCATGATCGCCTCTATTTGCGATGACCTGCGGCGCGGGGCTGTGTTGCTCTACCCCACGGATACGGTCTATGCCATTGGTTGCGACTTAAATTCTAAAACAGCGGTGGAGCGGGTACGGCAAATCAAACGCTTGGCCAATGACAAGCCCCTCACCTTTATTTGTCCCTCCCTGTCCGAAGCGGCCCAATATTGCCGCATTGTTGATCCCGCCTATCGCTTAATGCGTCGCCTCATTCCGGGCCCCTACACGTTTATTTTGCCCGCCACGAAGTTGGTGCCTCGGGTGGTGATGGATCCCAAACGCAAGACCACGGGGATTCGCATTCCCAATAGCAAAATTTGCCAAGCGATTCTGGGCACCTTGGGCAATCCGGTCATTTCCACTTCAGCCCATTTTGCTCAAAGCGGAGAATTGCCGGATGTTAATGAATTACCCCCCTATGAGCCGATGGACGAAGCTGAATTTTTCGATCGCTTAGATGGCTTAGTGGATGTGATCGTCATGGCTCAGGAACGGGAAGCCGTTATTCTAGAGGCAGATCAGCACTATCAGGTCTCCACCATTTTAGATTTAACCGACACCGATCCGATCGTGATTCGTCAAGGTTTAGGATGGCAAGCACTAGAAGAGACCGGCTTACTCTAAAATTAAAGGCGGTTATTCGCACCAGGCTGTCTTGAAACCAGGATGCAGGCATGGCAAATAAGGAACAACTCCGAGAACTGGAAAATGGCGTTGAACGTTGGAATCAATGGCGCAGTGATCACCCCGATGTGATCATTGATTTGAGCCATACCAAGTTAATCGGCTGGATGCTCAGTGGAGCAAATCTAGCTCAGGCAAATCTAGAAGGAACCGACCTCAGCGGAGCCTCTCTGCACCAAGCGAACCTCACGGAGGCTAACCTCAAGGGAACGCAATGTTTGGGGGCGGATCTCAGTGAGGCAACCCTCCATGGCACAAATCTTGAAGCTGCCAATCTCAGCCGCGTAGATGCCCAGAACAGCAATTTCCAATTCAGTTGCTTGCAAGGGGCCGCCCTCACCGGAGCAGAATTGGCCCACGCCTGTTTTGAAGGAGCTAACCTGCAGGCGGCGAAGCTCGATCGGGTAGATTTATCCCATGCCCAATTAATGCAGGCTCAACTGCAGGGAGCCAGTTTATCCGCTAGCCGCTTAATGTACGCCAACCTCACGGGCGCAAATCTCCAGGGCGTAAATTTAACGGAAACGAAGCTGAACCGATCGAACTTGAGCCAAGTGGATTTTACCGATGCCATTCTGGACAGTACCAATTTTTTAGGGGCTAATTTGACCGGTGCAGTCTTTACGGGGGCCGATGTCCGTCGGGCCAATTTGAGTGGGGCCACCTTAGAAGCCGCAAATCTGCCTGAGTTGCCACCGGAGGAGGAGCTAGAGGCACAATCTCCTGAAGAATGTGCCCAGGCTGCCCTCGATGATTTAATGGCATAGTGAGCGGAGGTGTAGCATCGTGGTAAATCCTAATCTGGCTCTGCCGCCTCAGCCGGTTCCAGAAGCCCTGAGACCCGATCGCTGGCAATTTGCAGCCCTACCGGCCGGGGAATTATGGGACTTTGCTACCTCTCGTCCAATCCCCATTCAATCCCTATCCCCAGAACGATCGCCCCTCGCCTTGGGGTTAGCGTCCACGGTACTGATTCCAGGGGTCATTTTAGAAGGGGGACGGCAGTCCCGCTGGCTCGCCCAATGGATTCAGGAACAACATCCCCTCTGGTTAGAGTACGTGCCGGGGGAGCTGCAGGGCTTAATTTTGCACAGCCACCTCAATCAGGAACATCATCGCTGGGTCATGGCCACCTTTCAGGATCCGGAGGTGGGCCAAGCGGGGGCAACCTATCAAGAGCGCTTAAGCCTCAGCCAGGGTTTACATTTTTTATTGGTTCAACCGGATAACTCGGGGCAGACCTACACCGGAATTTGGCTGTTGCACCCAGAAAATTGAAGGCAAAAATACTCAGCAATCCCTGAACCATCAAAGAGGTCAAATTAGCTTGACAGAAGTGATCGCCTAAAAAGATAATGACTATTTGTGCAAACTCCTATTCTTCTCAAGACTCTTGGCTAACGTTATTGTGATAGGTGCCCAATGGGGCGATGAAGGCAAAGGCAAGATAACCGATTTACTAAGTCGATCTGCTGATGTAGTTGTTCGCTATCAGGGCGGGGTAAATGCCGGACATACAGTGGTTGTTGGGGAACAAACCTTAAAACTCCACTTAATTCCTTCTGGGATTTTATACTCAAATACCGATTGTATCATTGGCTCTGGAACTGTCATTGATCCAAAAGCATTGATTGGCGAACTCGATCAATTAGCGGAATTAAATATTCCTTGCGATCACCTCTTTATTGCCCAAACGGCTCATGTCACCATGCCGTATCACCGCCTGTTGGATACCGCCGCTGAAGAGCAGCGAGGATCCTATCGCCTAGGCACCACCGGTCGTGGCATTGGGCCCACCTATGCAGACAAGTCAGAACGCCTAGGCTTGAGAATGATTGACCTCATGGAGTGGGATCGCTTGGCGGATAAGGTGCGCTGGACGATCGCTCAGAAAAACACGATTCTGGAAAAACTCTACGGCTTAAAACCATTGGATGCCGATGAGATTATTCAAGAATATGCAGGCTATGCCGATCGCCTGCGGCCCTATGTGGTGGATAGCACCTTAAAAATTCACGAGGCCCTAAAAACCCGTAAAAATGTCCTCTTTGAAGGTGCCCAAGGCACCCTCCTCGATCTCGATCATGGGACTTATCCCTATGTGACTTCGTCTAACCCCGTTGCCGGAGGAGCCTGCATTGGGGCTGGGGTGGGGCCCACCATGATCGATCGGGTGATTGGGGTGGCGAAGGCCTATACCACCCGAGTCGGGGAAGGCCCCTTCCCAACGGAATTACTGGATGAGCGGGGCGAGGAACTCGGCGATCGGGGGGCCGAATTTGGCACCACTACGGGGCGGAAGCGTCGCTGTGGTTGGTTTGATGCCGTGATTGGTCGCTATGCGGTACGCATTAATGGCATTGACTGTCTCGCCATTACCAAGCTGGACGTTTTAGACGACATGGATGAGTTGAAGGTTTGTATTGCCTACGACATCGACGGTGAGCGCTTAGAAAACTTCCCCACCAGCGCCACTCGTCTGCAAAAATGCAAGCCCATTTATCACACCCTGCCGGGCTGGAAAACCAATACGTCCCACTGTCGAACCTTAGAAGATTTACCAACTCCCGCCCTAGAGTATCTCAAGTACTTAGCGGGGTTAATGGAAGTTCCCATTGCGATCGTTTCCGTGGGGCCCAAACGGGATCAGACGATTATTGTTGAGGATCCCATTCATGGTCCAAAACGAGGCTTATTAGCGAATGCGGGGGGACTGGAATAAAGGCAAAATAAAACCCCACCGACGGGTTATGCCCCAGGTGAGGATGAAGACGCAGTTAGGAGGTATCTTAAGCTCTTAAATTAACGGATAGGTCTGGAAATCCCCCCTTTCCTTAATAAGATCTTAATCTATAGGACACCTCAATGTTTTGAATTGAGCTACCAACTTAAGGCGGGAAAATCAAGCCTTTTCAGGAAGAAGCCGAATGGAGCGCTTGATATTTTTCCGTCCCTTGTGGATAATGGTAAACCGGCTCGGATCAGGTTAAAACACCAACGTTTTGGGGCCTGTACGGCAATTATTGAAAGGAATGCGTTTATGACATATGCCATTGTAGAAGCCAGTGGGAAGCAGTTTTGGGTAGAACTCGGACGCTTTTACGACATCGATCGTTTAGGCATTGAGCCCGATCAACCCGTGACCTTTGACCGAGTGCTCTTTGTCAACCACGACGGAGAAGTCCACCTCGGCCAGCCTTACGTTGAAGGGGCAACCGTCCAAGCAACGGTGATGAGCCATGTGCGTGGACCGAAGATTCTGGTCTACAAAATGCGGCGCAAAAAGAAAACCCGCAAACGTCAAGGGCACCGTCAGGAACTGACGCGGGTGATGGTTGATGCCATTAACGTGGGGTCCCTGTCCTTTGCTTCAGGGCAGTCTGAAGGCGATCTTCCCATTTCAGAATCTGATGTAGAAAACGAATCCTAGACCTCACCCTTACCCCTTTTTGGAACGTTTTGCTTTCTCTAGAAAGCCCTTAAACCCTTACCTATTGTCACGCTTAACGAGAGGATCACATGGCTCATAAGAAAGGAACAGGAAGTACACGTAACGGTCGGGATTCTAATTCAAAACGGCTCGGCGTAAAACGCTATGGTGGCGAAAATGTCCGGGCAGGTAACATTCTCATTCGTCAGCGGGGAACGAAGATTTTTCCTGGCATTAACGTCGGTTTGGGCTCGGATGACACCTTGTTTGCCCTCGTGGATGGCGTTGTTACCTTTGAACGCCGAGGCAAAAACCGGAAACAAGTTAGTGTTTATCCTCAAGTTGAAGTAGTGATACCTCAACCCGAAACGGTGAATGCTTAGACAAACCTAGGTGATGGGGTCAGGTATTGCTGAATGGAACCAGTCACCGTAGCGATCGCTTTGGGCAGTAATCTTGGAGAGTCCTACCAGATTATGACCGAAGCGATCGTTTTTTTGGGCCATACCCCTGGCATTCGCGTTGTCGCCCAGTCTCCCCTTTATCAAACGGCCCCCATTGGTCCCCCTCAACCGGACTACCTCAATGCCTGCGCCCTCCTCCAGGTCACCCATGCCCCTCACCCGTTACTGCAGATCCTCTTAGACATTGAGCGCAAATTTGGGCGGGTGCGGCGAGAGCGCTGGGGGCCTCGCCTCTTGGATTTAGACCTAATTCTCTACGGTCAAGCAATTATTGATACGCCAGACCTACAGGTTCCCCATCCTCGAATGCGAGAGCGATCGTTTGTCTTAGTGCCCCTCGCGGATATTGCCCCCGATTGGTTCGATCCCGTTACGGGAAAACGGATTGAGGATTTAGCCGCGATCGTCGATCGGGGGGGAGTGCATCGGTATACTCCTGTTCGACCATAGCAACGGTTTGAAACGATCATCCAGATTCCTATAGCGTCTCCCTTCAGAAAGCGATAGTTTGAGGAAATTGGGGGACGATCGTCCCCCATAATGGTCAAAAATTGTCAGATTTTGCTGATATTGCTAAAAAATATGTGAAGCCAGGCGGATAGGTCTAAGAATTTCCTTAAGAGACAGGGGAGATCTTTGTGATCGGCGCGACAATACTCTGACCTAACAAAAGTTTGTGAAGCGATCGACTATGAATAATTCCCCATTTGCGCCTCAAAAGCAAGGTTTATACGATCCCCGGTTTGAGCATGATGCCTGTGGAGTCGGGTTTGTGGTTCACCTGAAGGGGCAGAAGTCTCACGAGATTGTGGAACAGGCGCTACAAATTCTGGTGAATCTGGAGCACCGGGGCGCGGTGGGGGCAGAGCCCAATAGCGGTGATGGGGCTGGCATTTTGTTACAGTTGCCCGATCGCTTTTTACAAAAAGTAGCTCCTGCGGCGGGGATTACCTTGCCCCCGGCGGGTCAATATGGGACGGGGTTGATTTTCACCTCACCGGAAACGTCGGTACGGGAGAAGAGTTGCCAGAAGTTTGAGGCGATTGTGCAGGAGGAAGGGCAGGTTTTTCTGGGCTGGCGATCGGTTCCGACCAATAATGGGGATTTGGGGGCAACGGCGAAGCGATCGGAGCCGACGATGTTACAGGCTTTTGTCGGTCGGGGCACAGCGGTAACGGATGATTTAGATTTTGAGCGGAAGCTCTATGTGATTCGGCGGCGATCGGAGTTGGAAATTCGCCAGAGTGGTTTGGATAATTACTGGTATCCGGCCAGTTTGTCCTGTCGGACGATGATTTACAAAGGGATGCTCACACCCTTACAGGTGCAAGATTACTTCCTGGACTTACAGGATCCGGATTTAGAGAGTGCCCTGGGTTTGGTTCACTCCCGTTTCAGCACCAACACCTTCCCCAGTTGGGAGCGGGCTCACCCCAACCGCTACATTGCCCACAATGGCGAAATTAATACCCTGCGGGGCAATATTAACTGGATGCACGCCCGTCAGTTTCTCTTTGAGTCGCCCTTGTTTGGGGAGTCTTTGCAGCGGATGAAGCCGGTTATTGATCAGGAAGGGAGTGATTCCGCGATTTTTGACAATGCCCTGGAGTTACTGGCCCTGTCAGGACGATCGCTGCCCCATGCCGTGATGATGATGATTCCTGAACCCTGGACAGAGCATGAGTCCATGCCCGATGACCTCAAGGCCTTTTATGAGTACCACGCCTGTTTGATGGAACCCTGGGATGGTCCGGCTTCCATTGCCTTCACCGATGGCACAATGATGGGAGCCGTTCTCGATCGCAATGGTCTGCGCCCCTCTCGTTACTACGTGACCCATGATGATTTAGTGATCATGTCCTCGGAAGCGGGGGTGTTGCCCGTGGAACCAGAACGGGTGGCGAAGAAGGGTCGTCTAGAGCCCGGACGGATGTTCCTGGTGAATATGGAAGAGGGCCGCATCGTCGCCAACGAGGAAATTAAACAGGGCATGGCCAGTGCCCAGCCCTATCGCCAGTGGTTGAATCAGTACCAAGTGAAACTGAAGGACTTACCTGCTCCAGTCCAACCCACCCCTGACCCCTCCCAAGAGGGGAATGGAGCCACTCAAAACTTACTCCAAAGACAGCGGGCTTTTGGATATTCCTTTGAGGAACTGCGCTTACTGCTGACTCCGATGGCCCAAAATGGTGTGGAAGCGGTGGGTGCCATGGGTACGGATACGCCCCTAGCAGCCCTGTCCGATCGTCCCAAACTGCTGTATGACTACTTCCAACAGTTGTTTGCCCAGGTCACCAATCCCCCCATTGACTCTATTCGGGAGGCAATTATTACGTCACCGGTCACAACGATCGGCAGTGAGCGGAACTTACTGCACCCGGAACCCCAGAGTTGTCACCTGCTGCAACTGGCTACCCCCGTCATTACGGATGCGGAACTCCTGGCCCTGAAAGAGATTGATCTGCCCGGCTTCCAGTCCACGACCTTACCCATTTTGTTTGACCCCACTGGGGGAGTGACGGCCCTGCAAGCCTCCCTAGAAGGTCTCTTTGCGGCAGCGGATCAGGCGATCGAATCCGGTGTAAATATTCTCATTTTGAGCGATCGGGATCTCGATGAAAACCATGCCCCTATCCCCGCCCTACTTGCCGTAGCGGGACTACACCATCACCTGGTTCGCAAGGGAACCCGCACCCTGGTGGGTATCGTGTTGGAGTCCGGTGAACCCCGCGAAGTTCACCATTTTGCCGTACTCCTGGGCTATGGTTGTGGTGCCATTAACCCCTACCTCGCCTTTGAAACGATCGCCCAATTGCTCGAAGAAGGGATTCTCAGCAAGATTGATTACGAGAAAGCCTGCAAGAATTACATCAAGGCAGTGACGAAAGGAGTCATTAAGATTGGCTCTAAGATTGGCATTTCCACGATCCAGAGCTATCGCGGAGCCCAAATCTTTGAAGCGATCGGGTTGCACTCTTCCGTGATTGATCAGTACTTCACTTGGACGGCCTCCCGGTTAGAAGGCGTTGACCTTGCAGTGATTGCCCAGGAAGCCATTCAGCGGCACCACCAAGGCTTCGTCGATCGTTCCCCAGAGGCGCAAACCCTACCCGTTGGGGGGGACTACCAATGGCGTAAGGAAGGAGAAGAACACCTGTTTGCTCCCGAAGTGATTCACTTACTGCAACGGGCGGTGCGGGAAAATGACTACGAACTCTACAAACAGTACGCGGCCAAAGTCAACGAACACGGGCAACAGTTCTTCCGCATTCGGGATTTACTGGAGTTCAAAACTCAAAACCCCATTCCCCTAGAGGAAGTGGAACCCATTGAAAGTATCATGAGCCGCTTTAAAACCGGGGCCATGAGCTACGGCTCCATCTCCAAGGAAGCCCACGAAGCCTTAGCGATCGCTATGAACCGGATTGGAGGCAAATCCAACACCGGGGAAGGAGGCGAAGATCCAGAGCGCTACACTTGGACGAATGAGCAGGGAGACTCTAAAAATAGCGCCATTAAGCAGGTGGCTTCCGGCCGCTTTGGGGTCACCAGTCTCTACCTGTCCCAAGCTCGGGAAATTCAAATCAAAATGGCCCAGGGGGCCAAGCCCGGTGAAGGGGGACAGTTACCGGGACTGAAAGTGTATCCCTGGATTGCCAAAACCCGCCACTCCACCCCCGGTGTGGG
>JBMTZC010000029.1:0-19388 GCA_049455215.1 Prochlorotrichaceae cyanobacterium
GTTCTTGGAACTGATGGGATTCGGCAATCTTCGTTTGCAGTAAGACCTCCCGTAAGCGGCCAAACTTAGCCATGGGAAAGCGGTGCCCTGGGGGAAGCGGGACAACATAATCCGGGTGGTAGACGAGGGGCAGGGCGGGCATGGATAGAGACTATCGATCGACTGAAGGATCTATCTAGAACGAAGGGATTTCGTCAGATCAAAGATGATAGCCCCATTTGACTGATCGGGAGTGCACATACCCTGCCTGGAAATGTCTGGTAATGAAGCGCTGAGAGGAAAAATAAAAAGTCCGCATGTGAGCGGACTGGTTGCCAACGAGGAACTAATGGAACAATTGTAAGTCCTTGGTCTGTTGCAATCTGTAGCGGATCTTGCAGAATCCGGAAGGGCAGCGCTATTCTGAAGAAACGCTTAAGTCTAGTCAGAGTCCCCTGAACGATCGGTTATGAAAAACTTTTTTGACAATGTATTCCGCTACCCCCGTTATTTTATTACCTTTGTGCTGGGGATCTTTTTCTCCGTTTTTCAGTGGGTGCGTCCCCGCGATCGGTCTACGGCTATTGCCATGGGCGTTTTTGTCTTCTCGGCCATTGTCTTCGTTGTCCTGACGCTGCGGGCAATGTTGGGCATAGCGATCGTCTAACCCTCTGGCTTTCCTGGAACTGCAAGACCCGTCCATCGTCTTCACGCCTATGAAGATGTTGAACAATACGTATTCCAATCCTGTGAAAGCCATGACCCTTAAATTCTCGAAAGCCATCAGATTACGTCGTTTCCAACAGGTCGGGAGTCTCCTGTTGACTGGTATCCTAGGCGCGGGGCTGTTCCAACCCGCCTGGGCTGGAGATCCCTTCCGGAGCAGCAACCCCGAAGCGATCGGCGATCGAACAGAGGCGGCTTTCACGGCACTCTTTCAGGAAGGGGATTATCCCAAAGCCGCTGAAGCCCTGCAAATTGCCCAAGAACAGGAAGGGGAAGAGCCTTTAGTCTATGCCCTCAATGCCAGTATTGCCTTTTTGCAAGAAGACTGGAGCAGTTTGCGGAACTATGGCCGAGAAACCCTGACCAAGGGCGAAGGTTTGATTGAGAGCAGTCCTGTGCGGGGCTATACCTACGTGGCCATTGGAGAGATCCTAGAGGGAGCCTACGCCCTATCTCCGGAGGGAGAAGGGTCTCTGCGAGGGGTTTCGACGGCTGTGGGCAAACTGAAACGGGCCTATACTGCGCTGCAAAAGGCAAAGGACATCAATCCTACGGATCCCGAATTAAACCTCATTCAAGGGTTTATGGAATTGATGGTCTCCCTCTATGTGCCCTTGACTAAGCCGGATCAAGCCATTGAGCAGCTAGAAAATAATGCGGCTCCTGACTATTTAGCCAATTGGGCCCTAGCGATCGCCTATCGGGATCTCGATCGTTATGAACTAGCTCTGACTGCTTTGGAAGAAGCCCTGCAGGGGAGCAGCAATCCTCAACTTTATTACCTCCGCGCCCAGATCCGGATTCGTCAAGGTCTCAGTGCAGAGAATCAATCTGATCTGATTCAAGCTCAGAGCGATTTTCGCCGTGCCCTAGCCCGATCGTCCCAACTCCCCAAACGTCTAGTGGGACAAATTTTCCGAGAGTATTGTCGCAATCAAACCCGCATTGATAACGGTGCGCGGGATTGTAATGCCCTGCAGCGATCGATTTTAGATGAACCGGGGGAATGGGGTCCGGAAACTGTCCCGGAAATTTAGAGACGATCACCTAAGCGAAGTAGCGTGTTAGCAACGCTATCCAAAACTAACGGGTAGGACGGCCTCAGACCATCCTACCCGTTAACACTGAAACAGTGGTTTTGAGATCCTCATCACAAGATGAGGACAAAGCTAATAGTCAGGGCCTTAGCGAATTAGATAGGCTTTTCTCAATTGCCACGCTAACTCACGGTTAACCTCACTTTCCACCCGATTCCCCCGTTGGAAATGCTCTAGGGTGATGTCATCCACATAAAACTTGACGGTAAAGGTCTTTTCCATCATTTGGGTTTTATCCAGTTTGACTTCACTCATCCAAATGCGGGGATCTTGCCATTGATTACGGCTAGTTTTGAAATCATCCTGCATCCAGATAAACATTTCCTGAACCGCATCATCCAGACGGGTATCGTCTCCGGAAGGTTCACTGATTTTACGAAATAACTTATTCATCTTGCTCTTGAGCAGGTCAACCCGCCTTTCCCACTGCTCCGGTAGCATTTTTTGATCCTCTTGGAGGAGATCCGGATCCTTGAGCCAAGCTCCATACCAGTCTCGGAGTAGGCGAATCATGGAGTTGCCTTCCATCACCTTGGCGGATTCTTCTAAGATCACTCGTTTGCGGGCACGCCCACCATTGCGATCGGCCACCACATCTAAACCAACCATCTGACAAATATCGAGATAGTCGCCTTGAATGGTGCGAATTTCACTTTGATCTAAACCACTATCTTCCATACGGGTGATATTTTGGCTCAGTTCATCAAAGGCAGCTTCAATTCTGGCTAGAGATTGGTTCAAATCTCGCTCCGCTAATAAGCGTGCTTTTCCTGCTTCCCGCTTTTTGTGGACTCGGTCTTGAGACAAAGATCCACCAAAGAAGCGATCGAGTAGTTCAATTTTCTGCTCGATATCCCCCAAGGTATCTGGGTGAGCGAGAACCACGGCTTGAATAAATTGCATGGCCCGAGAAGGTTCCGCATCTGGGGCAAAGGAAATACTCACGGTATAGAAGTAGTTTGAAGTGGGACGACTCAGGTTAATAATTTTCTGAGCTTCAAACTTGGAGTTGGGAACATAGACTTCGCAGTGCTGATCAATGAGGTAAAGCTGAGTTAGACGTAAGCCAATATGTTTAATGACCGCCCTTTCATCTTTTTTCCAGGCAATCACATCTCCAAAGCGAAACGGCGTATCAATTAACAGCACCAATCCACTAAAAAAGTTTTTGAGAATGTCTTGCAGGGCAAAACCAATCACAAAGGTGACCCCCCCAAAGGCAACCCAGAGCCCTGACAGATCTAAGCCAACTTCCTGTAAGGCAAAGAAAATTGACAGAACATAAATCAAAATGGGGGCAGCGGTTTCCAAGATGGGAATTAAGACATCATCCCACTGGGCTTCGGTGCGTTCGGCGTATTCTTTTAAGTAATAAAAGACAACCTGCTTGAGGACTCGATTTAACAAAAAGGCCGTACTGAGGATTGCACCGGCCACGAGGATGTGATCAATCCAGACGACGGCGGGGATACTTTCAAAGTTTTTGAGCCCAATGTTCAAAAAGAGGAACAGTGCCACCAAAAAGGCTGGAAATTGCGAGACTCTTAGGGTAACGAGGGCCGCATCAGACCGGAAGGTGCGAAACCATAACCGTAGTCCAACAAAAATGAAGAGGTAAACCCCAAAAATGGCGGCAGCGGCAATACCCAGATTAATGGCAATTTCATTGAAGTTGAGTTGCTCAATGGCAACGGCACTGGGATCGGCTTCAACTCCTTTGAATTCAAATAAAGGGCCAGGAGGGGCTTTTTTGCCCTTACCTTGGGCAAGTAGAGAGGGAAGAAAGGAACTAAACATAAACCACCGTAACGAGAGGCAACAACATCAAGGGGCAATAGGATCAGTTTGCATTTTGAGCTTGGAGGGGGCTTGGAGGACTGAGGGTTAGGTTTGATCTGGACTCCTCAATGCTCAAGATTCCCCTGCTCTAGCGGGCGAGATAAGCTTGGCGAAGTTGCCACTGTAATTCGCGGTTTAATTCACCTTCAACACGATAGCCTCGCTGAAAATGCTCCAGGGTAATGTCATCTACGTAGAACTTGACGGTAAAGTTTTTGTTTAACCCCCCCGTACTAGCATCCGTTTTGTTGGCACTGATCCAAATCCGGGGATCTTGCCATTCATTACGAGTTGTTTTGAAGTTTTCTTGCATCCAGCTAAAGACACTAGAAACCGTATCATCTAAGCGGGTTTCATCCGCATCCATGGTGTTTACTTTTCTAAAGAGCTTGTTAATTTTTAGCTTCATTAAATCAAGCTTCTGCTCCCACATTTTGGGAAGTACTTTAGAATCTTCGGTCAATAAATCTGGATCTTTGAGCCAGGCACGGTACCAATCTCGGATGAGGAAAATTAAGGATTCGGTATCGCTTTTTTCTTCTAGTTCTGCATTTTTGAGCGTTGTTTGACGAGACCGTCCCCGCTCAGCCCGATCGTAAACAGGTTCTAGACCAATCATTCTGCAAATATCGAGGTAATCGCTTTGCACGGCTCTGACTTCAGCGGGATCAAAGCCCATATCTTCTGCGTGGGAAATGGCCACGGAGAGGGCTTCAAAACTGTCTTCAATTTGGGCAAGACGGGCGTTAACTGATTTTTCAGCGAGGAGACGAGCCCGACCGGCTTCCCGTTTCATTTGAACTTGTTCGCTGCTATCGGAAGCACCATAAAAGCGATCCAGGAGTTCTAACTTTTGGTCAATATTGCCCAGAGTGTCAGGGTGAGCTAACACCACCGCTTCCAAAATTGGAATGACTAAAGAGGGATCGGCATCAAATTTGACCGGCAAGGTAATGGTGTAGTAATAGTCAGTGGTGGGACGGCTCAGGTTGACAATTTCTTGGTTCTGAAAAGCCCCGTTTGGAATATAAATCTCGCAGTGGCGATCGATCAGATAGAGATTCGTGACCCGTAGTCCTACTTTTTTGATGACGGCGCGGGTTCCATCTTCCAAGGTAATGACATCCCCAAAACGGAAGGGGGTGTCGATTAAGAGCACCAAGCCGCTAAAGAAGTTCGCCAAAATATCTTTGAGGGCAAAACCCAGAACAAAGGTAATCCCCCCAATGGCGACTAGCAATCCATTGAGGTCTACATTGAGGGACTGAAGGGTAACAATGCCCCCAATCAGGTAGGTCAGAATGGGTAGAGTGCTTTTGAGGATAGGCACTAATACGTCATCCCACTGGGCCTCGCTACGCTCTGCGTAACGCTCTAGGTAATAGAGCAAGACCTCCGTCAATAATTGAGCAACCCAGTAGGTGGAGACAATGGCGATCGCTGCTGTTAGTACGCCCTGAATCCAAGTTAGACTTTCAGGAAGAGTCACCTGATTTAAGGTGAGTTTCGTAATAACAAAAATTCCAACTAAAAGCGCGGGACGTTGGGAAACCCGCACCGCGACAATGCCTGCATCGGAACGCATGGACTGACGAATCCAGGCCCGCAGGACAACAAAAACGAAAACATAGAGAACAACGAATACACCCGCCGACACCCCTAAAACCCGGAGCGCCTCACTGGAGAGGGAGACGGTGCTGACCTGAGCTAATACGCCAGACATAGGATCACACCAACTAACAACATGAGGGATATTACGGATTGCGATTTGTCTTAAGGAAAGGGACAGAACCACGATCAATGCTTAGTATAGAGCAGGATTCCCTAGGAATTGGCCCTCCTCACAAAGCTTTATCCTTTTCCTGCCGTTCTGTGGACCTCCCGGAACTCTAAACCTTCAACCTTCAGACAAGCTGCACCGAGAGATCCTTGCCGATCGCTTCGGGGAGCATCTCACCCTGCAACGGATGATTACGGGGTCTGTTCTTGAAACTTAATGAAAAATATTTGCATTAAGTCTCTCCCTCAATTATGATGAAATCCTACTTTTAGGATCTGCTTGCTTGCCCTGGTTCCACAACGTTCCACCACTGGGCATCTCGCAACTCCCCCATCTGTTCCTCTTTCTACCCCGAAGTAGGGAGAGCAGGATTGGGCTGGACGGTTGTGCTTACGATCGTCCTGGATTGAGGTGTCCTCGTCTTCTGCAGGGGGACGGGGGCAAGATTTGCGTCCTAACTTGTTACCTACTATTGAGATATTTTTTTGATAAGGAGCACCCTTACCCATGAATCAACAACACCGCTGGCCCCTATTTTTAACGGGATTATTAGGGCTATCCCTGTGGTTGGGGGGATGTACCTCGAATACCCCCACTCCGCAGACGGGGGAAGAAACTGCCCCTGCGGAGGGTTCTCCTACGGAGCAAACGGAGGCGGCAGAGGTCAATATTTATTCGGGGCGACACTACGAAACAGATAAAACCCTCTACGATCGCTTTACGGCGGACACCGGCATTCAGGTGAATATCGTCGAAGGGGATGCGGATGAATTGCAGGAGCGTATCCTGGCGGAAGGGGAACGGACACCAGCGGATCTCTTAATTACGGTGGATGCAGGACGGCTCTGGCGGGCAGAAGAGGCGGGGCTCTTTCAGCCGGTTCAGTCGGAAATTTTGGAGTCCAGTATTCCGGAGGCGCTGCGCCAACCGGATGGTCTTTGGTTTGGCTTAACGCAGCGGGCGCGGGTGCTGGTCTATAACCCGGAGAAGGTGCAGAGTACGGAGCTATCGACCTATGAAGCTTTAGCGGAACCCCAGTGGCAGGGTCGGGTTTGCATTCGCAGTTCTAATAATATTTACAATCAGTCCTTGTTAGGATCCATGGTTGAAACCTTAGGGGTAGAGGCAACGGAAGCCTGGGCGAGGGGATTAGCGGCCAACTTAGCTCGGGATCCGGAAGGGGGCGATACGGATCAAATTAAGGCGGTAGCGGCAGGGCAATGTGATGTGGCGATCGCTAACCATTACTATTGGGCTCGTTTGGCTAAGTCTGATAAACCGGAAGATCAGGCCGTTGCGAAACAAACCGCCATCTTTTTCCCCAATCAAGACGATCGGGGAACCCACGTCAATATTAGTGGGGCCGGGGTTTTAGCCAATGCCAAAAATCCGGAAGCGGCCGTTACCCTCCTGGAGTTTTTAGTGAGTCCCGAAGCGCAAAAGGTCTTTGCGGAAGGGAATAACGAATATCCCGTGGTGGCAGGGGTAGAAATTGATCCGGTGGTGGCCGCTTTAGGGGAGGCTAAATTTGATCAAGTGAATGTGTCTGCCTATGGTCGCAATAACCCCGAAGTGGTGAAATTAGTCGATCGGGTGGGCTGGAAGTAAGATAGGGTTCTGTGGGGCGCGGGAAATTTGGATTCCCTACTTTCCCTGTGCTCCAGCCGCAGCAGACCTTGTACCTCAGCATGACGATCGCCATGTGCCCGGATCAGACCCATTGGAGCAAGATTCTCAGCCATCTCCCCCAATATCGCGCTTGGGTGGAGATTGATTTAGATGCCTTGGCGGAAAATGTTCACCAACTCCGTCGCCTCCTCAAACCCACCACAACGTTATTAGCGGTGGTGAAGGCTGATGCCTATGGTCATGGGGCGGTGGCGGTGGCGGAAACCGCATTGCGATCGGGGGCGGAATGGCTGGGAGTGGCTACGGTGCTGGAGGGGATCGAACTGCGGCAAGCCGGTCTTGAGGCTCCAATTTTACTGTTGGGGGCGGCGAATGCGAAGGAAGAAATTCAAGCGATCGTCCACTGGCGCATTCAACCGACCCTGTGTACCGTGCCCCAGGCCCAGACCTTTTCGGCGGTGTTGCAATCCCTGGGGGCTAACGCCACAGAGTGGCTACCGGTTCACCTCAAGCTGGATACGGGCATGTCTCGACTGGGTACTCCCTGGGAACAAGCTCTAGAGTTTGTGCAAGCGGTGAAACGGCTGCCGGGTTTACACATTGCCAGTGTCTATTCCCACTTAGCCACGGCAGATGAGCCAGAATCCTCGACGCTCTGGCAACAACACGATCGCTTTGAGCAGGTTTTAACCGCTTTACAGCAGCAGGAACTCCTGCCCCCCTGTCGCCATTTAGCCAACTCCGCCGCAACCCTGGTTAGTCCCAAACTGCATTACGACTTAGTCCGCGTGGGGTTATCCCTCTATGGGCTCTACCCCGCCCCCCATTTAATTACGCCAGAGGTTCAGCTTCGCCCCGTCTTGTCCGTTAAGGCTCGGGTCACCCAAGTGAAAACGATCGCTCCGGGAACGGGGGTCAGCTATGGTCATCGTTTTATTGCCCGCCGTCCTACCCGGGTGGCCGTGGTGGCCATCGGCTATGCGGATGGGGTTTCGCGGCTACTGTCCAATCAATTAAAAGTCGGTCTACGGGGGGAGTGGGTTTCCCAAATTGGCTCCATTACGATGGATCAAATGATGTTAGATGTGACGGACTTGCCCCTGGTTGAACCGGGGGATGTGGTGACCTTGCTGGGGGAAACGGAACCCGGAACCTTGCGGGCAGAAACCTGGGCGGAACAAATGGGAACGATCGCCTGGGAAATTCTCTGTAGTTTCAAGCATCGTCTCCCCCGCATTATGGTCAGCGATCGCCAGTGCCTCCTCTAGGATCTAAGGGAGAACATAAACAGTTTTGACTTGCTGCGATCCGGTGACTTCAATTTCCTGGGAGCCTAAATTACCGATCGCTTGGGTGCCTTCCATTTTTAAGCCAGAACTGGGTTGTTCATAGCGCACTGCCCCCACCGCTTCAATGCGATCGTTTTCTAATTGCCATTGCACCCGATCGGCCCAGAGTTTTCCTAGGGGGTTCTGGTGTTGGGCTTCGATGGCCCCCACCAAGGTGGCAATCTGAGTGTTGAGGGCAAACTCTCCCGTATTGCCGCGAATTTGGCTACGATCCGCTGTGGTAATGGTAATGGGGGTGTCACTCCGAATTACCGCCGCGATCGTATCCCAGAGTAAGGTTTTGCTACGAATTTCCAGTTGGGATTTCCCCAAGTTAACCAAAGCATTGGGACTGAGGCTAAAGTGCTGTTTGGTTAAATCCGCCCGAATGCCATCCCCCGTAGCCCGATCGATAACTTGCTCAGGATTCTCCGTAGCATAATGTTCTAACACCACGGGTACAATCCCCTCTACCACTTTTTCGGCAATGTCCCAAGTCAACGCCTCGGTTCGCAGGCGAATTTTATTCGTGGTCAGGTCTGCCACCACTGTGTCACTGAGGAGGAGTTGCTGCTCCCGGTTCCGTAACTCAGCCCGCTGTCCCGAAAAGTTGACGGCTTGATAATGCCCCTGCAGATTTCCCTCCAGCAGAAAAAAGGCTTCATTGGGTTGCCAGGTTAGTTTTTGCCCCTCCACCTGCCCGTCTTCGGTTAAAAGTTCTAAGACCACATTCCCCTCGAGGGTCAATTCCGAAACCGCTTCATTTACCGTACCGCTGTCCCCTGAAACGCGGTAAGTGGCTTCTCCCTCTTGAAACAAGACCCCGGAGGGTTTGTCCAATACGGCGAGTTGGGTCTCGTCTTGGTAGGTGACTTTTAGGGCTTCGAGTTCCCAAATTTTTTCACCCTGAGGATTGACCTGCTCTAGGCTAATGTCGATAAAAGAAAGATCCTCGCTCGGGGACTCCGGAGTTGGCGGGGAAGTAATGGGGCTAAACCAGCGGGCAAAGGGATTTGCACTACAGCCGGTCATCAGTAAACTGCTACCGATACCTAAGGCGATCGTGGTGTATCGACGGGAAAGTTGAAAGCCCATACCGGTTGAGAATCGAGAACTTGAGTGGTGAACTGGAGTAGTTAAGTGGTCATGGGGCGTGAAGAAACTTGTCTCCACCCCTTCGTCTATTCTAGCTGTACCGTAACACCCGCATTTAAACTCAGGTGGCTTCCTCCGACAGACTTCTTGTGTTATGGTTTCGTAACAGTTCCCTGGTGATGGCAGTGGATTTCGGCCTTTCCGCAGCAATCCCGACTGAACTTCAGACCGCTAGATTCCCTTTTCCTCAGGGCTTGAAGCCCTCAAGACCTTCAGGCTCAGACCGATAGCTTAAGTCCCTCCGTCTCAGTCCTTAGGATCGTGAGTTAAATAAACCGGAAAGTTCAGGATTAAACCACAGAGGCACAAAGAACACAAAGGTATTCCTTCGGGGCTTCGGTGTCTTGGTAGTGAAATTCCAGGTTATAAAGTCCGCATTCCTTAGTGGCTAGACTCTTGGCTGCTAAAAGGCTCGGTCACCTCTAAACCATTTAAGGGGCGATAGGTATAACCATGGTGGTGATGGGGATTGGGGCGAGGAATTTTTTGAATGTCCTCCTTGATGGCTTCGAGGTCAATATACCGATCGGCCACATTGATTAAGCTATCACTGGTCATCGATCGCAAACTGACCACTTCAACCCTTACCCCCCGGTAACTAACGGCATCCACGGCATAGGCTAAATCCCCATCACCGCTGACGAGAATGGCGGTATCGTAGGAACCCACCAGGGCCATCATATCCACGGCAATTTCCACATCTAAGTTGGCTTTTTTGGAACCATCGGGGAGTTGTACCAATTCCTTAGAGATCACCCGGTAGCCATTCCGCCGCATCCACAGGAGGAACCCCTGCTGCTTTTCGTTGGTTCGATCGACCCCGGTATAAAAAAACGATCGCAAAAGCCGAGATCCTGCCGTCAATCGACAGAGGAGTTTGGTATAGTCGATTTCAATGCCTAATTGCAGCGCAGCGTAGAATAGGTTGGAACCGTCGATGAAGATAGCTATTCGCCCTCGGTTTTCCAAAACCTGTTCCGGGGTAAAAATTAAATCACTTTCTAAGTCGTGTAGCATAAGGTAGTCAATCCCTCGTATAAAAAAGTATAAAAAAGGAGATTTACTTACGTTTAGGAACGAAGATTCAATCAAGTATTGTTTTGGGGTACTACGGTCTTGCCTGCTACCAACCCAAAATTTTGATCATTGATCAAGTCCTCGATCCTTCAGTGAATCTCTACGTCGTCAAAAGCAAATCGAAAAAGCAAAAAGTGTTTATTAAATGAAGAAAACCTTAAAGCGATAAGAACGCTTTAGTTGTCTGTCCGTAAGACTGTTTGTCCGTAAGACAACGGGAGACCAATGAACGCAAGCCCCTGTCTGGTCTGATCAAACCATTATCAATCCTCAGATTCAGAGACCTTAGGCATCAACCGTTTTGTTGACTCCACCTTGAAAAATCTTATTTTCTAAGGCGTTTCAATTGTTCTCTCTGCAGACAGAACCAATTCATTCTGGGTCTGCAGACGGCAACTCCAGAGTCCGAAAAATAGGAGTAGGATTCGCTAAGGCCTGATCTGGCCTCAGAGTACCCCAACGATCGTGATCAGATAACACTACTGTAGCTTGCAACTTCACCGAATCCCCAAAATCTACGGAATATCCTAATTGTTGGTAAATCTGGGTACTCAGTGCCGGGACGATCGGGGAGAGCCAGTAGGCCGCAAGACGAACGGATTCGAGTACGGTGTAAAGAATTTCCGCTACTGCTTCGGTATTGCCTTCTTTATAACGAGTCCAGGGGGCCGCTTGATCGAGGTAGCGATTGCCGGTTTGGACAAGCTCCAACAGGGTGTGACACACTTGGCTAAAGGCGAGGTTTTCGTAGGCCGTGCAAACCCGATCCTTCACGGTTATCCCGATCGCCTTGAGGGGATGCTCGGGGGCAATGACCGCCACCTCTAGGGTGGGCACGCGACTTTGGCAGTATTTTTTAGCCATGCTGAGGGTGCGGTTCAGGAGGTTGCCGAGGTCGTTAGCCAGATCCGCATTTAAGACCTGTACAAAGCGAGTTTCATTAAAATCACCGTCTCGACCAAACTCAATTTCCTTGAGGAAGTAATACCGAACGGCATCGGCACCATACTGTTGGGTGAGTCCGACGGGATCCAGGGTATTGCCTAAACTTTTGCCCATCTTTTGCCCATCTTTGGTTAAAAAACCATGACCAAAAACCCGGGGAGGCAGGGGCAAATCTGCCGACATCAACATGGCGGGCCAGTACACCGCATGGAAGCGAAGAATATCTTTGCCAATGAGGTGAAGTTGAATGGGCCACCAGTGTTTCAGGGCATTGGCCAAGGTCGGTTCTGCTTCGGGTTCTAGCAGGGCTGTGACGTAACCCAAGAGGGCATCGAACCAGACATAGAGGGTTTGTTCTGGATCGCTAGGGACGGGAAATCCCCAGCGGACATTAATCCGGGAGATGGAAAAGTCTTGAAGCCCTCGGCGGACAAAACTTAAAACTTCATTGCGACGACTGGCGGGCTGAATAAAGTCAGGATGCTCGGCATAGAAGGTTTCCAGTTGGTCTTGATAGCGGGAGAGGCGGAAAAAGTAGTTGCGTTCGTCTCGCCATTCCACCGCTTGGTTACTATGAATGGGGCAGCGCTTTTCGGACAGGAGATCCCGTTCTTCCTTAAACTCTTCACAGGCTACGCAGTACCACCCCTGCTGCTGACCCAGGTAAATATCTCCCTTCGCCTCTACCCGTTGATAAAATTCACGAACGATCGCTTCATGGCGAGCATCAGTAGTCCGACTAAAGCGATCGTATTGAATGTTTAAAAGTGTCCAAAGATCTTGAAATCCTTGAACAACTTGATTACAGTGATCTAATGGAGAACGATCGAGTTTTTCCGCCGTTCGTTCAATCTTTTGACCGTGTTCATCGGTGCCTGTAATTAAGAGGGTAGGCCGTCCTTGGAGACGCTGAAACCGAGCCATGGCATCCGCAGCGATCGTGGTGTAGGCACTGCCAATGTGGGGGAGATCGTTAACGTAATACAGGGGAGTAGTCAGTGCGAAGACAGAAGAATGGTGCATGAGACTTGTATTCAATGGCAGTTACATCGATAACATTTAATGGGGCAGGGAAAGAATATCCTAAACCAGGTATAGACGGTCTGGAAACAATATCAAAAACGATCGTTTGTTATTCACCTACAACGAGTAATTATGGACTCTTTTTTCGGTTTACTGGTGGCCATCGTCGGCTTAATGACGGTTATTACCTTATCCATTATGGAATTATGGGTCATTCCCTGGCCAATTCTACTGATTTTACTCCTCCTGACCCTCTGGATTAGCCAGCGTTTAATCGATCGCTTCAATCCTGCTCCCGTTGAGGGGCTCAATTCAGTATCCGCTGATCCGTCCACTGGGTCTAGTCCCACAGTGGCAGAGCCAGAACCCCACACCGACCCGGTCGCCCTGTGTTATCGCGGCCAGCTTTACGAAGAACCTCACCAGGCTACGGCCTCCCCACCTAGCGCTGCTGCAAGCGAAGCGCCCAAAGAGGGGGTAACCCACAAGTGTTACCGAGGTATTCCCCTGCAATCTCCAGACTCCGCTCCATCCCAGGACTCCTCCTCGGAATCTGTACCGTTGCCGAATCCTAAGTTAAGTTACAGAGGAATTAAAAGGTCTTAAGGTGATAGAAAATAGGATCCTGTGCGCCCTGCCCTATCACCTGTAAATCATTATGAGTGAGACCATTTTCAGCAAAATTATCGATCGGAGTATTCCGGCGGACATTGTTTACGAAGATGACTTATGTTTAGCCTTTCGGGACGTTGCTCCTCAAGCTCCCACCCATGTCTTAGTCATCCCTAAAAAG
The DNA here is from genome assembly GCA_049455215.1 of Prochlorotrichaceae cyanobacterium. Lineage (GTDB taxonomy): Bacteria > Cyanobacteriota > Cyanobacteriia > Prochlorotrichales > Prochlorotrichaceae > JBEAPM01. The sequence goes on from JBMTZC010000029.1 coordinate 13,372, forward strand.
CCCATTGCCAAGTTAGCCGATGCCACCTCCCAGGATCATGCCTTGTTGGGACATTTGCTCCTCACCGTTAAACGAGTGGCGGATCAGTTGGGTTTAGAAAACGGGTATCGGGTGGTGATTAATAATGGCGAAGATGGGGGACAAACGGTTTATCATCTCCACCTTCATCTTCTGGGGGGGCGTTCCCTACAGTGGCCACCTGGTTAAGCCGCAATACCTGACCTAGGCTCTAGGGCAGCATAATTTCATCTAATTTATCTGGCATGACTGCAATCTGAAAGCATTTTCCCTCCCGTTTACCGCCTGCATCGCCAAAGATTGGCGAAAAATTGCTGAGGCAATTAGCAATGGGCTCCTAGCGTTTCAGAGGGCGCATCATCCATTCAGTCTAGAATCCTGACGATTCGACATTAGCCTCCCCTTCCAGTTTTACCGCCAGGGGCTGAAATAGTTACGGCATCGGCATTTTATTTCATTGCTTAGTGATGGTAGATCCTGGCGAGTCGTTCGGTTTGCCTTGGAGTACGCCCTAGGGAAGAGGGCAAAATAGGGGTGCTGAGGGCTGTATGCTCTTGTAAGATTTGTTTCACGCAGAAAGCTCCGTATTTTTAGGGAAACGGTAACCCAGGGGATTCTGCATCTAGGAGTCAATCATGCAATCCAAGCCATCTGCGAGACAACTGTTTGGGGGGGCTGCCCTGGTTTTACTGGCCATCCTTGGGAACTATTACCGCTGGTCTTTTTTCTTCCACATTGATTTTCTCTTTGGCACGATCGCGGTTTGGATCGCCCTTTGCTTTTATGGCTTAGGTTGGGGAGCGATCGCAGCCTTGGGAGGTGCTTCCTGTACGTTTTTTCTCTGGAAACATCCCTACGCCATTGTTATCTTTGCCGTTGAGTATCTTTGGGTTGCTCTCTTCTATCAGCGATCGCGTCAAAACTTGGTGCTTTTAGATAGTCTTTATTGGGTTTGTGTGGGGATTCCCTTGGTGTGGTTTTTCTATAGCCAAGTGTTGGGGGTCGATCCCACCCAAACGCAAATTATTATGCTGAAGCAGTCCGTCAACGGTATTTTTAATGCCTTGAGTGCCAGCCTAATCTTAACCTATACGCCTCTCCACCGCCTCTTGGGAAAAACACCTAGTCGTCAATTTTTATCCCTTCAACAGGCTTTATTTAATCTCTTAGTCTCCTTTGTTTTTTTTCCTACGCTCTTCTTGATGGCCCTCGATAGCCGCCAAGTAGTTGATAATATTAACCAATCTCAAATCCAAGATCTACAACTGTTGTCCCGTCCCCTCAAAGCACAGCTTGAGACCTGGGAAGGAACGTTACCTCAAGAACAACAGGATCTCACCCAAATTCTCCAAGCCTCACTCCAGGGTTTGCCCTTTCAGGCTAGTGTCATCACTGAGGTGGGGCGTACCCTCTTAGTCACCACCCATCCCGATCGAGTGCTGGGGGAGTCCCTCAACCTAGAGACCACGGGGGAATTGGTGCCCCTCAATGCCGAAACTTATCAATGGCTACCCACCGGGGGAAGTCCCTTGTTTATGGTGCGATGGACTCATTCCTGGTTTGTGCAGGAAGTTCCCCTCATTAATCCCTTATTGAAATTGGAACAGATTAACGGGCAGAATGAAGGCCAAGCCGTAGGGGTTAAATCTGCTCTTTTAGTTCTGGAATCCCCCGCCTTTCCCTATGTGAAAGCAGTGGAAAATAGCCATATTCGCAACCTCTTTCTACTCCTGTTAATTTCCGGGGGAGCCCTAACCCTTGCGACCCTGATTAGTCAACGCTGGGTGCGGCCCCTCTTACAATTAGCTTCTGTCACCACCAATTTACCGGATCGGTTATTAGAAGAGCAGCCGATCGCTTGGCCCCAGAGTACAGTTTTAGAACTCCGCAGCCTCTTGCTGAACTTTCAGCAAATGTCCGATAGCCTCAGCCAAAAGTTTAAGGAAATCCAAGAGGAACACCGCAAAGCGGAAGTGGCCAATGCGGCTAAGACAGAGTTTTTGGCGAATATGAGCCATGAGTTACGCACTCCCCTCAATGCCATTTTAGGCTTTACCCAGTTGATGCAGCGATCGTCTCTCTCCAGCCAAAAACTAGGGGAATATGTAGCCATTATTCAACAAAGCGCCGAGCATCTTTTGAACCTGATCAATGAAGTCTTAGATTTATCCAAACTAGAGGTGCAAAAATTTCAGGTTCACCGCAGTGATTTTGATGCTATGGCCATTCTGGATCAGGTTTATCGGCTCTTCCAGTCTCAATGCCACAGCAAAGGGATCGCCCTCATGGTGCAAGGCGATACGGAGGGCCCCTGTTACATTAGGAGCGATGCCAAGAAATTACGGCAAATACTCATTAACCTTACGGGAAATGCGGTGAAATTTACGAATGAAGGGAGCATTACCCTCCACCTCAGTCGCATTCCCCATCCTCCGGATTCCGCCGATGCTCCTAACCTCACCCTGCAAATTCAGGTCATTGATAGTGGTCAGGGCATTGAAGCCCACCAGCTTGACCGCATTTTTGAATCTTTTACTCAAGTTAGCTCCGATCAAGGGGGGACGGGGTTAGGACTCACCATTAGTCGCCGCTTTGCCCAACTCCTGGGCGGGGATCTCACCGTGACCAGTCAGGTTAATCACGGTACGACCTTCACCCTCACCTTGCCTGTAGAAACAGTACCCGCGATCGCGGTTGCCCCAGCACCTCGGGAGCAGGAAGTGGTGGCCATGGCCCCCCATCAGCCCACCTACCGCCTCTTAGTCGCGGACGATCGCTGGACAAACCGTAAATTTCTCATGGATCTCCTCACGCCTTTGGGGTTTGAAGTCCAGGATGCGGCTAATGGTCAAGAAGCTTGGGACAAGTGGAACCAGTGGCACCCCCATCTTATTTTTATGGATATGCGGATGCCGGTGATGGATGGTTACGAAGCCACCCAACGCATTAAAAGTCACCTTAACGGCCAGGCAACTGTAATTATTGCGTTAACCGCCAGTGCCTTCGAGAGCGATCGGGAGCTAATTTTAGCGAAAGGTTGTGATGATTTTTTGAGAAAGCCTGTAAAGAAAGATTTAATCTTTGAAAAACTCCGTCAGCATTTAGGTATAGTTTTTGTATACCAAGATACTCCAGAACCTCAGGACACTCCACCAGCTTTAGCCAATCTTCCTGCCGAAGCCTTGCCTCAGATGTCCTTGGAGCAGCTTCAAATTCTCAAGACCGCCGCCATTGTTGCCAAACCCGGTCCCTTGCTGGAACTTATCGAACAAATTTTGCCGCCAGACTTGGCCTTAACCACCACCTTAACGGAAATGGTTCGCCGCTATGAATTTGAGGCAATTATTCACTGGTTGAACCAGTTCATTGATCATGAACCCTGATGTACTTTATGGCAGAATCCCTGAAATTCTGGTGGCGGATGACACTCTAGATTCTCTGCGGATCATTTCAGAGTGTTTAGGGAACCATGGCTACGATGTTCGTAGTGTAACGAATGGCACGTTAGCCCTCGCTTCAGCCCGGGCAGCCCAGCCCGACTTAATTCTTCTGGATATTAAAATGCCCGATCTATCGGGCTATGAAGTCTGTCGTCAACTCAAGGCAGATCCCCTCACGCAAGACATTCCGATTATTTTCTTGAGCGCCTTGAACGAGCCATTGGACAAAGTCCAGGCTTTTGAGGTGGGGGGGATAGATTACATTACCAAACCCTTTCATCTGCAGGAGGTTCTAGCACGAATTCACAACCAACTGGCCTTACGCTTTTCCTTTCTGCAGATTCAAACCCTCAATGATCTCCTGGAAGAACGGGTCCAAGAGCGTACCATTGCCCTAGCTTCTAGTAACCAGGAGTTACAAGCAGAAATTCAGGAGCGGCGAAGAGTTGAAGCCCATCTCCGGGAAAGCGAGATGCAGTTTCGGCAATTGACGGAGCATATTAGCGAAGTCTTTTGGTTAGCTAGCTACGATGTAAAACAACAAAGATTTACGGGAGTAGACTATGTTAGCCCTGCTTTTGCAACGATTTGGGGTTACCCCTGTGAGGTGCTCTATGCCAATCCAGAAGCGTGGTTAAAGGCTATTCACCCGGAGGATCGTTTACGGGTTGCAACGATCTTTGCTAAGGAGGCTATCCAGGGCAACTTTGACGAAGTTTATCGCGTTGTCCACTCCAGCGGTCGTATTCATTGGATTCACGATCGGGGCTTTCCCATTTATGACCACGAAGGAACCGTCTATCGCGTAGCGGGTATTGCGGAAGATATTACAAAACAAAAACGGGCAGAACAGGAACGGGATCGCTTTTTTAATCTGTCCCTGGATTTGCTTTTTATTGCCGATACTGCGGGGATTCTCAAGCGGATTAACCCCGCCTGGAGCGATCTGCTGGGCTATGCACCGGAAGAGATGTTGGGGAAATGTGTTTGGGATTTAATTCATCCCGCTGATCAAGGGACGATCGCCGCCCTCAAAACGCTACTGGAGGCAGGAGAGTCGATTCAAACCTTGGAAACCCGTTGCTTATGCCAGGATGGATCCTACTTATGGATTATCTGGAGTCTGGTTCCCTTTCCCCAAGACTCTTTGCTCTATGGGGCTGGCCGCGATATTTCATGGCGTAAAGCATCGGAGGCCCAACTGGTCTATGAAGCCCTTCACGATGGCTTAACCGGCTTAGACAATCGCAGTGGTTTTTTGCAAAAACTAGAGTTGGCGCTGAAAAAATCTTACCGCCAGACCGATCAGCGTTTTGCGGTGTTATTCATTGATTTGGATAATTTTAAGTATGTCAATGACACCTTAGGTCATGGGGTTGGGGATGAATTACTGATTCAAGTGGCCCAGATCCTCAAAAGTGTTGTCCGGGAAGTGGATTCAGTGGCCCGTTTGGGGGGAGATGAGTTCACGATTTTATTGGAGAATGTGGAAAATTGGCAGGATGTCCTCCGAGTGGTGGATCGGATTCAAGAGTATCTTCAGTCCCCATTTCAGTTGCAAGTCCATCAAGTTTTTACCAGTGCTAGTTTAGGAATTGTTTTTGGCAATCAAAACTATGTTGAGGTGAATCAAATCTTACGGGATGCGGATATTGCCATGTATCGGGCCAAGGCCAATGGTAAGGGGTGTTATGAAATCTTTAACCAGGACATGTATGCACAGACTCTTCACATTGTTGAAATAGAAACAGCTTTACGTAAAGCTATTAACAACCAGGAATTGCAGCTTTATTACCAACCGATCGTTAACTTAAAAACCTTAAACCTAGAAGGCAGTGAAGTGCTGCTACGTTGGCAGCATCCCACCCGAGGACTGATCTCTGCGGGGGAATTTATTACCATTGCTGAAGATACGGGCCAAATTGATGCCATTGGTGAATGGGTATTTCAGGAAGCTTGTAAGACCTTTCAATGGTTGTGTTTGACGGATCAATCCAAACAACACTGTCCCCCCCTATATTTCAGTATCAATGTATCGGGGCGGCAGTTACGCAGTCCCTCACTCTTATCTCTGATCGATCGTATCCTAGGCACAACCCCATTAGCCCCAAAACACCTCAAAATTGAATTAACTGAAAGTAGTTTAATTGAAAATACTGAGGTGGCAACGAAAATTCTGGAAGAGATTAAAGAATGGGGAATTCCGATTAGTTTGGATGACTTTGGTACGGGATTTTCTTCCCTCAGTTACCTCCATCAGTTCCCGATCGATGTCATTAAAATCGATCGTACCTTTGTCCGAACGCTCCATCAGGAACCGAAAGCCCGAAGTATTACTTATTCCATCATTACCTTAGCCCGTGCCCTAGGCTTTGATACGGTAGCGGAAGGCATTGAAACGATTGAACAATTGACCCATCTTCAGGACTTGGGGTGCCAATCGGGTCAGGGTTATCTGTTTTCAGCGCCTCTGTCGCTCACAGCGTTTCAAAATCTGGTGGTCTCCCCAATCTCTGGACACTATGCGACATATCATTTTGAATGTCAGGAATAGATGTG
>JBMTZC010000030.1:0-19337 GCA_049455215.1 Prochlorotrichaceae cyanobacterium
TTCATAACATCAATGACAATAGCACTTTAATTTCTCGGTTAAGGACTTCAGTTCTAACATGGCTCGATCCATATCAAAGGTATCCATTGCCGCTTTAATTTTGAGGGAATTGTCCTGGAGGGGAGAATGACTTAAGTAGGTAGCGAGTTCCTCCTGCTTTTGTTGCGCCGCCACCACATCACACTCCATCAGCGTGGTCAACTCGGCCAGGAGTTCTCCGATTTTGGGACAATCCAAGTCACACTCAAGATCAGAGTCACAAGTCAGATCCACCGCAGGATCAAACTCGGGCTCGGGGGAGAGGGCGGCAAGCATTCGATCCAGTTCCTGGCGTAGGGCTTTCCACTGGGGCCAGTATTTCCAGGCTTGCATGGGTTGGGAATCTGCAGACAGGCGTTGCTCCAGTTGCTGAACCCGCTGGGATAGTTCATGCATCCCCAAATGCTCTGCGGTGCGTTGAAACTGATGCAGATAGGTTGAGCGTTCTTGCGGGGGAACCTGCGGAAAGGTTTCAACAAAGGACTGATATTTGTCCTGAAACTGTTGCAAAGCCCGATAATCCCGGTGATGTTGTTCCCAAAAGCGGGTCAGACCAACGGTTGTATCGCCCTCCGATGGTTTCGAGTCTGCAGCCAAGTCTAGGTCTTCTGCATCCGGCGGAGAGCCAAGCCAATGGGCTAAGGCATTATAAAATTCCAGGGGATTCACGGGTTTCAGCAGGAGAGCATTAATCCCCGTTTTCAAGATGTCCTGAGGGTCTTCAGGGCTGGTCTTCGCCATTAGTCCAACGATGGGAAGCTGAGGATCGGCGGCCTGGGTGCGAATTTTCTGGCACAGTTCTGCCGCCTTCAGCCCAGCAAGGTGTAGATCCAGGAGAATTAAGTCATAGGCTTGGTGCTCAATCGCGGTCAGCATTTGCGCTGCGCTATTCACGTAATCGACCCTAACCTGCTGACGTTGCAATAACGACACCTCTAACTGTTGGTTGAGATCATCTGCCTCGACCACTAAAATGCGAGATCCCGCCAGATCGGCAAAGGGATTGCTGAGATCTTCCCGGGCGCTTTGCACAGAATCCTCTCCGATCGGGCTGGGACTGCGTTCGAGAGCGATCGTAAACTTAAAGGTACTGCCCACTCCAGGCTCCGTTTCAAACCAAATCCGTCCCCCCATTAACTCTGTCAACCGTTTACAAATGGCCAGACCTAACCCCGTCCCCCCATAGTGGCGGCTAATGGAGCCATCTCCCTGCTGGAATACTTGGAAAATATGGGGTTGGGATTCGGACGGAATACCAATTCCCGTATCCTTGACCTGAAAGTAAAGCTCACAGCGCAGGCTGTCCGCCTCCAGGGGGCGTTCCTCAACCCGGACATCGATGGAACCTTCTGATGTAAATTTGAGGGCATTCCCAATGAGGTTCAGCAAAATCTGACGTAAGCGGGTCGGATCGCCGCGATAGGAAGGAGACAGCGGCTCATCAAAACTGAGGGTGAGATTGAGACTTTGCCGATGGGCCTTAATTTCCAGCAGGCCGATAATCTCTTCCAACAGTTCCCGGAGGTTAAAATCAATAATTTCTAAGTTGACACAATTGGCTTCAATTTTAGAGAAATCGAGAATTTCATTAATGATGACGAGGAGTGAATTGCCTGCTTTTTGAACTTTAATTAAGTAATCTTTTTGCTCTGGGGTCAGGGGGGTTTGTAAGCAGAGGTAAATCATCCCCAGGATGGCATTCAGAGGAGTCCGAATTTCATGACTCATGCGAGCTAAAAACTCACTCTTCGCCTGGTTCGCCGATTCCGCTAATTCCTTCGCTTCCTGCAACTCTAAGGTGCGTTTTTCCACCCGTTTTTCTAAGTCTGCGGTCAATTCCTGAAGTTCTAAGTCAATGGCCCGACGTTCCAGTTCTGTAGCGGCCCTAGAGGCAAAGATCTGGAGGATTTCTTGATGGAAAGCGTTGAATTTAAGCGGCACCGTACTGGCGAGTCCTAGGTAGCCGTAGACGGTGCCACTACTCGATCGCAGATGAAATCGACTGCAATGGGAACAATTCCACTTCCGCACGAGGGGGTGATTGGCACTTAAACGATCGCTTTCAAACCAATCCTCCGCCGTAGCGATTTTACTTAAGGGATCCCTAGCAAAAATAGTCCCCGAGGGCGAGACCATCGCCAATACTGGGAATTGATTCGTATTATGTCGATCCTGCACCGCTAAATAAACCACTGGAATATCCAGCGTTTTCGCTAAAGAGGCGACCAAGACCTGAAAGAAGTCTTCACCCACGCCAGCGGTTTGGGCCAGGGTACTGAGGGCCAGTTCCGCTTGTTTGCGAGATGTAATGTCTTTGCGAATGGCAACGTGTTGAATGGGCTGACCCGATTCATCAATAAAGGGAATAATGGTTGTATCACACCAGAAATATTCACCATTTTTCGCTTTATTTTTAACTTCCGATCGCCAGACTTGTCCTTCATTAATAGTCTTCCAGAGATCGTCAAAAGTTGACTTGACATGATAGTTTGCATTGACAATGCGATGGTTTTGTCCCAGCAGTTCTTCGGGACTATAACCAGACACCTGGCAAAAATTGTCATTGACGTAAGTAATGATCCCTTCGGGGTCAGCAATGGAAACAATAGAAGACTGATCTAAAGCATATTTGAAGTCCGATAAAGATTTATGGCTGGCCTGCAAAGCCTGTTGCCACCGTTGCTGTTCGGTAATGTCGTGGGCTACGGCATAAATCAAGTCATCTTCGGAACCAACGGCGGTCCATTCCAGCCAAATATAATCACCATTGGCTTGTTGATAGCGATTTTGGAGATTGTGAAGACTTAATCCAGAATTGAGGCGACGAAAGGCATTCTCAGTTTTGGCGTGATCTTCTGGATGTACCCAAGCCAAGAGATCTTTCTGGAGAATTTCCTCGAGATCATAGCCTAGGGAATCGATAAAGTGTTGATTGACCTTCAAAATCGATCGCTCTAAGTTGAGAATACAGAAAAATTCATTGGACAGATCGAAAAATTGACTGAGTTGTTGCTCCGTCTGAAAACGGGCTAAGGCCATGCTCAGAGTATTCGCGATCGCTTGGAGGAAATCTAAATCATCGGATTGAAATTGGCGTTTATGGTTCGCAAAGACCCCCAGCATTCCATAGATATTTCCCTTCCCTTTAATGGTGGTACTCATGCCACTAATAATGTGGTTATTATCTAACATGGGACCGCCACGAAAACGAGTTTCTTCCCAGAGATCCTGGAAGCATACCGGAGCATCTGCAGAGAGGGTATAACCAAACAAATTGCGAGGTTCAGATTGAGTTTGAGCCTGACCAATCCATTCACTGGGCCACCCCACGCCCGCTTGTAATTGCAAAGCCGCTTGATTGGGTAAGAGGGTTAAAACAGCCGTAAAATCAACTTGACAAACTTGACGGAGTAATTCCGTTGCTTCCTGACAGAGGGAGACAAAATCCGTGGCCTGCATCGCGCGATGGCTGAGGCTGGCCACAGTAGATTGCTGGAGTGCGTAGCGATCGAGAACGGATTGTTGGCGTTGGTAGGTGTAGATTTTATCCTGGGCAACCTGATAGAGGGTCGAGTTGCGAATAGCGAAGGCAATTTCTCGGGACAATTCCTGAAGAATAGTAATTTCTTCTGGCAACCACTGGCGGACTTGACGACAATTTTGAGCAGAAAGAAGTCCCCAGAGTTGATTGCCCATGACAATGGGCACAACGATTAAGGCTTTGACCTGAATCTGGGTTAATAGGTTAATATGACATCCCGTCAGGTTACTGAGATAAACATTATCCGTGACTTGAATACGACCATTGCGATAGGGCTCAATCAAATGCTCTGCAAAATATTCATCATGGATCTCTTTACCTAACAAAGATTGGCAACCCTGCTCTAGGGATTCTGCAACGATCGTCCCACTCCAGTTGGCATGAAACTTATAAATAACCACGCGATCCGTTGAGAGAAACTGGCGAATTTCCCGCGTGATCGCCGCTAGGGTTTGGCTAATGTTGAGGGATTGATGAATTTGATGATTAATTTGGAGGAAAAGTTCATTCCGCCCCAGAAAATTCTCGGACTCAGCATTAATGGGCAAGCGGGGAATCTCCTCCGCTAACCGTGCCAGATCCGCATCCATGCCTGGGTTAGACTGATCTTGATGAGCCCAAGAGTCCGTCTTGAGTAACGGATGAACCGGAACCCGATCCCGCTCTGAGCCCAAGGGCTTCACCGCAGTGGGGGGGAAATCTTGCTCCGGTTGAGCTAACAAGGTTTGGGCTAAAACTTCAGGGGTGAGCCATTGGAGCAGGTGATCTCGCTCTAACCAACCCGCCACCTGTCCCTGAGCCGTCATCACGGGAATCCCCCGGAGTTGACATGCTTCTAAGCGTCCATAGGCCGTGGCCAAAGACTCCTCTTCCAAAACAACCTTGTGTCGTTGGTGGGCGATCGTTCCGAGGGGGATTTCCTGGAGAGTGAGATTGGCCTGCAGTACCCTCAGAATGTCCCAATCCTCTAGCCATCCTTGGGTTCCATCCTCCGCCAGTACGGGAATCACCGTGGGGATCTGTTGCCCCATGCCTTGCAGCGCACTCCAAACCGTTTCCTTCGCCGATCGCTGTTTCGGCTTACTGAGCATGGTGTTTTGCACCAGGTGCGTATCCCAAAATGAGGTGTGGGCCAAAACCCGACAGACACTCGCGGCCGTCAGACGACCTAAACAGCCAACCTTCGGATCCACGATCGCAATGGTTTCCCCTTGACCCACCCTCCACAATGAGAGCAGTTTCCAGGGGGAACAGTCCGGCGGCAAGGCCAGCATCCAAGGCAAGGGATCCATTTCCTGCACCACCTGGAGACGATCGAGGGGGGTGTCGTGGTTTAAACTGCGTAAAATTGTGGCGAGGTTAACTTGTCCCACCCATTCCCCCTCCTCTTCCACCAAGGCACAGGGGGGACTGATTTTTGCTTCAATCAGCCCAGAATGCTGCTCTAGAGCCTTTAACAACACATCGATCGCTGCACTGACCGTCACCTGACCAGAAAGAACAGGCAGGGGAGCGAGAAACTGATGAATTTGATGCTCAGAGTTCAGCATAGGTAAAGCGTGACAATACGGGTTGTCACCAAACAATACAGGTTGTAATCTTTAGTCCTAAGAAGGCCTAGGAGTATCAACTGAAGATAGATGCGAAGTGACTCATTATCGCGCTAAAGGTTTGCGCTGTCAGCGAAAAGCCGAATTTAGAGATGAAGATTTTAAGATTGATTAAACGTGTTGTGTCGAGGCGCATAGCCCTCTCCAGCAAATCTATTTTATTGAATGGTGTGCAACTTAAGGCATAAATGAGGAATAAAACGCCCACTGCGTTGTTGAACTCAATCCTTTGATGTTCTCCCGGATCTGGGGACGGGGAAGCCGTTTATTTAGCTCGATCGCTCCAGACACTGCCCAACCCCTGCACAATCCCTCGCCCCACCAGGCCGATCGCCCGTCCCAAGACATGGGTCAGGACATATACCACCCCTTGCCCTAACCATCGCGTTAAGGATTGGAGGCGCGGAGCCAAGGCATCCCGAAACTCTAACCCCAGGGTTACACTTTGCTGCCAAGGGTTTAGGGCCGATAATTCGTCTTGACGGGGGGCATAAATAGCAATGCGGTGAATACCTCCCGGTTGCAAAATCAGCAAGGCAAAGCGGCTTTCGTAAATATTGCGGGGGTCTTCAAAATTGTGCAGCACCCGATATTTCCAGGAGAGGTCATTGCGAAAACGCTCAATCTGGCGGGTTGAAAGTAAACGGGGATGGAAATACGCCTGCTTAATGACTTCCACCCGCGAGCATTCATTGAAGAGGGGCTGTAGGGTTGCGTTGGCGACCTGTACCACAACGTTTTCCAGAATCTGCTCTAAACGGTTTAGCGCCTCGGGGGAATCGCAGCGGTAGGGACTCCCGTCAATGGGGACCGCTTCTTGAAAGAGGAGGGCTTCGAGGAGGGAAAGCCAGAGGGGAATTTGGCTGAGAATGAAGGACGTAACCTGATCCCGATAGGCCAGTAAGCGGGGCACCAGAGAAACGGATCGCTCCCCCAGGTGAACGATCGTATATTGGCCAAAGAAACGGGTGACAGTTTCTTGCCAGAGATCCGCCAAAATAGCCTGTTGCTCTGCTCTCAGTTGTTCCAGCGTCAGGTCAGAATGACGAAGCTCCGTCAGCCGATCTTCCAGGGTTTGCAACACTAAAATCAGGAGTTCCCGGCGTTTGGGCAAATTCAAACCGTCAATTTCTAAGGGGAGCGGGGTTAAGTTCAGCAAAGGCGTTGCCAGCTTTGCCGTTACTCGATCGAAGAGCAACCGTTCTAAATTCCCAGGCAAAAGATCACCCTCCAGGGTAGAAGGCGATGCAGCCGTGAAAACGATCGCTGGTTCCTGAACGGGTGGCGGTGCTGTGGATAGCGGCGAGAGGGGCTCTGGTGATGTTGCCCCCAAAGACGGCGGGGATCCTGATGGTGAGACATCCCCCTCCGGAGGGGGAGACGAGGGGGACGGGTCTGGAGGAGAGGAACCGAGCTTGAGTCCCTGCTGGAGTAACCATTGCACCAGCTTCAGTTCCCGTTGTTGACCTTGCAAAATTTGTCGATCGAGCCAGCGATCGGGATCTCGTTGTAAAGAGGCTTGAATCTGCTGTAGTTCCTGCTGAACTAAGGTTGTGCCTGCCTGTGCCGTCCCCTGGAGCCAATTCTGCACCCAGGCTCTGGGGGTCGCACTGTCCCACGAGGGATCCACTGATCCCATTGGAGCCAAAAGCGGAGGAGCATTGAGGGGTTGCAGTGCCGATCCCTCAACCCACCAGACTGACTGACCTTGGGCGAGGTGTTGCACCGCCCCTTGTAAGCGCTCCGGTGGACAATTTCCCCATAGCAAAGACAGACCCGGTAGGGGAGGAGGGGGAAGCTCGCCTTGGCCGATCACTAACACCGGAACCGGAGGGGTACGGCGTTGGAATTGCCCGTAGATGAGTTCATCCAATTCAGCAGCATACAGGCAGTGCAGGATCACTAACAGGGGATCCGTGAGGCTCTTGGTGCCTAAAATGAGATCTGCTGCTTGCTTAAAATGCGCTACCCGTTCAAGAGCGGCTCCCGTTTCTCCGAGAATGGTGCTAATGCCCGCAGCGACAATTGGATCTGGACTGACCACCACGATCGTCAGGGAAGCAGCATAATCGGGATTTGACTCTACTTCCCGGCGATCGGTATCACTATCCACAGAGCTTCAAGAGGTTAACGAAAAAATTTAATTTCCTGGAAGAGTGGGTAACCTCAAATCCTGGGGCGACCCATGCTGAAAAGCCTAATCGATTCATGATTGCATCGTCAATCGATCGTCAACATAACCTCATCAACCGAAAGCCTCATCAACCCCACGACCCGCTAAGCAATCCTGAAACCAGGCTTCAAAACGATCGCCTAGGGCGGCTAAGGAATATTCTGCCTCCGCTTGTTGACGACAGGCCGCACGATCGATCTGATCGAGACTGCCGATCGCTGCAACTAAACCGGAAATACTATCCGGCTCTACGATCCATCCCGTCTCACCAGAGTGCACAATTTCACTAGGACCTCCCCGATCGTAGGCAATAACCGGTACGCCACAGGCTAGGGCTTCGATGGCCACATTACCAAAGGCTTCGACCCAATGGGGAGTCATCAATAGCCCCCGGCAGTGGCCTAGGGCTGCCTGCAGTTCCGTCGTGCTGAGAAAACCTTCGTAGCGATAGGCTTCTGGGGGAAACTGAGCTTGAATCCACTGCCAATAGGCTTCATCCTCCACCTTGCCCCAGATCTTTAAAGTTTGTTGGCTTTGAACGATCGCTGCGATCGCGTCTTCTAACCCTTTTTCCGGGGCAATACGGCCAATCCAGCCCAGGTAGGGCGCGGGCTGAGGATGGAAGCGATACAGGCTCAAATCCAGCCCATTACCCACGCAACGACAGGCTTGAGCAAAGGCAAAGGTTTGGGCTTGGGCTTTACTATGCACCGCGATCGTGCCGGGAAATTGCTGAACCACCGCCCCGATCGCTTCATCCATCACCTCCGAAAGGGAACCCATACTGACTAAATGGGCAATGGGGCGCTCAAAAAAGGGGGTGAGGTAAAACGGCAACCAATCGTAGGCAAAATTCACCAGGAGATCATAATCCCCTTGAATCTCCCGAGCCCGCTCCCACATCCGGGCTAGCACACTCTGGGCAGGTATTAAAATCGGATCCGATCGTTCTTGACGCTGGGCCGAAACTTGGGCCATCCCCTCAACTTCAATGACGGCACAATGGGGGTTCGTTGATCCCTGGGGCGCAACGATCGTCACAGAATGCCCCCGCAAGGTTAACGCTTGGGCCACATTTGCCAAGGTTAATTCCACCCCACCCCCTAGTCCGGAGCCTAGATAGCCAATGGAAGTGGAGAGAAAGAGCAGATTCATAGCTTGAAAAGGGGATGTTGAAGAGGGAATGATCGATGCAGAATTAGTATAGGCCCGATTGCTGAGCGCTTAGAATAGAACAAGTTAGCTTTTTCAAAGAAGAAAACCGAGGATCTCCCATGACCCAAGCTCCAACCTCTTCTGATCCCAGCGTTGCGGCTCTCCAAGAGAGTGTGCGGCACAACGAAAAGAACATCGATAAACTCGATCGTGACCTCAAGGATTTTCGGGCTGAGGTTCTGAAACAATTTGAGAAGGTCAACGATCGCATTATTCAACTTGAAACTAAATCTGATCAGCGATTTGAGAAGATTAACGATCGCTTTAATCAAATCACCATGTTATTGGTAGCGATCGTAGGGTTGATTATTGCGCTACTGGTAAAGTTAGTGATTTTTGAATAAGTTCGGAGCAGTCACCGCTTCTTTCGTTTTTTTGATTTAGAATTTTTGGTTTCAGAACGATCGCCAAACCCTTTAGTTTGAGATTCTTTTAGAGGCTGACGATCAAGTTTTTTACTGAAGATAAGCCTATCTAGGGGTATCTCAGTCCGTGGCTTTAACCCTAAATAAACTTGAGCATCGTCCCAATCTCCGATAACGGATAAATCAACTCGTTGATGGACAAAAGCTTGCTCAATCTCTTTTGCAACTTCAATAGCTTTAAGATCACACAACTCAGAGATAAAAAATCCATTCAAGGTACGATCGTCTTGAGATGTTGCCGGTTTCGCAAGCTGTTCAACGAAAAAATTAATGACCGATTCTCTTTGTTCAGGGTAATAGCGGACTAAATAACGAAAATAGCTAGAGAAGCTAATGCGTACAGATAATCTATTCTTAGTGTTTGTTATATAGTCTTGGACGATCGGCTTTGTTTCTGGCCCCATCAAACTGAAAACAATGGGGATCTCTTCATAAGCCCAATCATCATAGGAAGGAATGGCTTCTAAAAAACTGATTAACGGGGCCACCGCAGATAATGCCTTCAGTTGTCCTAAGGCTCGACAGGCAAATATTCGTTCAAAATACATCTCATCGTCTTCGTTGTCGATCGTTGCGAAATAAATCAGTTCAGGAATATCCTCTTCAGTCAGCTCGAGATGTTGAACATAGTTAGGCCATGTTTCCGGCTTTGCGCAATCTATGACTCCTTCATCATGATTAAAAAGTTTATCTTTGAGTTTCATTTTCTGATTTTCATTCATTGTTCTTCAGGTATAAATTTGAATTGAAATTAGTGCCAGGATTTTCCTCTTAAATTAGCCGGTAATGCTATATCATAACGACTCAAAATGGTGGGAAGAATATCATAAATTTGGGCATTTTCTAATACCTTTCCACCCTGAGGAACCTGCGGATCGTGGAAGATGGCTAAACCATATTGGGCATGGTTTGCATCATCAGGGCCCGTATCATTTCCCATAGTATACAAGGCACCATGACCGACGGTACCGATCGATCGCCAGGCTAGCTGATCAAAATACGCCAATAAATCTGGAGCGACCCCCCGTACCCGTTGATAGGTTTCCTGGGGAATATGAACTTGATTCTCCCAGATCTGCCCTTGCGGGCCTGGAATTACTTTGAGTTTAGCGGCTAATTCTCGCCGGAAACGATCGTATTCAGCCACGGGAATACAGCCCTGGGGCTCCCGCCCCTGAACATTGAGAAAAATGCGGCCATAATAGCCCCCCGCTCCCCACACACGGGTTTGGCTCCAGTCTACTTCCACTGCTTCCAGGGACTGAACCCCCTCCGGCGGTTGCTTCAGTACCAGATAGCCCTCCTGAATCAACCATTCGTTGAGACAAAAGCCCCCCATCAAAGCCCGTGCCCCATGATCGGAAACCACGAGAACAGCGGTGTCTGGGCTGCACTGGTCTAAGAGGGTGGCAATCCGTTGATCGAGGTGGCAATAATAATCGTGAATTGCCGTTGCATAGGGAGAATTGGGCTGGTGATCGGGATGGGTTTCATCCATCGCCTTCCAGAAGGAATGGTGAATCCGATCGACTCCCATATCCACTAACATCAAAAAGTCCGGCTGGTCTCGCTGCACCGATCGCTCTGCCAAGGTAAAGCGTTGATCACAGAGTCGATAAATATTGGCTAAAATTTGCGCCTTATCCTCCGAACGAAACTCCGGCACATCCAGCATAAAGTCCGGCATTTCCGCGAGAATTTCTGCCCCTAAGGTTTCAGGATAGGTAAAGGGACTGTCGGTATTGGGGGTTAAAAAACAGGAAATTAAAGATCCCTTGACCGGCGGCGGCGGGGAGGTTCCCGGTACACTAATCACCGAAACAGTCCATCCAGCCTCTCCTAAAAAGTCCCACAGGCGCGGCACTTTCACCGCTCGCCCATCGGCAATGCCCATACGGTTGTAAGAGCGATCGAGGCGATTCCGAAAGCCATAAATTCCCAATTCCCCCGGATCCCGACCACTCATCATGCAGCTCCACGCCGGAACGGTAATGGCGGGAATACTACTTTCCAACCGGCCGTAACAGCCCTGGGCCATCAGGCGGGATAGGGTCGGTAAATCCGATCGCCAGCGATCGAACACGAGGGAGGGCTCCATGCAGTCTAAGCCCAAAATTAAGAGGCGAGGGGTAGGCATTGTTAATGAGTTTTGAGTTTTGGGCGACCAACTTAAGGCAGAAGTGCGGCGCACTTTTTTGGTGGGCGGCTGCACCGCGACAATTAATCAGAAAGTCCTAAAGTTACCAGATAGTCCAGTGCGCCATACAATGTTTTGAGGTTATCGATCGTATAGTTGTGGTCATCCTTGGTAAATACCGTAGTACAGAGGTAGCCAAATTGCCATAGATTGCCATCGGTTACAACTCCATAGATGGATTTATCAGGATCATCATTCAGCTTTTGTGAGGCCACCAGTTCCGCTAAACATTGCCCCCAACCGTGCTCAAAATCATTCTTCTTCGCTTCCACAATAATCACGATCGGGGTTTCTAAAACTGTTTTGCCCAAAGCCGATCGCTTGGAAAACATATAGTCTGGAGTACCGCATAAATCTTGATCAAATTCAATAGACTTTTGGATCCAAAATGAATAATTTTGTCGATGATTTTTATAAACGGATCTGAGCAGAGGGGAGATAATTAATTCGCTACGGGCGGCTTCGGACGAAAAAACATCAATATACTCTTGGTTAAATTGAAGATCTTCAATGAGACCTAGGGGAACCTCAATATCGATCGCTTTGATAAAGGAGGCTTCCTGGTACTTGATATTATAGATTTTTTGGACATCAGCGATCGTTTTGAATTGACTAAAGGACATAGGACTTACGGATTATTACCATTAAAGATGAATCAGCTTTAGTTATTCTCTGGAGTAGACAAAGCGATCGTTAATTGTTGCGCTTGATCATCCGGGAATCGAGTCTCTTTTTCGCTGGCTTTCGCACCAGACTTAGCTTTGGCTTTCCCATTATTCTTACTATTACTGCCCCGTAAACCAACGGCGATTTTACTATGTTTTTCAATCTGGGTCATCACAGCCCGCGCCCGCTGAATGACGCTGGGGGGTAACCCTGCTAAGCGAGCTGCTTCAATGCCGTAGGAACGATCGGCTCCACCGGGTTGAACTTGATGTAAGAAGATGATTTGATCCGGGAGTTCTTTAACGGTAACTTGAAAGTTAGCCACATTATTGAGCAGGGATTCTAACTCGTTCATTTCATGGTAATGGGTGGCAAAAATAGTACAGGAACGAATTTCTGAAGCTAGATATTCCGCCACAGACCAGGCAATCGAAAGCCCGTCAAAGGTTGCTGTTCCTCGCCCAATTTCATCCAGTAAGACCAGAGAACGATCGCTGGCGTGATTCAAAATATTGGCGGTTTCGTTCATTTCCACCATAAAGGTAGATTGTCCGGTGGCAATGTCATCCACTGCCCCGACCCGCGTGAAAATACGATCGCAAATGCCCAGATGGGCAGATTTCGCAGGAATAAAACTCCCCACCTGGGCCATGAGTTGAATCAGTCCCACTTGACGCAAATAACAGCTTTTGCCGCTGGCATTGGGCCCGGTGAGAATAATCAAATCGGGATGTTGAACCACGTCAGCATCATTAGAGGCCCCCAAGGTCACGGAGTTAGGCACAAAGAACCCGGAAGGAATGGTATTTTCGACAACGGGATGGCGGCCACCGTCAATCAGCAAACCCCGATCGTCTTTCATCACCGGGCGGCAGTAGTTGCGGAACTGGGCAATTTCCGCTAAACAGGCCAACACATCCACCGCTGCAATGGACTGGGCCACCTGACGAATTAACTCCGCCTGTTCCCCCACTTCCGATCGGAGTCCTACAAAAATTTCATATTCCAGTTGGTTGAGGTTGGCTTGAGCATTGAGGACGCGGCTTTCCCGTTCCTTCAGTTCCGGAGTAATGTAACGCTCCTCATTGGTGAGGGTTTGCTTGCGCATATAGTCCTCCGGCACCTGATCCGCTTTATTGCGGGAGAGGCTGATGTAATAGCCAAAGGTTTTGTTGTAGCCCACTTTTAACTGGGGAACCCCCGTCCGTTCCCGCTCGATCGCTTCCAGGTTGGCAATCCAGTGCTGATCTTCCTGAGCCTGGGAGCGGAGTAAGTCTAAATCCCCATTCACCCCCGCTTTAATTAAGTTCCCCTCCATAATGCTGATGGGCGGACTGTCTACTAAGTGGGCATGGAGGTGATCCGCCAAATGCTCTAAGACCACGGGAACCGTCTGTAACACCTGCAGGTAGGGCGATCGGGCTTGGGCGAGACGACGGGCCAAGAGGGGCAGTTTAGCGAGGGAGTCCGCCAGAGCCGACAAGTCCCGGGCATTAGCGGTCCCCGCCCCCGCCCGTCCCGCTAGGCGTTCCAGGTCATAAATATCCCGCAGTAACTTCTGTAAGTCTTGGCGCAGATAGCCATCCTCCAGGAGTTCCTGAATCGTATCCTGTCGCGCTTCAATGCCAAAGCGATCGAGAAGGGGTTGCAGTAACCAACGCCGCAACATCCGACTACCCATGGGGGTAATGGTTTCATCCAACGCCCAGAGGAGAGAGCCGTGAAAAGAGCCATCCCGAACGGTTTGGGTAATTTCTAGGTTCCGCCGCGTTTGATAGTCCAGAATCAAAAAGTCCGTTAGGGTGTAGGTACTGAGGGGCTGCAACGGAATTTGCTGAATCGAGGCAGAGTGAATGGCGCTACTATCCGCTGTGCCCTCCGCTTGCAACTGCTGCATTCGCCCTTCCGACGTATCTTCCAAATACTCCAGTAAGCCCCCTGCGGCCCTTACGGCAAGGGGCAAACGCTCACAGCCCATTCCCTCCAGCGATCGTACTTTGAACTTCCGCAATAGGCGCTGCCGGGCTTCCACACTACTAAAGGCCACCTGCGATCGTAAGGTGTAGCAAAGTTGTGGGGGGAGTCCATTGGGTAAGTACTCCTGTTTCTGATCCGGTCGCAGTAAACCCACTAAATCCGGCGCATCGGTGGGCAGTAACACTTCTGCTGGATGGAGGCGCAATAATTCCTGATGTAACTCATCCAGACCTTGCCCCTGAGTGGTTAAAAACTCCCCCGTAGAAATATCCGCATAGGCCAATCCCCAATTCTTTTGTACCATCACCACCGCCGCCAGAAAGTTATTCTGACGAGCCTGGAGCATCCCCTCTTCCACGATCGTTCCGGGGGTGATAATGCGGGTAATTTCCCGGCGCACTAAACCCTGAGCCTGGGCCGGATCCTCCACCTGATCACAAATTGCAATGGCAAAGCCCTTTTCCACCAACCGCGCCGCATAGTTATCCAACGCCTTCTGGGGCACCCCCGCCATGGGCACCCGTCCCACATTTTTACCGGATTCCTTACTGGTCAGCATCAACTCCAGTTCTCGGGCAACGGTAATGGCATCTTCAAAAAAACACTCAAAAAAATCCCCCATGCGGTAGAGCAGCAACGCATTCGGGTTCTGAGCCTTCGTCTCCACATAATGCCGCATCATGGGGGGTAAATCGTCCCAGTTCACCTCCTGGTGGTGGGCATAGCGTACCGCGTGTTTCGCTAAGCGATCGGGGAGTTGGGACAGAGGATTGAGATCGGGATCGGGAGAGGGGTTCATGGGCAAAGGACAGGGGACTTTAGCAATAACGATCGGATTCTATGGTAGACGTTCCCTGAAAGGATCACAATTGGGAAGCAGTGGGGGCGCTTCAGTTTGCTGGCAAGCAGCAGCACGAATTTTCTACGATCTGCGTCGTCAAGGGCTAACAGTTCGGAGTCCAATCGATTGCTGTATCGCACAAGCTTCTTTGGAGAATGATTTGATTTTGATTCATAACGATCGAGATTTTGAAACGATTGCTCAGGTGCGATCCCTTCAACACCTTCGTTTTCAATCTTGAGGTAAAAATCCCAATCTTATTACGGTTTAGGAGCGATCGTTTTGATCAGTGGAATTTTGTGACTATACCGCGCCTAAAGAACTAACTTTCTAAGGGCGAGGATCCTTACGGTATCTGGGATCCCTGGATCCTCACGTTAAATTCTGTAACAAGTGTTTGTTGTCTTCTTCTGTCGGATGGTATTCTTTCATTCGAGTAGGGTAAGCAATGAGGTTGGAGGCGATCGGCTCCCCTTGGAGTCCTGGCATCCTTACATCTCAGAGCAAGCCCTAAACAATATAGCTATATTTTTCAATAATTAAATTCAAGGTCAGTCATGACAGAGCAATGGAACTCATTAAAAGATATTAGTTTTGATGAAAGCGATAAGAATTTATTTCAGGTCGATGATCCAAGACTCAGGGCTGACGCTATAAGATTTTCAATCTTACCCAGACTTAATAATGTTTTCAATCAATCAATATCTGAAATTTATAAAATATATGGAACTGATATTTATGAAGATTCAACAATATCTTACTATCCGCATTTCAGGACAAAACGTGATAATGAGTTGAAAATATTATATGAAGAAGCTTATATCGGCTTAAATGGTAAAAGATCAAAAGAACCTAAATGGCATGGTCTTAAAAGAAAAGATAATAAACCAGTTCAGATTATGCCGGTGCGCTTTGGGTTTAGGCTTGATATAGATGGAATGTACCTGTTACTTGAAAATTGGGTAGTGAGGGGTTTGACTAATGATTCGTATAAAAAATATTTTGAGTTTAACATAGAATATGAGCCTCTGATAAACAGACTTTGCCATGACAGCTACATGAAACCTTTTGTTTTATGCGGAGGCTCTTGTAAACCAGTGTCATCCTATAAAGAACATTACAATTTCATAATCAGAAATAATCTTTATGATACTCAATTTTTTGTCTCTTATACATTTCCTTATCCGGTAAGTTTGGGAGATCATATTTATTCTTTAGATGAACTTATCAACGGATTTATACATTTTTACCCTGTTTATGATTCATATATCCAAATTTCAAAAGGCAAAGAAAGCAGATTTGAATATTTAATTGAAAAATTGAATAACTGGTTGATTCAAAAATATGAAAAAGAAGAAATAAGCAGGAATCAAGATGAAAA
The DNA here is from genome assembly GCA_049455215.1 of Prochlorotrichaceae cyanobacterium. Classification (GTDB taxonomy): domain Bacteria; phylum Cyanobacteriota; class Cyanobacteriia; order Prochlorotrichales; family Prochlorotrichaceae; genus JBEAPM01. Next base: position 16,066 of record JBMTZC010000030.1, read on the forward strand.
TTCAATTCATCTATCTGAAGAGGAATTGTTAAAGATAAGAGAATCAGCCGGACAGGCGATAAAAGTTATGCCTGCCATCAGATGGCAGGTATTTCAAAGAGATAATTGGAAATGTGTTTCGTGCGGCAGAAGTGCTGCCAACGATGTTATTCTACATGTCGATCATATCATTCCCCGCTCAAAAGGTGGAAAAGATGAACTTGATAACTTTCAAACACTTTGTAATGTATGCAATATCGGTAAAAGTAATAAAGACGATACAAACATAAGAGAATTACATAAAAGATGAGAAAAATATAACCCGTCATTCAAGCGGACGGGCAAAAAGCGGCTCGCCGCTTAATTTTTGTTAGCCGTAGGTCGGTTGAGGTGCGAAACCCAAGACTAACAAGCTTATTATGGTTTAGGGGCGATCGTATTTGGAGTTATAATTACAGCAAAGAAACGATCGAGGAGAAATTGGCTATATGGTAGTTCGTCAGCCTCGCTATAGCAAAGAAGAGTTTGCCCAACGGGGCGATCGTTGGTATGAAACTGAGATCCGCCAAAAAGTTGAGGCGGGTAATCACGGAAAAATTGTAGCGATCGACCTTGAAACTGGAGACTTTGAAGTTGATGCTCGTGAAATAGCTGCTTGCAATAGACTTGAAGCTCGCCATCCAGATGCTCAAATTTGGATTGTTCGTGTCGGTTCTCGCCATGTTCGTCGCTTTGGTGGACAGACCAAGAGAGCAGTATGATTTCAGGAATTGTTAATACCGATTTTGAGGCGATCATCTCACTTTCGATATGTGACTCTGAAGGAAAGATTTATATACAAGATGCGATTGTTGATACAGGTTTTAACGGTTGGCTTTCATTGCCTCCAGACCTGATTGATCGGCTAAATCTAAAATGGAAAAGACGAGGACGCGCTATTCTTGGTGATGGTAGCGAGTGCGTTTTTAACGTCTATGAGGCTGTTGTAATCTGGGATGGTGATTATCTGACTATCCCGATCGACGAAGCCGATTCCGAACCTCTTGTTGGAATGTCATTAATGGAGGGCTACCAACTCACTGTTCAAGTATTTGAAGAAGGTAGCGTAGAAATCCGTAAAGTAAGCCCCGTCTAATTTGGGTTATGGATGACGGACGATCGTTTTTGTGGTTTAAGAGCGATCGTTTTTTCGGGTATGAATGCAACAGCGATCGTTTTTATGGTTTAAGGTTTAAGAGCGATCGTTTTAGTGGAGGAATTGGAATTTTGGAATGTAAGAGGACGATCGTTAAAGATTTGCTTAAACTGTAAATCTATACTATAGCAACTTTACCAAGTTGGATCGATGGCTGAGGAATCCGCTGTCCGTGTTTTGAGAACTTCTTTAGCTTTCACGATCTATAGTCTTTGATTTATCCCGTATAATACGCGGAAGACTATTATAGGCTTAACTTATGCTCAATATTCTGCAAATAGGACAAGTCGGTAGCGAGTTGTCTCAACTTGTCCGTGATGTTAGCGATCGCAACGATCGTGTGGTGATTGAGTCGGATGGTAAACCAGTAGTGGCAATGGTGCCCTATGACTATTTGACTGGTTTACTGGAGGCTTTAGAAGATGCCTTGGATAGTAAGTCGCTGAGACAAGCGATCGAAGGAAACGATGCTTTTTTTGGATTTGAGGATGTTTTAGCAGAGCATAACCAGATTTATGGTTTGAGCCTGCAATTAGATGATCTCAAAACGATATGAGTGATCGCTTTGCCTTACTATTTGCTAGAGATGCGAAAAAATCCCTAGCAGAGTTGCAACCTAAACAGTTTAAGCAAATTGCAACTAAGATTTTTGCTCTTTTAGATAATCCTCAACCGCAGGACTGTAAGGCTTTGAAGGGCTATGCAGGCGGTTATCGCGTGGATTCTGGCGAATATCGGATTCTTTACACCATTGAAGGTAATGCGATCCGCATTTTTCGGGTGGGTAAACGTAACGATGATGAAGTTTATCGTAATTTGTAGTTCAAGTTCAAACAATCGCAATAAATGAGTATTTTATGGCTAGATATGGGTTGGTAGTGGGTGTAGCCAAATACAAATCCCCCCTTGGTGATTTCAGGAAAAAGCTCGGTTATTTTGCGCTGTCGAATACGGGGCTGAAGACTAGCGGTACGATCGTCTCGCCGTAGGTTAGGTTGAGGTACGGAACCCGTAAAAACGGCCCTAATCTAAGACGGGTGGACAATTACCCACGATCCGTTAATTATTCGGATCGATACACTCATTCAAACGAAGGAATAAATCCATGAAAATCAAAGCAATTATTTGGCAAGAAGATGGAGTTTGGTGTGGCTCTGTCCCAGCATTGAAAGGGTGCCACACTTGGGGCGATAGCTACGAACATTTATTAGAAATGCTCGAAGATGCAGTACAAGCTTGGCTTGAAGTTGCCAGTGAAAACCAAAACCTAGACACAGAGAGGCAATTGGTTGAGCTATCCCTATGAAATCAGTCTCAGGCAAAACACTCTGTAAAATCATCGAGCGTAAAGGATGGGAGTTAAAAAGAGTTACAGGTAGTCATCATATTTATATTAAACAAGGCGTTGATGCAATTCTCTCTATTCCAGTTCACAGCAACCGAGATCTACCAATTGGGACTTTAAAAAGCATCATGAAAGATGCAGGTCTTATGGAAACTGATTTATAGTGCGATCGTCTCGCCGTAGGTGCGAAACCCAAAAATTCCAAGCTTATTACGGTTTAGGAGCGATCGTTTTTTGGGGTATGGATGACGGACAATCATTTTTGGAATTATAATTACAGCAGCAAAACGATCGAGAAGAAAAGAATTTATGAATACAGTGCGATCGTCTTGCAGTAGATAACCTACATTTTTTACAAAGGTTTGCTACCATCAAGGTAATAAACCTAGATGCGCTTATGACACTGACAATTGTAGCTGAACCTGCTCCTCTGCAAGCGAATAAAGACGGTGTAATTCTTGTCGGCAAAACCCGTGTTACATTGGACACTGTTATTGCTGTCTTTAATCAGGGGGCAACGGTGGAAGAGATCGTATATCGTTACCCATCCCTGAATCTAGCCGATGTTTATGCCACGATCGCTTTTTATCTCAAGCACCGATCGGAAGTAGAAATCTACTTGCAACAGCGACGGCATCAAGCACAAAAGATTCGGGAAATGAATCAAGCGAGATTTGATCCGAAAGATTTACGCAATCTCTATAATACTCCCCAGATTTCGGACAGGTGAATAAGATAGTCTCGCTGCACACA
>JBMTZC010000031.1:0-19328 GCA_049455215.1 Prochlorotrichaceae cyanobacterium
AACAGCCGGAGACTCTAGGGGATCCGTCAATTCAACCGCTAATAATGAGTTAGCGGGACTCAATGCCGGGGAAGGTGATGCTGATGAGAACCTCCTCGATCCCAACGCCAATAATCGGGATTCCGATCGTAAGTTGCCTAATCCTAATCCTAATACTAATAACTCAGAAGCGGATGTCCCCGATCCCACCGCCGCCACCGCAAATCGATCTGGGGCAGAGGGAGCAGGCAATGGCAGCGACTCTCCGATCGCTTCTGCACCAGGGATTACAACGGAAGCCCCAACGGAGGGTAGAGAAATCCCCCTTGCCCTGATGATTCTGGGGGTTGGTGCTGTGGTGGGTGGTACAGGAGCAGCGATCGCCCTCAGTAAAGCGATCGGGGGAGCAGCGGGAGGAGCCACCGCCCAGGGGTCGTCCTACAGTACGCAAAACCTAGGTACCGATGGAGGGGGTAAGGCTATCCTAGGGAGTGCCTTAGCGGCCAGTTCAGCCCAACAAAAACTAGCGGAAATGAAGATTGCCCTAGAACCTCGCGTTGCCACGGAGCCGGTCTTCAAAGTCCGAAAGCAGGATGGCACTAGTTTAACCCAGGCAGCGATCGCTCTAGCGGATAAAACAGCGATCGAGGAAGGCTTACTGGGTGAAGATGTCATTGGAACAGTAGCAACCCTCAAGGAATTTTTTGGCATCGGAGAAGAGGAGGAAGAGGACGCAGAAGAAGAGGGTAATGAACCTCAAGCGTCTGACACTGAAGCACCGGAACTCCCGGAGCCTGAACTCCCGGAAGAAGCCGAGTTGACCGCACCTGAAACTACGGCTGAAGCGGAGGAGACGGAAGAAGCCAGCAGTCGGATTGAAGCCGTTAAGGCCAAACTTGCGGAAGCTGCTGAACGAGCCGGTCTGCCCCCTGCCTCCCTGGAATACCTCTACACCGCAGCGATCGAAAAAATTGGTGAAATCCTCGAAGAAATTGAGATTGCCCCCGATATTCTATCCACTGCTTGGAGTAAGTCCCTGGAACTCATGGAATATCGAGAGTTACTCAAAGATGCCGCACCGGATGAAGCGGTCATGGTGCCCCTGGTGAACCATGAAGTGCTGTCGGAACACACCCCCAGTATTGAACTCAAGTTTAAGGAAACCCTAGTGGGACAATTTGAGGTCGTCATTAACTTTGGTTCAGTACTCGAAGGGGTCATGCTAGCGATCGAAGATCGGAAGATCAAACGGATTCAGGTGGGCAGTGCCACGGCTGCCGGAGGCATCGAGTTTTCGGGCTTAACCCTCTTTGAAATGCCTGAAAAGTCCCTCGACTGGAATCAGGTCATCGATTTGGGAGAAGGCATAGCGATCGATCGCTTTAATCGAGAATAAAGAATACGCGATGCGCAACTATATCGCAGATCCATCGCAGATCCATCTCCGAGCCCCAGTTTCTGGGGACATAGCATCAAGAGAGATTGGGCGTTTCAGGGTGACCACTTTATCCTAAAATCATAGAATCTAATCTATCCCCACAGTGGAGTAAACACATGTCTTTAGAAGCGGTTGGATCTTTAGAAACCAAGGGCTTTCCCCCTGTGCTTGCAGCAGCGGATGCAATGGTCAAGGCAGGTCGGGTCACACTGGTGGGGCATATTCGAGCGGGGAGTGCGCGTTGGGTGGTTAATATTCGGGGCGATGTATCGGAAGTCAAAACAGCAATGGAAGCGGGAATTGAAGCAGCAAAAAATACCCCCGGTGGCACCCTGGAAACCTGGGTGATTATTCCCCGTCCCCATGAAAACGTGGATGCCGTAATGCCCATCCACTACACCGATTCCGTAGAACGTTATCGGGTATCGGTGCGTCAACCTCGGATCATTTCCTAGATCTGGGAAATTGCCTTCAGGATTCGGGTGCGGCGAAGCCGCCCCCTGTCGTAAATCAGTGACCCGTAAAAAACACGACTTACCCTAGGGCATCTCGAAAAATTCAAAAATCTTCCCGGGTACCTCCACCAGAATAGGAATTGTAGCGAGCGGCGTAGTCGCCCGTCCCAGTGAAGCTAATGAAGCGAGGTGACCCATACTTCAGGTGAAATATTTAGTTTGCAACAAGCTCAGTGGCAGCAAGGGGAATTAATCGAGATCCCCATTACGGATTTTACGGATCAAGGGGATGGGGTTGGTCGATGGACGGCAACCGCTCTAGATCCCTCCGCTGAAGCCTCTTCAGAGTCCAGGGTGGTTTTCGTTCCGGCTACCGTACAAGGGGATCGGGGTCAGGTGCGCTTAGTGCGAGTCAAGCCCCGGTATGCCTCCGCCCAGTTGGTTAAAATTCTGGAGCCCTCCCCCGATCGTCAGCGTCCTGAGTGTATTGTGGCGGACAAGTGCGGGGGTTGTCAGTGGCAGCATGTTCAGTATGAGACGCAACAGCGGGCCAAAGAAGAACAGGTGATTCAAGCCCTGAAGCGCATTGGTCATTTTGCAGATCCTCCGGTGGATTCTTTGTTGGTAAATTCCCAGCAGTTTCACTATCGCAATAAAGCCACCTATCCCTTAGGTAAGTCGGCAACGGGTCAGGTGCAGGCCGGCTACTACCGTAAAGGCAGCCATCGTCTGGTCAATCTGAATCAATGTCCCATTCAAGACGATCGCTTAGATCCCCTCTTAGCCGCACTGAAGCAGGATATCCAGACTCAAGGCTGGCGAATTTACGATGAAACCACCCATCAGGGTTCCCTCCGCCATCTTTCCCTGCGCATTGGGCAACAAACGGGGCAAATTTTAATCACCCTGGTCAGTCGAGAACGGACGTTACCGGGATTAGAGGAACAGGCCGCCCTCTGGTGCGATCGCTATCAGGGGGAGAATAGCCAAGTGGTGGGGGTTTGCCTTAACCATAATCCTCAGCGGACGAATGCGATTTTTGGTTCAAAAACCATCTGTCTGGCCGGACAAGATTACTTAGAAGAAAGCTGGTGTGGTCTCCGACTGCGATTGCGCTCCGATACTTTTTTTCAAATTCACTCCGACCAAGCGGAAAAATTATTGGCGATCGTCCTGGCGGAATTACAGTTAACGGGCGCTGAAGCGATCGTAGATGCCTACTGTGGCATTGGAACCTTAACCCTACCCTTGGCTCAACAGGCGGGGCAAGTTTGGGGGATTGAAAGTCTCCCCAGTTCGGTACACCAAGCGAGAGAAAACGCAGCCCTCAACGGCTTAGATCAAGTACACATTGAGGAAGGCACAGTAGAGGCCGTCTTACCCCAACTCGCCTTTCACCCTGATATTGTTGTCTTAGATCCCCCCCGTAAAGGTTGCGATCGTCAGGTTTTGGATACTCTGCTCAGGGTTCAGCCCCAGCGCATTGTTTATATGAGTTGCAATCCCGCAACGTTAGCGAGGGATTTAAAAATACTCTGCGAAACCCAGGTTTACCGACTCAGCCGCGTCCAACCCGCCGACTTTTTCCCGCAGACCGCCCACGTTGAAGCAGTAGCATTTTTACAATTAGGGGTGGGTTCCGCCTAGGTAGGATTGGATTTCGTACCTCAACCAACCTACGGCAAGACGATCGCTGGCTGGTGGGAATAGTAGCCGCAGGAGTAGCAGTTTAATGGTTTAGGCATTTGAATATTCAAGTATTTGAATTTTCAGAAATCTAATTCTCACTTGACACCCGGCAAATTGCCGTACACAATAAAAGGACTTGATCGGCATGATCAGTAAAGCTCTGCTGGAAGGTAGCCATGACAATAGTGCGATAATCTTAGTATTTCAGAACTTATATTCCAGAGCTTTTATTCCAGAACTTATATTCCTAATACCGCCATGACTACTGCAAGTAAAACCAACAGACTGGAAGCCCGCGTCAGTAAAGATCATAAGATTTTGATTGAAAAGGCAGCGGCATTAGAAGGGCTTAGTTTAACTGATTTTATTGTTTCAAATCTTGTAGCAGCATCTTATCGTGTTATTCAAGAACATCAGATACTCAGGTTGAGCATTGAGGATAGTGAAGCTTTTGTTAATGCGCTTCGTAATCCTTCTGAGCCTAACGATTGTTTGAAGTTGGCCGCTGTGAGATACAAGCAATTGAAATCAGTGCAGTAGTGATTGGCTTGAAAACCTCAACAATCACGAACAAAATGAAATTTCAAATCCATTCCTTTGACCGTAAATATGATCGTTCTAAATTCTCTTGCGGTAAGGAGCCATTAGACAAATATCTGAAAGAGCAAGCATCCCAAGATATTAATAGGAACGTTGCATCTGTTTTCGTTCTAATAGAAGAAAATAAGACACAAATTTTGGCGTACTATACGCTTTCCTCGTATATCATCCTGATTGAAGAGTTACAGGACGACTTTGCAAGACGACTTCCCCGTTATCCGCAGCTACCAGCAACATTGTTGGGTCGTCTTGCTGTTGATCAAAAAATTCAACGCACTGGTTTGGGCGAATTTATGTTATTAGATGCTCTAGATAAAGCGTTGACTTGTAGTAATGATATTGGTTCTCTGGCTGTAGTCGTTCAACCTTTAGATGATGATGCCTTTTCCTTTTATAAAAAGTACGGTTTTCAAAATTTAAAGCAAGATCCGACAACATTATATTTGCCAATGAAAACTGTTGCAGATCTGCTGAAGCCGTCTCACTCCTAGGCGGTTCACTGGAGGGAATATCCACTAACGTTGGAGGAGAAACCGTACTGAAAACGAAAAATTTAATGACAGCGTGCAGCACTCTGCCGCCTTCAGTGGGTAGCCTGTTTTTGAAACTAGAGGAGACCGGGATTAGCTCAGAGGGACTAATTTTCCCTCCACTAAACGCCAAGCCCGATCAGCGATCGTTTTCAACTCTGTGGCATCATGGGTCACAATCAATAACGTCCAATGTTTTTTTAAGCGTTTCAGTAACGCCACCAGTTGCGATCGCATTGACCAATCTAACCCCGCTGTGGGTTCATCCAACAATAATAAATAGGGTTGCCGAATCAGTTGTACCGCTAAGGCCAAACGCCGTTGTTGCCCCCCACTCAGGTTAAAAGGAGCCGTATTCAAGGGCAGATGGGATAACCCCACTTCCTGCAGGGCTTCACGAATTTGCTCCGTTTTAATTTCAGGATGGCCCAGCCGTAATTCCTCAGCGATCGTGCTGCCACAAAAATGGCGTTCGGGAAATTGAAAGACTAAGCCCCCCAGTTGTTGTAAATGGAGGGGGGTTAAAAATTGCTCTCGCCAGTAAATTTCCCCGGAATTCACCTCCGCCAGCCCCGCCAGAATTTCTAAGAGCGTAGTTTTACCTGCACCACTCATGCCCACAATCAGCCCTAACTGTTGGGACTCTAATTGCAGATCTAAATCCTTGAGAATCGGCTGAGTCACAGCCGGAGGATGATAAACCACTTGTTTGAGATAGAGCATGGCCAAATGTCCACGGATGAAACCTGTAACGGGGTGCATTCTAAGGGGCACTGCTATTCATTATGTATTCATTGTGGCGGGCGTGGCTAATGCAAATACTCTATTGCAAGGATTGAATTTGGGATCGATAGGCTAACTCATCTAAGCCATCGCCATTTCGTTTAGCGGGATCGATCGCGTTTTCCAAATTCTGCACTCGGCTCCCAGGGGAGGGGTGAGTACTCAGAAATTGCGGGGGATTATTGCCTGATTCTAACTTGCGCATAAAGGAAACCACTGCAGACTGAGCATAGCCGGAGGATCCCATAATGCGTAGACCCCGCTCATCTGCATCCCGTTCATCATCCCGGCTGTGGGGACGGCGCACCGCGAGTTCCAGACCCAGTTGCACCACTTGACTGCGATCTACACCGGCTGCCGTCAGAAGCCCTTGTTGCCAAGCTGCTCGACTAATTTGCTTAATTAAATGTTTGCCTTCAATATGACCAATTTCGTGGCCAATTACCCCCGCGAGTTCTGCCTCATTGCTGGCGGCTTTCATTAAGCCGGTGGTGACGTAGACAAATCCTCCCATGGTGGCAAATGCATTGATCTGATCACTTTCCACCACTTGAAACGTATAGGGGAGAGTCGATCGATGACTGTTGGGGACTAGCCGTTGACCGATCTGGTTGACATAGTTTTGGATCGAGGGGTCGTTGTAGAGCTTAAATTCTGTGGTGAGTAAATTTTCATTAATTTGCTGGCCAATTTCCACCTCTTGGCGATCGGACATTCGGGACAACTGAACCCCTTGTAACACCTGGATTCCGCCTCGAAATAGATCTCTCAAGGAGAAGGCTTGGCTGGGGATCTGAGTGCCCACAGTGAACCCAATGCTAGTTAAGCCAGCCAAGATTAGATATTTCCAGCGACGAAAAACCATAGCGAGTACCAGAGTGACAATAGGAAGGAGCGAACCATGCTTGATGCTGTTCTTCTCTAAGTTAGTCTTAAAGACGATCGTAGCAAGGCAGAGTTCCAAAATTAGAGGGAAGATCCAAAAATCTTCCGGGTCTGGATCGGGTCAGATGGATAAAGTTTGAGGGAGTTTCTATCCTTGGGAAACTGGATTGGGCATACCACTCAACTTAAGATTTGGTCGCCGTTTCCGGTAAAACATAGGTTTATAATGACGCTACAACTCGTCCCCTCACATACGTTGCACATTGAGACCGATCTGCGGGGTGAGTTGCCCGGCTAGCACACTGTTAAGGATCAGCATTATTTATGGCTAAAATTGTTCGCCTCGAACCGATCGCTCAAGAAACAGCGGTGGAAACCAACTCAAACCTCCTCTCAGTTTTGCTGCAGAAGGATTTAGACGTGTTAAAGGAATGTGGCGGGCGAGGCATGTGTGCGACCTGTCATATTTACATTAAAGAGGGGGAAGACTCCCTCTCGCCTATGAACCGCCGGGAACAGCGTACCCTGGAGGTGATTACCTCCTGTAAACCCAACTCTCGCTTAGCCTGTCAATCTCGGGTGTTGGGTCAAGGGGTGGTGGTGGAGCTACCCACCGGTATGTACGTACAATCTTTGAAAGATATTGAAGATCTGATTGGTCGTCGTGCGGATACAAACCTGCTGAACCCTGTTACGGGGGATGTTCTTGTGGAGCAAGGCAAATTAATTACCCGCTCCGTGGTCAAACAACTCGAAGACACGAAATTTAAGGTGTCGGATTACTTTAGCCAAACGAGTGATTTCTAGCCGATCGATTCTGATCCAAACGTAAAGAAGATTAAAGTTTATAGGGATTTTGGGCACAAGCCCTGCAGACTAAGGTTAGAACGAGAATGGGGCAATGTTCAGGGTTAAGTCAGTACAATCCTCAAGCCCATGCGATCTCAGTCTGTTGCCCCGCTTTAGTCACCCAACTCAACGGTTCAACACGGTTCAACCTAATTGTTATTAAGGCATACCTATGACTAGTGCAACCTTAACTTCTGGGTCTTCCCCTGATTTAATACTCCCGAAGACTAGAATCGCTTCCCCAAAGAAGCACAATCACTATGGGTTTCAAGACTTTTTCCACTTCGATCCTGAACGTGGGGTCATTTGTGATTGGAATGGTTCCCAAAACTTCCTCACCAGCGAGGACTTTATTATTGGCATGGTGGAAGGTTTGGAGGAAGAAGTAGGAGATGCTTCCGCTGCCATTATGTACAGCATTGGCTGTGACTGGGGAAAACGAGATTCCCTCGTCTTTGAAAAATGGTTTGAACAAGAATTCGATCGCGGTATTCGTCAAGCAAACCTGCTCTTCCTATTAGAAACCTGGTGGTGGCCCTATACCACTCAAGGTTGGGGACGATGGGAAGTGGATATGGGCGATCGTAAACAAGGCTTTATTTTTATTAACCTGTTTGACTCTGCTGTAGCCCGGAGTTTAGGGGATGTGGGCAAGCCCGTTTGCTATCTCTATGCGGGTTTATTCTCCGGATTCTTTACGGAACTGGTCAAAAAGCAACTGAGCTGTATCGAAATTCAGTGCTATTCCATGGGAGAAACCTATTGCAAGTTTCTCTTAGGTGGACAGGAACGCATTGATGCCGCCTCCTTCTGGCTGAACGAAGGCGCAACCGCCACAGACATTGAAAAACGGCTACGCACAGGAGATCGCCTCAAATGAGTACCTCAACCCTAGCTGCTCTGAATGGAAACGCCACCCAGAGTAAAGCGGCCCACTGGTTACAAGCGACGGTCAAGGAGTTTTTCTCCCAGGTGAATTGGTCGGATCAACCACCAGAGATCCAGGCGATTCAAATGACGACCCTGGAAGGGAGTACTCCCGAACTGAGTCTACAACTGACCGTTAGTCAATTTTTTAACGCTATCCCGTGGGACGGCAAAGTTGTCGCCGCCCCTGCTACGGCAGAGGTTCCCATCTCTGATGATGCACCTCCGTCGGGGAGTGGCGAGATCAGTGTCGATGATTTTGCCGATTTCTTTTAAGTCCTGTTGGTTGTTGCCGGAGAATAGTTATGCATCCCTCTCTCGAATCAATTTTTAATGACGCTGAAACCCGTTACCTCAACGCCAAAGAACTAGACGTTGTGGGCGATTATGTTCACTCCATTCCTTCTCGCTTAGAAGTTTATCGTTTTCTACGGGACGAGGAAGTCAATATCTTGCAACCCGTTGTTGATCAACTGCAGCAGAAATTTCCCAGTTCTGATGCCAAGCGGATAGAGCGCAGTACCAAAAACGGTATTTTATCGTTGCGGGCCTGTGCCATGGGCATGTTGCTTAATGATCAAGACTATATCCAAGAGCGAGTTCAATGGATTAAACAAACGCAAAGAAATAATGCTCTCGAAGACATTGATAAGGTTTTATATGTGCTCCTAGAAGCGCAACTGCGCAAAACGTTAGGCAGCAGCAAAATGTCCGTACTTCAAGAAGCTTTTCAGCAAATTCATGCGGCTTTAACCGAAGATGAAAATGGCGCATCGCCCGTTGGAACAGGAGCGGCTCCCGTTCCGGAGCCTGAGGATGAATTGAACTTAGAATCCTTGTTTTAGTGGCATTTCCCGTTGTTGTTTTGGAGTAGGTTGAATTATGATTTCTGTTGCTGATTTATTGGTAGATGGACGGATTCCCGGTAATTATTTTGCTACGGATGCCTATGTTCACAGCGATTTAGAATTGGGGCTATTAGAAAATCGCAGAGGCGATCGTCTTCTTGCGATTCCCGACACTCTTATTCGCGCTATTTATGCCGGCTTAGATAAGGAAACGGGACAAGCGGCACGGTTGGTTCTCTTTAACTGTGGCCAGTGGTGGGGCAAGAATTTTTACGCCCGCTTTGGGGAAGAACTCACTGACTACTACAGTTGCCCCTTAGCAGAGATGTCCATGTCAGATTTTCTGCAATCCTTGCGACAATGCTGGTTAACCCACGGTTGGGGAACTTTTGATCTAGACCAAACCTATCAGCATCGTGGTTTTTTAATTGCGATCGTCAAGAATTCTCCCTTTGCGAGCCATGCCCCGAATTTATCCCGCCCCGTTTGTTTCTTAGAGGCAGGGGTTTTTAGTTCCTTTTTCAGTCAATTAGCCGGTCGGGATGTGCAGTGCGTTCAAATTAGCTGTGAGTCTCAAGGCGCGGATACCAACCGCTTTGTGATTGGGCTGCCCGATCGCCTTCAAGAGGTGTCTGCGATGGTAGATGCCAAACTGGATTGGCAGGCGATTATGACAAAGTTGTGTGGCTAACTCGAAGGTGTGCAACCAGATTAAACAGTGAACGGTAGAGTGCTCTGAAGGGCATACCAGGGTCTTCTACCGCGTGCCCGTGTTGCAAAATCTAGACAACCTAATCTTTACCAAAGCCTAACCTTTTTCTGCTCAAATCAGGGTAGACTGCTTTTGCTGTCAAGTTCCTGCACCTTACCGCCGGATTTCGCTGTGGATCTTCCCTCCTTTCTTTGGTTGTGGCGCATTGCCGCATGGTCTATGGGGCTAACCCTTTTGGCCTATACCATTCAGGCTTTGACGGGATGGCAGATTGCACAAACTAGACGATCGCTGTCGCCCTCGGTGTCTGTTTTAGCGGGGTTGACGCTGGTTCATCGTCTTTCCGGGGTAGCCATGCTACTTTTGGTACTGCTGTTACTGTTGATTGGCTTGGTGGGAACCTTAGGGCACTATGGTGACTTGGGGCACTCAGTTCACCTGCCTCTAGGGCTACTGGTGGTGGGGCTAGTTTTGGTTTCCGCTACGACTGCCTGGCAAATCATTAAGGGTAACGAACTTGCCCGCGCAGTTCATCTTTTTGTGAATGGGGCGCTTTTTTTTGCTTTAGCGCTGGTGTCTTGGAGTGGTTGGGTAGTGGTTCAGAAATATCTCTAAGAGGAGAGCACTTCAATTCGCCTCAGTTGGGAACCACTGCGAATCGTATTTTGCGTTTAATCACTTAGGTTTAATCACTTAGTTGCTTACAGGGTCATGCCTAAATCTAAAGCGGTATCTAATCCATCTGATTCTATTGACTTAACCGAACCTCAGTATTACTTTAACCGGGAGTTAAGCTGGCTAGAGTTTAATCGTCGGGTACTGTGGGAAGCAGAGGACGATCGTACTCCCTTACTCGAACGTTTGAAGTTTCTGGCCATTTTTAGCTCTAACTTAGATGAATTTTTCATGGTGCGAGTTGCGGCGTTAAAGCAACAGGTGGAAGCAGAGGTTAAAACCCTAACCCCCGATGGCCGGACTCCGAGTGATCAGTTGCGCGATATTCATCTGGTCCTAGACCCCATGGTCCAAGAGCAACATCAATGTTTTGCCACAACTTTATTGCCTGAACTCAAGAAGGAAGGGATTTATTTCCTAGACTTTGAAGACTTAAATGAACAACAGAAAAACTATTATCATCATTATTTTGAAGAACAGGTTTTTCCGGTCTTAACGCCCCTCGCGGTTGATCCAGGCCATCCCTTTCCCTTCATTTCTAACCAAAGTTTAAATCTGGGCATTTTACTCAAAAATGAAGATAGAAAAAAAGAACTTTTTGCCCGCGTTAAAGTAGATCTAGAACCTCGCTTTGTTCCCCTCCCCTTAGAGCATAAAGATCATCTCAAAAATGCGGTGTGGATTGGGGTTCCCTTAGAGCAAATTATTGCCCATAATTTATCGGCTCTCTTTCCCGGCATGGTGATTTTAGAATGTCATCCGTTTCGAGTTACCCGTAATGCTGATTTATCGGTGGAAGAGGATGAGGCCGAAGACCTATTGTTAGCCCTAGAGCAGGAACTCCGTAAGCAGCGGAAGGGCGGATCTGTGGTGCGGCTAGAAGTCTTAAAAAGTATGTCGCCACGGATGCGCGATCGTCTTTTGCAGGAACTTGAGGTGGAACCCCAGGATGTCTATTCCTTAGCGGGAATTTTAAATCTTACGGACTTATTTAGTGTCACTAGATTACCCCTGTCCCACTTAAAAGCTCAACCGTGGTCTTCAGTGGTTCCTCCCTCCATGAACATCTTTAAGGAACCCACCGATTCAGATCCAGAAACCTGGGAAAATGGTAAAGATATTTTGGCCGCTATTCGTCGGGGTGATGTTTTAGTTCACCATCCTTACCATTCCTTTTCCGCTACGGTGCAGCGCTTTGTCACCCAAGCAGCCCACGATCCCGAAGTTCAAGCCATTAAAATGACCCTGTACCGGACTTCCGGTGATTCTCCCATCATTAATGCCCTAATTGATGCCGCAGAAAATGGCAAACAGGTGGTAGCCCTAGTGGAACTGAAAGCCCGCTTTGATGAGGCCAATAATATTACCTGGGCCCGGAAACTAGAGGAGGCGGGGGTTCATGTTGTTTACGGTCTGGTGGGACTGAAGACCCACACTAAAACGATTTTAGTTGTGCGCAAGGAAGAGAATACAATCCGTCTCTACGTCCATATTGGCACTGGAAACTACAACCCAAAAACCGCCAAACTCTATACAGACTTAGGCTTCTTTAGTTGCAATGGTCGCCTCGGCAGAGACTTAATTAAGCTGTTTAATTATCTCACCGGCTATGCCCGTAATCAGTCCTTCGATCGCCTCTTGGTTGCGCCTTTGAATCTGCGCAATCGTATGGTGGAAATGATTGAGCGAGAGCGAGATTTAGCCCTCAGTAATCAGCCTGGCCGTATTATTGCCAAAATGAATTCCCTGGTGGATCCTCAAATTATTAAAAAACTCTATGAAGCCTCTCAAGCGGGGGTACAAATTGATTTAATTGTACGGGGAATGTGTTGTCTGCGCCCTGGATTGAAAGGGGTGAGCGACAACATTCGAGTGATCAGTGTGATTGGTCGATTTTTAGAGCATTCTCGTATTTTTTACTTCGGTAATAATGGTGATGACGAAATCTACATTGGCAGCGCAGATTGGATGAATCGGAATCTGAGTCGGCGGGTTGAAGCCGTGGTTCCCATTGACCCCCCTAATCTGAAACAGGAACTGAAGGAATTGCTGGATCTCTTTTTGAACGATCAGCGCCAAACCTGGGAATTACAGAGTGATGGGCAGTATATCCAACGCCGTCCCCAACCGGATGCAGACGATCGGGGTATTCATCAAATTTTGATGGAGCAAACCCTGGCCAGTGTGGAACCGATGGTGGACTGATGATGGACTGATGACGAGTTTGTTCAGTTTGGTTTGACTATGTCTCTTTTTGCCTGGAACGATCGCACCTATGTGATGGGAATCCTCAATGTGACCCCCGATAGTTTTAGTGATGGGGGACGCTTCAACACCCGAGAGGCCGCGATCGCACAAGCGCAGTATCTGATCGAAGGTGGTGTGGATATCCTCGATGTTGGGGGGCAGTCTACCCGCCCGGGCTCGGAGCAAATTTCCCTGCAGGAGGAATTGGATCGGGTGATTCCCGTGATTCAGATCCTGAGGACTGCAGGCATGCAAGTGCCTATTTCCGTGGATACCACCCGTGTGGCAGTGGCTCAGGCGGCTCTGGAGGCGGGGGCCACCTGCCTCAACGATATTTCTGGGGCAACCTATGAACCGGAGATGTTGACGATCGCGGCCCAAGCTCAAGTGCCCATGGTCTTAATGCACCTACGGGGCACCCCCGCAACAATGCAGTCCCTAACGGATTACGACGATGTGGTGGCAGAAGTGAAAGCCTTTCTGCACACGCAAGCGCAACGGGCAGAGGCTGCCGGGATTGCCAAAAATAATATTATTCTGGATCCGGGCATTGGCTTTGCCAAAACCTTTGCGCAAAATATCGAGCTATTCAACCATCTCGCGGATCTCAAAGCCTTGGGATATCCCCTCTTGGTGGGGCCGTCCCGCAAGAGTTTTATTGGGCAAATTCTCAACGAACCCGTCCCGGATCAACGAGTGTGGGGAACCGCCGCTGCCTGTTGTAAAGCGATCGCGGCGGGGACGGACATACTACGAATCCACGATCGGGAGATGGTTCAGGTTTGTCGAGTGGCCGATACCCTATGGAGAAAATCAGGAGAACCTACCTCATGAGTCAAATTGATCCTTCCAGTGATCCCTCAAACCCCTATGGCATGATTTTAACCACCGCAGGCTCCCGTGAAGAAGCAGAAGCCATTGCCAAACTCTTGCTGGAAGAGTGCTTAGCGGCCTGCGTCAACTATTTTGCCATTGAGTCCCTCTATCGCTGGCGAGGGGCGGTGCAAAAGGATATGGAATGGCAACTGATCATTAAAACCAACCTTGCCTTAAAACCCACGATCGAAGCCCGATTGCTGGCTATGCATTCCTACGAATTACCAGAATTCATTGTGATTCCCTTCCAGGGAGGCAGTGAAGCCTATTTCAATTGGTTGGGGAATCAACTGCAAGCCTAAGCAATCGGGATCCTATCTAGGAGCCTAGATAAGGGTTGCAACCGTTGGAGATGTTGGAGATTGCCGGGTTTAGGTCAGGCTAAACACGCGGCCAGATCTGCGGCGGGGGTTGTAATGGGCTTTAATTGATAGGTTTCCGAGAGGAGTTTGAAGACATTGGGGGAAATAAAGGCCGGGAGGGTTGGCCCCAAGCGAATATTTTTAATTCCCAGGTGCAACAAGGTCAGCAGGATGGCCACGGCTTTTTGCTCATACCAGGACAAAATCATGGACAGGGGTAGGGCATTCACATCCATCTCAAAGGCATTGGCTAAAGCGATCGCAATTTGGATGGCGGAGTAGGCATCATTACACTGACCCACATCCATCAAGCGGGGCAAGCCTTCGATCGTCCCCAGGTCTTGATCAAAGAAGCGGAATTTACCACAGGCGAGGGTGAGAACGATGCAATCCTGGGGAACCTGTTCAACAAACTCCGTGTAGTAACTCCGACCGGGCTTCGCCCCATCACAGCCCCCCACTAGGAAGAAGTGGCGAATTTTTCCCTGCTTCACGGCGTTAATCACCGTATCCGCAACACTTAAAACCGCATTATGGGCAAAACCAACGGTGACGGACTTGGGTGGAGCTTCTATCGTAAATCCGGGTAAGGAGAGGGCTTTCTCGATCACTGGGGTATAGTCTGGAATACCATCGATGCCCGCCGCGAGGTGGGTGAGATGGGGATAGCCCACGGGGCCAATGCTAAAGAGTTTGTCGTGGTAGTTGTCGTGGGTGGGCATTAAACAATTGGTGGTGACCACGATCGCACCGGGGAATTTGGCAAAGTCGTGGGTTTGGTTTTGCCAAGCAGTCCCGTAGTGACCATAGAAATGGGGATAGGCTTCCTTCAGCTTGGGATAGCCGTGGGCCGGCAACAGTTCGCCGTGGGTATACACCGTAATGCCCCGCTTTGCAGTTTGTGCCAACAGGGCATTGAGTTGGCGAATATCATGACCCGAAACCAAAATCGCTTTGCCCGGTTTGGGATTGAGGGGAACCGTCGTGGGGACGGGATGGCCAAAAGTCCCCGTATGCCCGGCATCCAGCAATTCCATCGCCCGGAGATTCTTAGCTCCAACTTCTAGGGCCAGTTTCACCCAATCCCCTAAGGTCAAGCTGGAATCGTCTAAAGCCGCTAAGGTGTGATGAATAAAGCGATAGAGGGCTTCATCTTCCTGACCAACTTCGTAAGCATGAAAGGCATAGGAGGCGGCCCCTTTGAGACCATAAAGCACCGTCAACTTTAAGGAAAAAATATCTACCGCATCTCCCCCCACTTGGCTGATGAATTTGAGGGCAACATCCTGGCCCTGCTCCACCAAACTGTCCTCGAAGTCGGGCTGGAAGTTGGCAATGTCTGGCCAAGTGAGCGGTTCCCCTGGGGCGGTAATCTGAGTTTTGAGCGCTTCCCGCAGGGCGATCGCTTCCTGGAGATAGGTTGTAAACCGTTGAGAGTTAAAATTCACATTGGTCATGGTGGCAAACAGCGCCTCACAGGTGAAGACATCCACATCATGGGTGTCAAGTCCCTGGGCTTTTCCCTGCAGGGCAACCGGGGCCAGACCCCGTAAACAGTGAATCAGCAAATCCTGAACGGCATTCACCTGGGGACTTTTGCCACAGGCACCAAATTGGTGGCATCCATCACCGCTGGCGGTTTGTTCACATTGTTCGCAAAACATAGCTCATCTCTCCTGAAACTAAGGGCCATTCTAGGGAACCCTGCTGGGCTTTGACTTTGACTTAAGTCAAAAATCGCTTTTCACTGCAAGGGAAATTTAAGGGAAGAGCGCCGCACTCTTCCTCAGTCCGCTTTAACTAGGTCGCCGGTTGCCAAACAAGACCCCCAAGACCCCAGATCCTGACCTCGATCGAGGAGGAAATTACGCCACTGTGCAGACCCCTGCTGACCCGCTCTACCCGCGCCGAGTCTATACCTCCTATACCTATGCCCCAAACCCTACATCTCTCCCCCCTAGATCTAATCCCCTTTCTGGGGGAAACCCTCTTGTTTGCGGGGTTACCGGAGTCTCAACTTCTGAAACTTTCCACCCTAGCGATCGTCCAAACCTATGACAAGGCGGAAAGTCTCTTTCAACAAGGCGATGCCGCAACGGGATTTTTTATTGTCCAGTCCGGTCGCATAAAGGTCTTTAAAGTGGCACAGGATGGACGGGAGCAGATTTTGCATATTTTTGGGGAGGGCAACCACTTTGCGGAGGTTCCAGCCTGGGATGGTCACCCTTATCCGGCAGCGGCGGCGGCCATTGAACCCGCCACTGTGGTATTCTTCCCCCGCCAACCCTTTCTCCAACTGTTGGAACAACAACCCGACCTGGCGATTAATTTGCTGAAAAGCTTTGCCCGACATCTCCGACATTTTTCCAATTTAGTGGATACCTTAACCCTCCATGAGGTACCCACCCGCTTGGCCAATTATTTACTGCATCTTCGTGAAAAAGATAGCTCAGCAGAACTGATTACCCTCGATCTGTCTAAAGGACAATTAGCCGCTAGACTGGGCACCATTCCCGAAACTTTATCGCGGGTTTTTGCCAAGTTGAAACGTCAACAATTATTAGCAGTACACGGTAACCAAATTCAGATCCTGGATGTAGAGGGTTTAAAGCAATTAGCCGATCTCGATAGCCCATGAAGCCAAGATTGACTGAGATTCCCGATCGTTTACAACACCTCATGAGCTTCCTGGCAAAGGACACGATCGCTTATGCCCTCTTATTTTGTGCTTCAATTCTTCTCCATTTTTGGGGGATTGGTCGGTTTAATACCTTAGTGTTTGATGAGGTTTATTTTGCCAATAATGCCTATAACTATTTACATCAATTGCCCTTTTTTGATATTCATCCCCCCCTCGGTAAATTACTCATTGCTTTAGGGCTTAAACTCTCGGAAATTTTACCCTTTGATAAAACGATCGTCACCACGACAGATCAATGGGTACTGCCCTCTTGGTCTTATCGCTGGTTGAATGCAGCGATCGGCTCTATGATTCCTCTGTTAGGGGCTGCCTTAATCCAAACCCTAACCCGCCGTAAATCCTATGCCTTTATTGTGGGGATTCTCCTTACCTTAGATGGTCTATTGTTGGTGGAATCTCGATATGCCTTAATTAATATTTATCTGATTTTTTTTGGTTTATTAGGACACTGGCTCTTTTTTCAAGCCCTGCTTCGTTCCCCACAAGACCGATCGCTCTGGCCCCGTTCCCTCGGGTTTACTTTAGCGGGTGTATCCCTTGGGGCTTGTGTCTCAATTAAGTGGAATGGTTTAGGCTTTTTACTCGCCCTATTCCTGCTCTGGGGGCTAGGCATACTTTACGCCCTGGGGCGATCGTTCCGCCAATCGGGAACAACCCTCTTTCCTCGCTTTTTACGTCGTCTTCAGCAGAGTACACCTTACTCCGCTTCCTCTTCTGTCGGAGATCCCTGGGCGGTAGATTTGCTCCGAAAAATAACAATTCTTCGGCCGTACCCTTTTTTCCTGTATTTGGTACTCTTACCTGCGATCGTCTATCGTCTACAATGGATTCCCCATTTACGCATCAATTCAGACTTTAATTTTTGGCAAGTTCATCGACAAATTTGGACTTATAACACCAATTTAGGCACTGGGGAAACCGTTCATCCCTATTGCTCGACTTGGAATACCTGGCCCTGGCTCATTCGTCCCGTTGCTTATTTTTTCCACGAGATAAAAGTGCCAGAAGAAGCCAACTTGTTTGGTCTATCCCCTCACTCACTGCCCCGTATCTATGATGTTCATGCGCTGGGTAATCCGTTTCTGTGGTGGTGTGCGAGTCTAGCAATTCTGGGCGTATTTATAATAACTGGTCTTGCATTTATCTCTCAGAAAACGTTTCTACTCCCTACCGCAGAACAGGGAATATTAATCTATCTTTTAATCAGCTATGCTGCCAATTGGTTACCCTGGTCTTTGGTGGGTCGCTGTCTGTATTTGTACCATTATATGCCCGCGTCTCTGTTTAGTTTCTTTGCCCTGGGTTGGTATATCGATCGCAGTATTCACAGTCACGATCGGCTTTGGCAATTACTGGGCTGGGGAACCCTAGCCCTCGTCTTTTTTAGCTTTCTCTATTGGCTACCGATCTTTTTGGGCTTGCCCCTCTCCCCGGAGGGTTTTCACCAACGGATGTGGTTTCGATCGTGGTACTAGAATGAATTGATGACGCGCCCTAAGTTACGGGTTTAGGAAGTCAGCCCTGTTCAAGACATCATCTGAATGTTACGGTTTTAGAATTACGATTTTTTTATGGTTCAGTCAACACACCAATAACGATCGTCCTCTAGAAAAATGCGCTTTAGAAAATATTTTAAGATTTTAGCGATCGCTGCCATTGTTATGGGCATTACCCTGCTCCGGCTCTGGAGCTTTTCAGGAGAGACCTGCAGCTACGATGCCGAGGCTTACCGGGGCTTGCAGTTATCTAAATTAGAACAACTCCTGGAAACCACCGGCTTAATCGGCCGTATTCACGGCATTGGGGATGACCATCTTTTTGTACTCTCTGTGCGCGATCCCGATAGTTTTTTCCGCCATCAGGAATTGGCATTGCTGCCCGACCAGGAACAAACGAGTCGGGATTTAAATCAGTTTCATCGTCATGATCAAGTTTGTATTCAGGGCAAAATTCTCAAGAATCCCAGTGCGCAAATTCATGTCAAAACCCATTCTGTCACCTTACTAGAATCCTGGGATGGACTCAGGGACTTTTCCCAGGAAACCTTGGAGAATTCTCCAGAAGCTTCAGAACCTTCAGCACTTTTAGACTTTGCGGAACAAGGTGTTTTAATCGGTAAAATCCATGCGATCGGGGATGAAGGACGAATTTTAGTCCTCGATTCAGGAGATAAGGTTTTTCCGGTTTTCCTAAAGGGAAATGCTGAAACTGCTGAAATCCAGGATCTCTACCGTGGCGATATTGTGCGTTTAGCGTATCAGGTACAATCCCGTCCAGAGCAACCGCCCCATTTGAACTTTTCTGCCTCTGATCCTAAGCCTCTGCAAGTTCTGGATCACCTGAAAGACTTGCACCAAACCGTTCAAACCTTAACGGGCAAATTAGTGAAATTTCCCCAAAGTCCTCAGCTTAAGTTTGATGTGTACGCCCTGTCTGTAGAAACCCCAGTCAGTTATCAGAATAAAACTGAGAAAATCGATCGTATTTTTACTTTAGTTAATTTTGAAAATATGGATAATTTTATGGCAATTCAAGACCAGCTTAGCCAGATCTGGGAACAGTCCATTGATACCGCTCAAAAAGCACGGAACGGGTTGGTTAACCCTGAAGTGACCCTGCAAGTCACGGGACAAGTTAACATTACCTCACCGGAGCAAGCCAATCCTCAACTGGTTCTGAAGGGTGTGGAGGATCTTCAAGTTGTTGTAAACCAGTAGAGTACAGCAATCCTAAATGGGTTGTGGGGGGGGGGGGGGGGGGGGGGGGGGGGGG
>JBMTZC010000032.1:0-19291 GCA_049455215.1 Prochlorotrichaceae cyanobacterium
GATACGCATAACTTTCGTACCCTAAAAATTAAGTCTACTGAGTCTCCACAGGATTAGAGTGACTCGATCTCTAACGCTCTAAGAATGAATTGAGGTCTTCCATAATTTGATTTAAGGTCGCTTCCGTGGTCACCCGAATCCGATCGTCTCGAATCGTAATCAGTAGCTTGGCGGCAAAAGGAGTCGGCCAGATATTAGGATTACAAAAAATTTCTAAAAAAATATCTCCCACCTGACGATATTCCAAAGTCGGTTGAGGATTAGGTTTGCTAGGGGTATCCCCTTCTGGGGTATTCGCACTGGCAGCGATCGTTTTTAAGCTGCCCCATAGGGTTTTTAATTCTGACTGAATGGCTTGGGCCGTTTCAGAACTACAGGGAAAAGATACGGAACCATCCGCAAGGTTTAAAGTTAGGGTATCAGTCATTATTCAGGTCTACAAACGATCGCAAAACTAAGAGGACGGAGAGGCTAGTGTCCCCCGTCCCCATAATGGTTAAGGATTTTGGTTGAACAGTTTTTGAGTAGGAGAAATCGATTTGAGGGTAAAGATAGAAGTAGGCTAAACCGATTATCTAAGGGTTAAGCCCTTTCGGAACTCGGATCCCCTTCAAAAGGCTGAACCCCAATTTCAGGATACTCATCTGCCGGTCTAAAAATGGCCATAAAGGCTTCAGAAATGTACCGCAGGATTGCAGAAAGACGAGTCATCATATCCATAACAGGACTCCTTTGGCTAAACCAATAAACGGCGAGAAGATTAAAAGCTTTAAGGGTTAAAATCAAATGACATTTAATCCATACCTTTAGGGTATTCGACTTTTCTCAACAGGAACATATCTAGCCATTATTCTTTACGCCTCTTTGCATTAGTTCATAATTCCTGCGACGATCGCTTCAATTTCCGTTACAAGATTCAATCCCCTGACGGGAGGTCGCTCCAGCTTAGACCGTTAGGTTGGCAAAGGGGTCGAGATTGCTGAGTCGGGTAAACGGACTTAACACCCCTAAAAATTGTTGTCCATAACTGCGGTAGATCACGCGAGTATCTAAAATGGTCAGAATCCCTTGCTGGGGATAGGCTCTCACCGGCGCGATCGCCCTTTGGAAGTCTCGGAGCGCCTGGGGAAGCAAAAAGTTTTGGAACCAATCTTGGCGATGATGTTTATGGTAATTGACCCTGGCGGCCACCAGTGGATGCTCTACAGAAGGAAACGGCAAAGTCGTCATAATCATTAGAGCAGGCGGGGCAATTTTATGGTGGTGTGCGAGCCAAAAGCTCCAACTGGTCACTAAAACCCCTTGAGGTCGATCCGGCTCTCGATCCACCTGTACTCGTGAGCCAAACTCAGACACGAGGGCAGCACTCACCTGATGTTTCAGTGGCGTATCTTGAATCAAAATCACCGTTAAGCCCGGTCGTGATGCCCCAAACGCCAATACCCGCCGAATTTCACTGAGGGCTGTGTCTTGATAATGGGGCGTATTGGGTAAGGGTAAGCGTTCCGGAAGATACAGGGCTAAGCCCTCTCGCTGAGGGTGGGTCGAAAACTGCACTTGGGTCATGTCATCTAACCCCAAGCGGTGGCTAAACTCCAGGGTCGTTCCAGCGGAAGTAGGTAGCTTTGCATCTGCTGTTTCCCGAAAGAGAACCATGGGGACTTGTTGCCACAACTGCTGGAGCAAAGGCAGGAGATTGAGGTAGGTGCGGTGGAGGCTAAAGGTTCCCGATCGACGATCGAGATTGATCCAAAAGGCAAAATTGACTCCCTCTGGCGGGGGGAAGGGCATCAACGTAGCCCAGGGTTCCGGTAACTGAGGTTGCCACCCTTGCAGATCCAATTCCATGAGCAGGGTGTTTAATTGTTCAATTTCAGCAACAGAAAGCAGATAGGCATCATAGGGATTAGGGGGATGCTGAAAAAAGCGATGGGTAAGATAAATCAGGGTGTCTTGAATGGCTTGAGCCTGTTGGGGATAACACAGCTTCAACTGGGCCCAATGGCTAGGCAAGACCGTCACGGTTTGCTGAGCCAAAAGCCAATCTTCGATATCGTCAATGGCTTCAATCAGGGTAGGAACGGTCATCAGGGCAGAGGATTGTGCGCTAGACCCTTCTTTCACTCCAAACCCTTGAAATTGATGCTGTAACCAGCGATCGGGGGACATTAAGACGATCCCTTGAAAGTCCTGTAGCCCCACCCCCAGATCACGCTCACGACAGACCGGCTTATGGGTTTTCAGCCATTGTTGCAGTCCCGGAATCACTTGATATAAGAGTTGATCAATGGTGGGCTCCTGGGCCACCACCACTGCCGTACCTGGCCAGAGCAAAATAGCCATTAAATAGCTCAAACGATAGCCCTGGGCTTCAATTTCAGGAAAATATCCCGATGTTCCCACCTGGATTAAGGCACTACGCCCCAAGCGCAACGCCCTGGCCACCAATCGCGCGAGGGTCAGATGATGGGGCCAACATTCTCCTGGCTGGGTACTCAGGCCCTTCGATCGGAGATAGGCTCGCAGTTGAGCATGAACCTGAGCTTCAATCACAGTAATAGTCCACCCAATTTATAGTTCAACCCAATAGCCTATCAATTCAGGACGGCAGTGCTTCCCTATCTCTCTCGATCGTCCATCGGGTTCTTCATAGCAAAACAAACGTCCCACTCACTGCCTAACTCTCTCCGATCTAGAGATGACGATCTACAAATGACCCAGAGCCACCGGCTTGGCCGATAACGTAATACCCGCCCCCAGATCGATCCTCAGTATCCAGTGACAAAATAGCTCAGGAGGCTCTGCCATTCTCCCGCTGCGATCGGATCGCCTTTACTCCAGCGCTTGTACCGCCTGTTGTAAATCCGTCATGCCTTGGGATTGTTGTTGTGCCAACCCTTGTAAATAACCCATTTGCTGGGTGACCCCTTGTAAACGCTCCTCTAAGGCATGGAGTGTTTCCTGGGTCGGTTGTAACAGTTCTTGGTAAGAGCGAACCTGGCTCCAGCGCTCCGCAACGGCGGAAGCTTGATTGCGGACTTCAAGTTCAAGGTGTCTTAAGTCTTGATGTTCCTGTTGGAGTTGTTGTTCTTGGGCGGCTAAGTTCGCCTGAACCTGCTCTAGATTGGCTCGTTCTTCATCAACTCGGTTTTGTAACTGCACTAAAGATTCCGTTAGCTGCAGCTTTTGCTGATCAAGCTGCTGGAGCAGTGGAGCCACATCAATATCAGAATCAGGAGTGACCTCCACTCCTTTGCGGCGATTGAGTACCGATTGATGGGCTTTTAAGATGGCATTGTCTTGACGGAGGCGGCTGCGCTGAGGACTTACGGACTCATCAATCAAATTGTATTGCGATTGCAGATCGCTAATTTCATTTTCCATATTGAGCCGCTCAAACTCGCTAGCGCTGGCCATTTGCTCACGCTTTTCTTCAATATCCTGGGAAATGAGGGCTAGCTCTTCCTCCTGATCTCCTACAAAAGTTCGATCCCGATCGTAGGTTTTTTGAAGATCCTGAACTCGCTTTTCCAAGTCAGTCAGGGACATTTCTTCGAGGGCTGTAAAATCAATTTGATTAGCCGCTTCTGGATCCAGCCCTCCAATGACGAGGTTAATCTGTTGCTGCAGGACGCTTTGGGCATCAATTTGAGTCTGGAGCAGGTGAATTTGATCTTGATAGGCATTAATAACCTGCTGACGGCTCTGCACATGGACGTAAGCTTCATTAAAGCTCCCTTGCACCTGAAGATATTGCTGCCAGCGATCGTCTAGGGAACCCACCAAATGATTGAGCCCATCCTGAAGTTGTTGAGCTTGGTTTTGATAGACATCGAATTGCTGCAGGTGTTGAGCAACGATCGCTTTCTGGTAATTGAGGGATTCGAGGGCATACCCCACCTGCTCCTGAAGCCCATCCACCAGCACGGGTGAGTCCGTAAGGCGGGTCAATATGTCTCGAATTTGGGCAATGTGTTGCGGATCGACGGAGCCGGTTCCCTTACCTTCGCGCTTACGGGATTCTAACGTTTCCATTTCCTGTCTTAGGCTTTCCCAAGACTTCTTTAACTCTTCATCCCGCTGATTTAATTCCGATCGTAAATGCTCCGCCTCCTGCTGTAACTTCAAGAACTCTGCTTTCTGCTGCTCCATCTGGTGCAGTTCTTCTTCCAACTGACTCATCTGATCCCGCCGAGATTCCATTTCCATTTCTCGACGATTCAGTTCTTGGCTTTGGTAAGTCAGGGATTGCTTCCATTGCTCAATCTCATCTTCTTGATCCTTTAACTTATCCTTCAGCCGTGAGGAGTTTTGGAAATTGCTGACGATCGTTTTCGTCGCATCCTGAATCCGCTGAATCTGCCCACTGCGATCGTTCACATCGACGAGAACCAATGCACCATCTTTAAATTCGCCTGCCTTATCAGCGCCCTTGTCCGATCCGAGTACTTCAGATCCGGTTAGCCCCTGCCAACGGTCTTCCGATCGCTGCTGCGCCCAGAGCTTCAGATCCACCTTCGCTCCGGCACCAAATACACCAGCTTTCTTTTGTACTTCTGCAAGGTACAGCACACTCGTTACCCTCTCTAAATCTCAAGGAATAGATTCTTTGCGCCTCTAACGCCCAAGATTTTCCTGGAACGTTCTCAGACTTTAACAGACCTTTAGTTTTAATTTACAGAAAACATCAGGGAATTCTGAGGGCAAGACCTCCCCATTTCAGAAAATGCTCCTGTTTAAGGGGAATGCCCCCTGCTATTATGCAATGAAATTCTCCTTCAGTAAAATCCTTCTATGCAGGGACACCTTCACGAAATTGACATCCGTAGTATCCTTCAACTCGTCGAAGTGGGTCAGCGCACTGGGCAGCTTTGTGTAGAGTCCTACGGTACATCTACGAGTTTGTCGGAGCCGTCTCGCTCCGCAGGTCTTTCGTGGTTTGTGTTCTTTTTGAACGGGCAAATGATTTACGCAACCCGTTCGGACATTCACACCGAACGCCTTGTTGATCACCTCAATCGTTATCACCTGCACTTACCCCCAGAAGATCTGATCTCCCCCAGCGAGTTAGCGGTTCATGTGCCGGAATATGGCTGCCTCTGGAGTTTGCTAGAGCGTCACCTCATCACCCCGGCCCAGGGTAGAAGCATCATCCGTAGCTTGATTTATGAAACGCTTTTCGATCTGCTGGGGTTACACCAAGGCGCTTTTATTTTTGAAATGGGCTCGCCCCTCTCGCCGCAATTGATGCCCCTCGAGATTAGCCCTATGATCCTGAAGATTGCCAAGCAGGTGCAAGAGTGGAAACAGTTTCATCCTTTAATCCTTTCACCCGATCAATGCTTGGTGCAGGGGGACGTGGATTTACAGACCGAGCCCTACTACAGTGACGACTTATTACAAGTTTTAATTCAGTGGCTGGATGGTCAACATTCTCTGCGGCGGATTGCCCGGTATTTGCATCGCGATATTGTCTCGGTGACCCAATCCATCTACCCCTACGTCCAAAAAGGGATGGTTCAGGTCTTGCCCCTAGAGACGAATGACTCAGCCCCTACTCCCCTCTACTTAGGATCGGATCGCCCTAAGCGTCCCCCTCGGATTGTCTGTATTGATGATAGTTTGGCCCTCCGCCAGTCCGTTGAAGCCTATTTATCGGATCAGGGCTATGAGGTGACCAGTTTAGGCAATCCCCTCAAAGCGATCGGCTTGGTGTTTCAACTTAGACCGAACCTCATCCTCTGCGATATTTCCATGCCGGAGATCGATGGTTATGAAATTTGTTCGATGCTGCGCCATTCCACGTTGTTTCGCCAGGTGCCCATTGTCATGCTGACGGGCAAGGAAGGGTTTATCGATCGGGTGCGAGCGAGCATGGTGGGGGCAACGGATTATTTGACAAAGCCCTTTAGTGATAAAGAGTTACTGATGCTGGTGGAAAAATATGTGGGCAAAGGCCAGATTAATCCTCCCGCCATTGACCTCATTCTCGATGAAGAATTAGACGAACTCTCCCCGCAATCCTAAGGGACACCGCCCCATCTTGCGGTAACCTTGCAGACTTTTCGTCGAGTTTGAAAAAATTTTGGCGATACCCTCCCTAGAAGAGACGGGGTTGTGTATAATAAGAACCCAGTTAAATGCTGTGGCGAGCGTGGCCAAGTGGTTAAGGCAGTGGATTGTGGTTCCACCATTCGAGGGTTCGAGTCCCTTCGTTCGCCCTTTCTAGAATCCGGTCTGAGACCATCTAGAATCCGTTACTCAAGATGTCAGATCAGATGTCTCAGTCTAAAATCTGGATTCCCGATCGCTTACCCCCAGTGGTGGTCGGTGATTTATTACGCATGGCAGAACAAACCCTACGGCTGGAAATAGAGGGTTATTTTGCCGATCTCGAAACTCTTACCCCTATCCAAGCCAGTTTAACCGTGACCCATCAAGGCACTTTTCTCAAAGTCACGGGCGTAGCGGAAGCGATCGTTACCCTCACCTGCGATCGTTGCTTAGGGAACTATAACTACCGTTTAGCCGTAGATGCAGATGAATTGATTTGGCTGCAACCGACGGAGGATCATTTACTTCCAGACTTTTCGGAAGAGTGGGTTTATGCCAATGATTTAGTCGAAACCTTGCCCGCAGGGGGGCAATTTGATCTCGCCCAATGGCTTTATGAACAATTATGCTTAACTTTGCCCCATCAGCAATTGTGTGATACCGCTTGTCCAGGGGCAGACACCCCAGATCAACCTAAATCAACTGAACTGATCGATCATCGCTGGGCGGCTCTGGCCAAGTTAAAACCGTAGGGAAACCTCGATTCATTCTGAGCATCATTCCTGTCTACTACTGCGTAGACAGAACAAAACCGTTGCGAATGTTTTGAGGTGTCTACAAAATAATCAAAATAATGTACAGTCTCCCTTAAGTCTCCCGGAGCACATAGCCTACGCCTCGCACCGTTTGAATGAGCCGTTTATCTCCTTCATCTTCAATTTTCAGACGGAGGTAGCGAATATATACCTCAATAACATTAGACTCTCCCATAAAGTCATACCCCCAGACGTTTTCTAGAATTTGTTCTCGACTTAAAACTTCTCTAGGGTGCTCCATGAGGTATTTCAAGAGTTCAAATTCTTTCATCGTTAGATCAATGACTCGATTGCGCCGCAAAACTTGGCGAGTGCCTAAGTCTAGGACAATATCGCTAAAACGGAGTTGATCTTGACTGGGTAAATTTGGCTTGAGATAAATCTGTACCAAGCGCACCAAATCACTGGAGCGATAGGGTTTTACTAAATAGTCGTCTGCTCCCGCTTCCAAACATTGGACGCGATCGTTTAAATCTTCTTGATCCATCAGGAGCAAAATAGCTTGCCGGTAGCCACATTGCCGCATTTGATAACAAAGGTTTAAACCAGACTCATCCTCTAGGGTTTGGTTGATGACCACTAAATCTGGTTGTAACGTATTGAGTTGTTCTAATGCCTTTGCTGCATTAGGATTCCAACTGGAACTATATCCCCCATGATAGAGATCTGTCCCCATACTTTGGGCAACATCTTCATCACTTTCGACAATGAGGATAACAGAATTGAATTCACTGACCATATAGTGCTAAGCCGAGGATAAAAGTTTGAACTCCTCTTGAACTCCTCAAGTTAGGCTATCCATTGAAGGGATGAAGGGATTTCCGCATGAAACAGAAAAGTTGAACCGGAGAATGGAGCGCTTTCACATGACCCCACATTACCGTTTGCTCCCTACTCCTCTAGACGCAGCCAATTAAGCGGGGTGAGTTATGGCTAACAGAATACCACGTCTGTTGGAATGAATTGGAGTGTTTCGATCGACATCAGCATCAGTACCGTTGCTTTGCCCCAACAATTACCGATAAACCTCAATTTATTACCAATTATTACCGAAGCGGAAAAACGATGGTTCTCCCCCTAGATGGGTCATTGAACAGCAACGACACAAATCAGGATAAAACATAAAGATTGATGACCATTAATGACAATCCCTCTGGATGCAGCGATCCATTGAGTGGTCTTCCAGCACTTAGGGACTTACCTGGTTACTAGGCCAAGGTTTCTGGACAATATCCCAGACCCCGCACAAACTGTCGCCGAAATTCTTCAACCTCTTCCCCTTCAGGACTGCCATGGGACACCACGGCGATCTGATAACGTCGCATCACTTGAATGGCGGATTGTCCCGTCTCCAAGCTCCACAGTGCCATTTGCATCCGCACCGAGGGGGTATAGGGCACACCTAATTCTTTCAAATAGGCTTCAAAGTTACCCTCTAGGGGGTTGAGTAACGGGCGGTGGAATTTAATGCGAATCACCCAGCCATCAATTTGATGCACCACGGTGAGGAATTTGAGGTTATCTTGCAAGTAGGTATGCAGATATTCCACTATTCTGAGGGTTAGGCTAGCATTTGCTAGGTAATATAGGTAATCCATGTCGTCACCTTCCCAATCGGGAGCATGATAGCTAGAGCTTTTCTTAAGCTTAATTTTATTTTCTCACCCTAGGGAGACACATTTACAGGGGAGAGTTCCTGCTTTGAGGTAGGGGAACCTACCCAAGTGTTCGATACAAAACTTTACGCTTCGCCCATTCCACTATGCAAACTCCTCCTTCAACTCAGCCTATTCTGGATGTGCGCCACTTAACGGTGGAATTTACCAACCGGGGTTCAGCGATCGTTGCAACCCGGCAAGTCTCCTTTCAAGTCAATCCTGGGCAGACCTTAGGCATCGTGGGCGAATCTGGGTCGGGCAAATCCGTCTCTTGTCTAGCAGCCATGGGACTCATCCCTAGCCCTCCGGGACAAATCCGCAGTGGAGAAATTTGGTTTACCCCGGCCCAAGGGGATCCGGTGAATCTCTTAACCCTAGCACCCGATCAATGGTCCAAATTCCGGGGTAGAGAAATTGGCATGATTTTTCAGGAGCCCATGACTTCTCTGAATCCGGTTTTTACCTGCGGGTATCAGGTCATGGAGGCCATTCGTCAGCATGATGCGGTAAGTGTGAAGGAAGCAGAACAGCGGACGATCGCTTTATTTCAGGAAGTTCAACTGTTACCGTCGGATGAGGTTTTAGGCGAGCAGTTTGCCCAGCAATTCGGTGCGGGGGTGTTCTCAAAAGTGATTCAGCGCCGTATTCACCGCCATAAACAGCAAATGCTGCGACGGTTCCCCCATCAGTTATCAGGGGGACAGCGACAACGGGTGATGATTGCCATTGCCCTCTCCTGCAATCCTCGGCTCCTCATTGCCGATGAGCCCACTACAGCCTTGGATGTGACCATTCAAGCGGCCATTTTAGATCTCCTTCGATCGCTCCAAGCCCGTCGTCAAATGTCTCTGATTTTCGTGAGTCATGATCTGGGGGTGATTGGGGAAATCGCCGATCGGGTGGCGGTGATGTACCAAGGGGAAGTGGTGGAGCAGGGCGCAGTGGAGGATATTTTTTCCCAGCCCCAACATCCCTACACCAAAGGCTTGCTGGCCTGTCGGCCCCGGCTAGATATGCAGATGGAGCAGCTTCCCACCTTGGCTGACTTCATGGAAGTTCAGGTCCAACCCGATGGCACCCTAGGGGTGAAGGAGCGGGAAAATGCCCCCCAACTAGAGGCAATTTTGAAGACCGTTCCTGCGGCTCAAGCCACTCCGTTGCCCCCCCAGGGAGATCCCCCACTGCTCTCCGTCCATAACCTCAGGGTGGAATTCCCGGTGAAAGGGGGCTTGGGGCGTACCATGACGGCGGTGGATAGCATCTCCTTTCAGGTGTGGCCCGGTGAAACCTTAGGATTAGTGGGGGAATCGGGTTGTGGCAAAACCACTCTGGCCCGGGCTCTACTCCGCCTGGTGCCCATTAGCAGCGGTCAAGTCGTCTTTGATAACCAGGATCTCAGCCGCATGAAACCTCAGGCATTGCGCCGCCTACGGAAGGATTTACAAATAGTCTTTCAGGATCCCTCCGGCTCTCTCGATCCCCGCTTAACGGTGGAAGAAGCGATCGTAGAACCACTGTTAATTCACGGCTTTAATAAAAAGCGATCGGCTTATCAACAACAGGTGGACTATCTCTTAGAAAAAGTAGGCCTAGACCCCCAAGCCAAGCGACGCTATCCCCACCAATTTTCCGGTGGACAGCGTCAGCGTATTTGTATTGCTCGTGCCCTAGCCCTAAATCCCCGCTTCATTATTTGCGATGAATCCGTATCGGCATTGGATGTTTCGGTTCAGGCCCAAGTGCTCAATTTACTCAAAAGTCTACAGGCTGACTTCAATCTCACCTACATCTTTATTTCCCATGACTTGAGTGTGGTTAAGTTTATGAGCGATCGCATTTTAGTGATGAACCAAGGCAAAATCGAAGAAATTGCTCCTGCCCATGAAATCTATGCCCATCCCCAAAGTGACTATACCCGTCAACTAATCGCAGCTATTCCTCAACTCCGTTAAAGTTCAAGAGAAGAGGTTAAGGGGCGGTTCCTAGCGAATTTGCACGGCATCCGTGAGCAACATGACCTGCCGGCTATCCACAATAAACGTCTGAAATCCTTGTTGGGTCAGTTGTTGCAAGGTAGTTAACGCAGCTACGCTATCCGTGGTATAGCTGGCCAGCAGATAGGCCTGTCGACCATAGGACACTAATCCAGGGGTACGGGATTGGGACGCTCTTAATTGGGCAGCGATCGTAGGGGTATTGAAAAAATCAACAATAACTGCAAACCCCGCCCCTAAAGGTTGCGGCGTAAAGGTAGGAGTTACTGGACGAGCGACTGGGGGCTGGGGAACTGGATTCGGCGCAGCCGTGGGGGGAGCACTGGCAGGCTGAGCGACAAAGGCAGGTAACCCGGCGGCTTGATTAATATATTCGGCCCAGGCATTGGCATCACTAAAGTTGCGGAATCCCCCCATGCGAGACACCCGATTCCCTTGATAGTCACAGATAGGAATGGAAACCGTGGGAGGCAAGACTTGCTTCAATTGGGTCTCGCTGGCGGTTGTTGGGGTTGACACCAACAAGATAAATTCACCGACAGCGGGAGGCGTACAGGGAGACAGGGTTTGAGCAAAGCTAGGAAGAATATTGATCAGACCGCTCGTGAGACTGGCGGCGACAAAAGCGATCGTCGTTGGAAGCCTTTTAACGCGAAGCATATTATCAGCCTTGAAGAAATCTAGCTCAATTTAAGCTGGAAGCGAAGGTTTGTCTAGGATTGCCATCTATTTTAATTGAGGCGATCAGCTTAAGGACAGCGAGTGCCTTACTCCCCTTGCAGTGGAAAGCCACTCACTGCCCAGTTATCCCTACGCTTTATTTTTGGGGTGACTTCCCGTCCAAATTTCACCCAGCGAGAGCCTTAAACCGGGACAAAACATTAACCGTAGCGGACTGAGTGCAAGGCTCTAATTTTAAGTTAAGTATTGTTACCACGCCGTGATATGATTGACCTCGGTCTGGGAATACAGACCACAGCGTTGACTGGTGTTTTCGGAGTCTCTGTGAGCTTTTCGAGTGACTCGTCCGAGTCGGAATCAATCGATTCCACCCAGCCCGCACTCTCTGACAGTTCTAGTCCAGAACGTACCGATTCAATGAATGAGTACTTCTCTTTGGTCTTAGAACTGAATCGAATCATGTTAGTGCTGACCAGCATTATTTTTGGTGTCGCTTGGTACTTTTACTCACTAAGCGTTGCCCTGAATTATTTACTGGGAGCTTGCATTGGGTTCGTGTACATGAGAATGCTGGCCAAAAATGTGGAAGAATTAGGGCAATCCCGGCAGGGAATAGGTAAGGCTCGCCTAGCATTAGTTGTTGGCGTTCTTATCGTTTCTACCCGTGTGGATCAGCTTGAGTTTCTACCCATTTTCTTAGGTTTTTTGACCTATAAAGCCGCATTGCTGTTCTACACCATTCGAGTTGTTTCTACCTCCTAATCCTCCATAGCGATCGTTTACTTGTATCCTTGGGGGAGTCCATTGAATGGAAACTATGACAATGCCAACGCTTTTAACAAAAGGCTGGAATTTTCCACTTGCTGAGCTAGAAGTGGGTCAACACTTCTATTGGCAAATTGGGAACTTAGAATTGCACGGGCAAGTGTTCTTGACCTCTTGGTTTGTGATCGCTTTGCTCATCGTTGTTTCTGTTTTAGCGGGACGAAATCTTCAGCAGGTTCCCAGTGGACTACAAAACCTGATGGAATATGTGCTGGAGTTCATTCGTGATCTGGCTAAAACCCAAATTGGCGAGAAAGAATATCGCCCTTGGGTACCATTTGTTGGTACTTTATTCTTGTTCATCTTTTTGTCCAACTGGTCTGGTGCCCTGGTTCCTTGGAAGCTGATTCATTTACCTTCCGGTGAACTTGCTGCCCCCACTAGTGACATTAATACCACGGTTGCTTTGGCTCTCCTGGTATCTTTAGCTTATTTTTACGCTGGCTTCAGCCGCAAAGGGTTGGGATACTTCGGTAACTATATCCACCCAACGCCCATCATGCTTCCATTCAAAATTCTGGAAGACTTCACTAAGCCATTGTCCCTAAGCTTCCGTTTGTTTGGGAACATCTTGGCGGATGAATTGGTGGTTGCGGTTCTGGTACTCCTTGTTCCTCTATTTATTCCTCTGCCTGCAATGGTTTTAGGGTTGTTTACGAGCGCCATTCAGGCCTTGATTTTTGCAACCTTAGCTGCCTCCTATATTGGAGAGGCGGTGGAAGAACATGGTGAACACCACGATTAATCAGACTGTACAGTCTTAAGCTGTTTAAGATCTGATCCTGAAGTTAGCTCAAGTCTTGGGGAACCTATGAGTTTCATCTCCCTAAGCCAATCAATTTTTCCCTTGTTTTCTATACGATTAAGGACGATTTTCCTATGGATTCACTGGTCGCTGCTGCTTCCGTAATTGCCGCTGCCCTCGCCGTTGGTATTGGTTCTATTGGACCTGGCATCGGTCAAGGTACTGCTGCTGGTCAGGCAGTCGAAGGGATTGCTCGTCAGCCGGAAGCTGAAGGTAAGATTCGCGGTACGTTGTTGTTGAGCTTGGCATTCATGGAAGCCCTAACAATTTACGGTTTGGTGGTTTCTCTGATTCTCCTATTTGCCAACCCCTTCGCCTAAAAATTGAGTTTTAAGCGGGTGAATGTTTGCATTGGGTGCTTATATTTTGCAATCAAACTCGGTTTGAAATATAACGTACCCAATGTTGAACCTTTATTTAGACTTCTTAAGCACTTTCTAAATCTGAAACTGCTTTGAGAAATCTAAGTTTTCCTGAAGTGTTAAGCGGGACGCAATTCCATGTTACAGTCGGCAATTTTATTCGCCGTTGAGGCTGCTCAGGAAGCTCCAGAGGGAGGGTTGTTTGAACTTAATGCTACGTTGCCTCTCGTGGCAGTGCAAACATTAATCTTGATGGCTATTCTGAACGCAGTATTTTATAAGCCCTTTAGCCAAGTGATTGATCAGCGGGCTGAGACTTTGCGTAAAGGTCGTTTAGAGTCTCAACAAAAGCTAGATCAGGCTAAGGAATTGGCTAGCCAGTATGAAGCAGAGTTATCTGAAACTCGTCGTCAAGCCCAAAAAGTGATTGCGGATGCTAAGGCAGAAGCCGATCGCTTAGCCGCAGAGCAATTTGCTCAAGCTCAGCAGGAAGCCCAAAAGCAGCGCGAACAAGCTCAGCAAGAAATTGATGAGCAAAGACAAGCCGCTTTGCAATCCCTAGAGCAACAGGTGAATGGTCTCAGCCAGCAAATTTTAGAAAAATTGCTTGGTTCACAGTGGGCGAATTGAGTACTGGGCACATTGAGTATCGATCGCTTCTTCGGGAGCATTGACTCGATTTCTTGCCTTTGAACACTTTTGACCAGTTTTAGCCACTTTGGTCAGCCAATTTTGTTGGTTACAGGCTACGAACACAAGAACTTCAAGTTCGGTAAACGGTGATGAATATTTTAGGTTTACTGGCCACAGCAGAGGGAATAGAACATTCGGGATTTGGATTAAATTTCAATATTCTCGAAAGTAATCTAATCAACCTCGTCATTATTATTGGTGTGCTCATTTATGCGGGGCGCAACTTCCTTGGCAATATGCTTTCCGAGCGTAAAGCTTTGATTGAAGCAGATTTCAAAGAAGTAGAAGAGCGTCGCAAAACAGCCGCCGCTGCCCTTGCCGAAGAGCAGCAAAAACTAGCTCAATCCAAACTGGAGGCAGAGCGCATCCTAGCTAAGGCCCAAGAGAGTGCCAAAGTTACCCGTGAGTCCATTTTGACCCAAGCTGCAGCGGATGTAGAACGCATGAAAGCTGCCGCTGTTCAAGATCTCAATGCAGAACAAGAGCGGGTTATTGCTCAACTGCGCCAAAGCGTTATTGCCCAGGCTCTAGAGCAATCGGTCGTTCAGATCAAGTCTCGCTTGGATGAGGATGCTCAGAGCAAAATTATTGATCAAAGTCTGACCCTGCTGGGAGGTTCTAAATGACAAGCAGTTTTGCCACCGCAGAAATTGTTGAACCTTACACAGAGGCCCTAAAAGACCTTGCCGATTCTCAAGGCTTGCTTGAGCGGGTTGGAGAAGAGTTAGCTGCAGTGATCACCGCTCTAGAGAGTAGTGCGGATCTCAAAGGATTCCTGAACTCGCCCACCTATTCTGCCCCCCAAAAGAAAGAAGTCGTGCAGCGCGTCTTTGATCGGGATGTCCATCCCTTAGTCCTTAACTTTTTGATGTTGTTGATCGATCGCAAGCGCATTAGCCTATTTCCGCTGATCGTTGAGCACTATCAAAAACTGTTGCGGGCAATGAAGCAGATTGTCTTGGCGGAAGTCACAGTTGCCGTACCTTTGACGGAGTCCCAGCAACGGGAAATCGTTTCCCAGGTGCGATCGATGACCAACGCCCGGGATGTTGAACTCAAAGTTCAGCAAGATCCTGAGATTCTAGGTGGGGTCATTATTCAAGTGGGATCTCAAGTCTTTGATGCCAGTTTGCGGGGTCAACTCCGCCGTATTGGGGTGAGTTTAAGTCGTTAATGGCGACCTTTCGGGACCGCAACCTGCGGGTTCCGTCCCTCCCCCATTCTTTGATTCTTTACTGAGAAAGTTCCTTAACCGAAGAGCATTTTCCTATGGTAGCAATTAGACCAGACGAAATTAGTAGCATTATTCGTCAACAAATCGAGCAATATAACCAAGAAGTTAAGGTTTCTAATGTCGGAACCGTACTTCAAGTTGGAGACGGTATTGCTCGGATCTATGGCTTAGAAAAAGCCATGGCTGGTGAACTTTTGGAATTTGAAGATGGCACTGTTGGGATTGCCCTCAACTTAGAAGAAGATAACGTTGGGGCAGTGCTGATGGGGGATGGTCGCAACATCCAGGAAGGTAGTTCCGTAAGTGCCACGGGTAAAATTGCCCAGATTCCCGTTGGGGATGCCTTCGTTGGTCGGGTGATTAACCCTCTGGGTGAGCCTGTGGATGGCAAAGGCGACATTCCCAGTAGCGAAGGTCGTTTACTTGAGTCTCCCGCGCCAGGGATTGTGGCTCGTCGTTCTGTCCATGAACCGCTACAAACGGGGATTACCGCGATCGATGCCATGATTCCCATTGGTCGGGGACAACGGGAATTAATTATTGGTGACCGTCAAACCGGCAAAACCGCGATCGCTATTGACACCATCATCAACCAAAAGAGTGAAGATGTGGTGTGTGTTTATGTAGCGATTGGTCAGAAGGCCTCCTCTGTTGCCCAAGTGGTAGATGTGCTGCGGGAAAAAGGTGCCTTAGATTACACGATCGTTGTTGCTGCTAACGCCAGTGACCCCGCAACGCTGCAATACCTAGCACCCTACGCTGGGGCAACCATGGCTGAGTACTTTATGTACAAAGGCAAAGCCACTTTGGTTATCTACGATGACTTGAGTAAGCAAGCCGTTGCCTATCGTCAGATGTCCCTGTTACTGCGTCGTCCCCCCGGACGGGAAGCTTATCCTGGCGATGTATTCTACTTACACTCCCGTTTACTAGAGCGTGCCGCTAAATTAAACGATCAACTGGGTGCGGGTAGCATGACCGCCCTGCCTATTATTGAAACCCAGGCGGGTGACGTTTCAGCTTACATTCCCACCAACGTTATTTCCATTACCGACGGTCAGATTTTCCTCTCCTCTGACCTCTTTAACTCCGGTATTCGTCCCGCCATTAACGTGGGGATCTCCGTATCCCGGGTGGGTTCTGCCGCTCAAACCAAAGCGATCAAAAAGATTGCTGGTACCTTGAAACTGGAACTGGCTCAGTTCGCTGAATTGGCCGCCTTTGCTCAGTTTGCTTCTGACCTAGATAAAGCTACTCAGCAGCAACTGGCTCGGGGTCAACGGCTACAGGAAATTCTCAAACAGCCCCAGTATTCTCCTCTCATTTTGGCGGAACAGGTTGCCGTGGTTTATGCCGGTGTCAAAGGCTTACTGGATGAATTGCCTAGTGACAAAGTGACGGAGTTCGTGAAACTCTTACGGGAGTATCTGAAGACCACCGGTGTTGAGTTTACCAATGCAATTCAAACCAAGAAAGCATTGGATGATAGCGCAGAGGAAATGCTCAAGACTGCGATCGCTGAGTGTAAGAAGACCTTGATGGCAACTGCCTAGATAAGGTTTTAAGCCTGAGTTTTGGTTGTTGAGTGCGATCGTTACGGTCATCTTCAATAACCAAAACTCGGCTCTGATGGGGGATTACACTCCATCTAAATTCTTCCTCACCTCGCCCTCTCCTCTCCCCAGACAGAGAGAGCATTAAACATATTTTGTTATTTCAAATCTCAAGGATTAGAGGTCATATAGGCTATGGCAAACCTCAAGGAAATTCGCGATCGCATTAAGTCTGTTAAGAATACACGAAAAATTACAGAAGCAATGCGTCTCGTCGCCGCCGCGAAAGTGCGCCGCGCCCAAGAGCAAGTCCTGAAAACTCGTCCCTTTGCCGATCGTTTAGCCCAAGTTCTGCATGGGCTGCAAAGTCGATTAAAGTTTGAAGATGTTGATCTGCCCCTGCTCAAAGTTCGTCCCGTAGAAACGGTTGCCATTGTGGTGATTTCCGGGGATCGGGGACTTTGTGGCGCGTATAACAGCAATGTCATTCGCCGTGCTGAAAACCGAATCGCTGAGGTGAAGGCAGAAGGCTTAAACTATCAGATGATTTTAGTGGGTCGTAAAGCTGCCCAGTACTTTCAGCGGCGGAATCATCCCATCGAAGCCACCTACACGAATCTGGAGCAAGTGCCCACCGCAGACGAAGCTTCCCGGATTGCCGATGAGCTATTGTCCGTATTCCTGTCGGAAAATGTCGATCGGGTTGAGTTGGTCTATACCAAATTCGTCTCTTTGGTGAGTTCCAAACCAGTAGTACAAACCTTACTGCCTCTCGATCCCCAAGGCTTAGAGGCGGGAGATGACGAAATTTTCCGCTTAACCAGTCGGGGTGGAAATTTTGAAGTGGAGCGCGATCGGGTTTCCATCGGGGAAACACCTTTACCCCAAGACATGATCTTTGAGCAAGATCCAGTACAAATTCTCAATGCACTCCTACCGCTCTACTTAAATAACCAAGTTTTGCGAGCGCTGCAGGAATCTGCCGCCAGTGAGTTGGCAGCCCGGATGACCGCCATGAATAACGCTAGTGATAACGCCAGCGATTTAATTAAATCTCTCACGCTGTCCTACAACAAAGCCCGTCAAGCAGCGATTACCCAACAGATTATGGAAGTTGTGGGGGGAGCAGAAGCGGCGTCCCAGTAACCTAAGGGTCATAAAACGATCGAGGAGTCCCACTAAAACTGGATTCTCCTCTGGAAATTGCCCGGTGTCTTGTTTTTTAGGAAACAGGACACCGGTTTTTTGTTTTTGCCGACTCTGATCCACCTCTCCAAAATTTTGAATTGTCGTACAGGTCGTACAGCTTTACATAAGTTTGTGTTTCTAAGGCTTTTTCTAAAGGCTTCCTAAAAGTCTGCCGGTCTTACAGAAAGAGTCTGGCAGGATGAGGGGACTGGTGTGTGCAGAGACTTGATCTGCATCCATCTCGTTGACGGGCGACCAACTTAATGAAGAAGAGTGCGACGCGAAGCGCCGGACTCCCCCATTAAATTTTCTCGCTTTCAGTGGAAAGCCTCTTTACGCAAGGACGTAAAACACCAGATACGCAAGGAACGCTGAGATTATGAAGAAATATCCCAAGGCTTGGGTTCAAGAATGGTGCGATCGTAATGGTTGGACTGAGTTGTTTGTGGAACGCTATCACTATTGGGCGTTTCCTCCCGGATCCGTCATTCCCCAACCCATTCCCCAAAACATCCTAGAATCCATCCGCAATACCAGAGGACTTCCCCCCTGGGAACGATCGTCCTATGGGCTGTGTTGGATCGGCACAGTTCTTGCTATTGGTTTGAGTTATGGTTGGGATTGTCCGCTCCCCTTAGTGGCAGCTTTTACCCTAACTGCGTTCATAGTGGCATACTGGGAAGAATAATTTTTAAGACTTATGACAATCATACTTTTGTGACCCTAATACTTGTGACCGTAACACTATGGAACGTCGTCAATTTTTAACCTGGATGGGCTTAGGGTTTTTAGTAACGGCTAGCCCCGCAACGATCGCCTCTTGTCAGTCCTCTGAGGTTACTACGCCAACGGCAGAAACTGTTCCCCCCTTGGACGTACCGCCACCCCCCGAAGAGCTGGGTGCAGTGACCAATGCATCGGAAGGCTATGTCATCGGCAGCGTAGCCGACTTGGATGAACAAGGTATTTTATCGGGTAAGCCTGACTTTGCCGATGCAACAGTTCACGTCATTCGAGATCCCCAAGCTCCAGATACCCTGTATGCCCTGAATGCCACCTGTCCTCATCAACAGTGTGAAGTAGACTGGAAAGGTGATCAGGCTCAGTTTGTTTGTCCGTGTCATCAAGGAAAATTTGCTCCAGACGGTACGGTTCTGGCCGCCCCTCCAACCTCGGACTTGGTTGCCTATCGGGCCAGCATTGAGGGCGATCAAGTTCTTGTTAGCCCTAGCTAAGGTGTGCTCAAAATTTAGGGGCAGAGGGTAGAACATCAAATGAACGAAACGGGCTAGTCTAATCTGCGTAACGGATTCTTCAAAGCGACAATTCACAGCTATGTATACTCCAGCGATCGATCCGTCTAACCTGCCCACCATGTACGATCTCCCCAGTGAGGAAGTAGGAGAACCGGGTTTGCCTGACGAATTTC
>JBMTZC010000033.1:0-19177 GCA_049455215.1 Prochlorotrichaceae cyanobacterium
AATTGTTCCAACCGGGCTTGACGATCAGCACTACCCCGATCCAAAAGCGATCGAGGGATTGCCGGAACAGGCTCAGGCGCATTCAGATCAGGCGCAGACGGTTCAGACCCAGACTCTAATGTACTGGTGTCTGGAATCGGTTCGATCGGCTCTATAGACTCGCGTTCTGCTTCAACAGTTTCAACGGTCTCAACGACTTCAAGTCCTTCAAGTCCTTCAACTGCTGCTGCAGTTTCAACCCTATCAACAACGGCAGGGGGTACATCCTCCGTAGGATCCGCTACAGGATCTATCGCTGGAGTAGAGTCTGCTACAACAACGGGTTCCGCACTGGGAGAGGCTGCCGGTTCTGCACTGGGAGAGGCTGCCGGTTCTGCACTGGGAGCCTGCTGTTGTTTTAAGTTTTGGTAAGCGGCCTTAGCCCAGGCAAGATATTCATCCTCTGGTGCTGCCTCCGACTCCTCTGCGACGGGCTCTGCGGTACCCGCCTCTACCGTTGTAGACTCTAGGGTCTCTTCCGGTACAGCAGGGGGCTCGGTCTTTTCAGCAGACTTATCAAACTTGCGGCGGAACCAATCGAATACCATCGTCTTTTCTGGGATTACAGCAGGGATAGATCTTTAAGCATAACCAGATCTTGCAGCAGTGATCGCTTTGAGCTAAGTTTTTCTCAAATTCACAGCATTAATGCCCAGAAGCAGATGATCGACCCGTCCCTGCTTCCGGCGGAAATTAAGCTATACTCAAAGCCCATCTAGCCCCACCCCTGCTATGCCTTGGTTTGTCAAAATTGAGCGTGGTATTGTGGATAAAGCGACCTTCGATCGCTTCGTTCCCGCCCACCGTGATTATGTTGATCAGTTAATTCAACAAGGGCATCAGGCTAAAACAGGGTATTGGGGAGACTTTGGTGGGGGAATGCTGCTCTTTACCGCAGAATCACAAACTGAAGCAGAAGCGATCGTTGCGGCGGATCCGCTGATTGTCAACGGTTGTGTCGCGTATGAGCTTCATGAGTGGCGAATTGTTCTAGGGGACTTAGGGTAGGGTATCTCGATATCCCTCCTGGTTTGGTCTTTTTCATGTTTGGAGAGGGCTTTCCACTGAAAGCGAAAAAAATTAATGGAAGAGTGCGGCGCGACGCACCACACTCTTCCGCCTTAAGTTGATACCCTTTGGAGAGCAGAGATGGCAGAAACTAAAAGCGGACATAAAATTATTAGTGATAACCGTTATGCTCGGTTTCAATATGAAATTTTGGAAACCTTTGAGGCGGGGATTGAATTATTAGGAACAGAAGTCAAATCTATTCGAGCCGGAAAAGTTAATTTACGGGATGGTTTTGCCCTGATTCGTAATGGTGAAGTATGGCTACATAATGTACACATTTCCCCCTATAACCATTCAGGTAATTATTTCAACCATGATCCTTTACGGACGCGGAGGTTATTGCTTCATCGAGAAGAAATTCGTAAACTTGTGGGAAAAATTGAGCAAAAAGGCTTAACCCTCATCCCCTTAAAACTCTATTTAAAATCCGGCTGGATTAAACTCAGTATTGGTTTAGGACGGGGTAAAAAGTTACATGATAAGCGGGAAGATCTCAGACGCAAAGATGATCAACGGGATATGGCTCGGGCTCTGAAGCGTTAAGTGAAGATTTATGGCTCAAAGTGAAACAGGGGAATCTAGGCATAGATGCTGCTCTTGAATTTCACAGTGAAACTGATATGTTTGTAATTCCTTTGCAATAAGATGCCGAATGGATTCGATCGTTTCTTGATAAAGAATCATTTCGTACCGATTGGGAACTAACATGAATAAGCTAACCTGAAGACAGGTTCCGACTTGACCTTCATTG
Source organism: Prochlorotrichaceae cyanobacterium (assembly GCA_049455215.1). Lineage (GTDB taxonomy): Bacteria > Cyanobacteriota > Cyanobacteriia > Prochlorotrichales > Prochlorotrichaceae > JBEAPM01. The sequence continues at coordinate 1,862 of JBMTZC010000033.1, forward strand.
TCTTGAGACGATAAAGTTTCCACAAATGTACTACCCGGATCTACGCCAAAGTTTTCATGGGTGATGGATTGAATAATTTGCCGAACGAGTTCTTGTTCACTCACTAAAAGTTGATTCTCAAAATTGATCTGAAACAGCACCATTCCTTTGGTACCTTTAGAAATATTCTCAATATCCTTTGAAGCCATCAATGAGTTGGGCGCAATCACTAAGGTATTGGTGGCAACTACTCTCAGCTTAGTCGATCGTATGCCGATGGATTCAACCCGTGCGTATAAATCCTCTGCCTTAATATTAAAGTTAACTCTAATATAATCTCCAATCTGGTAAGGACGATCGAGATAAATAGCGATCGTACCGACTAACTGTTCAAGAACTTTCTTAGAAGCAAAAGCGATCGCCACCCCACTAATACCGACTTGGGTTAAAACAAAAGATAAATCAATATTTTGACTTTGTGCAAAGATAATGACCGCAAAAAATCCGACTAAAAGATTAATAAAAAATTCTAAAATCAAAATAATATCATCGGTTCCTTTGCCCAAGCTTTGATTGAATTCGACGATATAGTCTCTAATGACTTGACGACTAACACGAGAGAGAAACCAGGCTATTTCTATGGATAAGGCTAGATATAAAATGAATTGTAAAAATTGATGTAAAACTAGATAGTTTTCGATCGTCCAAAGACTAAGTATCAAATACAGAATAGTAATAATAATCTGAACAATATTTTCAGATTTTTGCAGAAATTTATGATAAATATCTTGCAGAATTTGAGGAGATAAGGTTATGAGGTATCTTAAGAAAATGATCGTTATTCGACCGCCAAAAAAGGAAAGAATAATCAATAGCAAAAATATCAATATGCTGAACAAGAATTCAGTAATAAAGGAAGGTATTTTATCACTAATGACTTGAAGTAAATCCAAAAAGTTGTTCAATATCTTCATGGGTCTAAGTTCGACTTAGCGTGTAACAGGAGAATTAACATATAAACTGGGTTCTTGCATAACAAAGTCAAAATCATAGTGACTAAATTCTTTGGCAATGGTTTGATTCATAAACTCTAAGGTTTGTTTGCGTAACCCCAGTGCTTCTTCACTTGCCCCTAGGATAAAGAAGCTAACCCGTAGTCGAGTACCATCATGTTGATCCGTTGGCGCTATAGAAATGAGTGTACTGCCCGGATCAATTCCAAAAGACTGATCCGTTGCAGATTGTACAATTTGTTTAACCAATTCCTGCTCACTGGCTAGAAGTTGGCGTTGAAAGTCTACATAGAACAGAACCATAACTTTAGTTCCGCGTGAGATATTTTCAATATCTTTAGTCGCCATGACAGAGTTGGGGGCAATCACTAAGGTGTTTTTAGCCACGACTCGTAGTTTGGTGGAGCGAATGCCAATGGATTCAACCCGAGCATAAACATCTTCATCGTTAATATTAAAATTGACACGAATATATTCCCCTGGACGATAAGGACGATCGAGATAAATAACGATCGTTCCGATAAGTTGGGATAAGGTCTCCTGAGCAGCAAAGGCAAGGGCAATCCCCCCGATTCCCAGTCCAGCTAATAAGGCGATTAAGTTCAGATTTTGACTCTGCGCAAAGGTAACACTCGCAAAAAAGCCAATAATGATATTGGCAAAGGTTTCAAAAACTAAAATCAGGTCATTCGCTTCCTGACCTAGGTTTCTCATTAAGCTAAGAATATAGGTGCGGATAATTTTCTGAACTAAGCGGGATAAAAACCAAGCTGTAGCGATCGTGAGAGCTAGATAGGTAAAAAATTGGAGCAGTTCATAGAGTGATTGATACTGCCGGACGATGTTGAGGCTGAAGGTAATGCCTAAAATAGTGGCGACAATGGACAGCGATCGATGAAAGGGGTCAAGAAACTTATCATAAGCCTGACTAAAGGCTGGTGAAAAAAAGCGGAGTAGAATCCAGCGAATAATAACGGGAGTTACGCGCCCCAGCAAAAATGATAAGATAACGAAAAGAATGAGAATTAATATTCTTAAAAAAGCTTCCATCACAAAAGCTTTAAAGGTATCACTCAATTGAAAAAAATCAAGTAAGGTATTCAGCATTGATCTCAGGTATTAACTTCAGGAAATAAATTTCTAAGCGGTACTTTGATTCATGGTGATGAACAGCTTTTCAACCCGTCATCATTCCTGTCCTTGCATAGAAAAATAGCAAACTTAAATTGAGTAAAACTCAAGCATTTACCGAAGATTGATATTCTGACCTTAGGCAAAGGATCTTCAGAGAAACCTAGACTTTCATGGGAGAAGGCACATTCATGATTTTTTCTTCTACCGAGAAGGCAATGCCATACTCCTGTAATTTTTCTGATATTTTCTGGCAGGCCACGTCGATTAACTGGAATCGAAGTTCTTCCGCCGCTTCTCTGGAGCCCAAAATAAATAAGGTTACCCTAGCTTGAACGATTTTAACTTTGTTCCGCTCCGTATCATTAAACTCTACTTTCGTCAAATCATGATCAATACCAAAAATATCTTCGGTGCTAATTAAAATTACGCGGCGAATTAAAGCTTTTTCATGGTCTGATATTTCACGATCGAAGGAAAATTCAAGTATGGAAATTTGCTTCTTAATGCGAGACATATTTTCTATATTGTTCTGACAGAGATAGCTATTGGGAACAATCAGCAACGATCCTTTTCCTGAAATACGAATCCGGGTAGAACGCCAACCAATTAATTCTACTCGCCCAAAAGTTCGATCGGGAAGATGGAGATAGTCATCCAAGTCAAAGGGCTGATCTAAAAAGAGCACTAAGCCCCATAGCGCTTGTTCCAATATTTTTTGGGACGCTAAAGCAAGAGCCACACCTCCAATGCCGATACTGGTCAAAATACCAATGACGTTAAATTGATGCAGTTGAGCAAAAAAGAAGGCGATAATTAAAAAGATGAATACGTTAGAGAGGAACCGCAGAACGAGGAGAAACTCACTATTGATTTTACGGTTTGTGTTTAAAGATTCGCTCAGCAAATAAATATCAAAAAATTGCTTAAAGAGATCGGCTGCCACCAGATAACTTAAGATTGAAAGAACGATCGAGAAAACAACTTCTAGAATACTTGACCATTGAGGTTGGTTAGTTGATATCCAAAACAGATCAAAAACTGATAATAAGAATAAAAATCCAAGTCTACTACGATACGGAGAAATAACAATCTCATAAAAATCTTTTGCTTTTTTGAATTTGGTCTTATTAATGATGAATCCAGCCAGACTGGGAATTTTGTAAAGCAGAAAGGAGGAAAAAATAACACCAACTAGCAATCCAACAGTTGTTAGCGATCGAGTATTTATCGTGATAGAACTATCTGGTATGGCTTGACTTAACACAGCAACCATAATCTCCTTAATCTCAGTAAACTTAAATCTCGGTAAACTTAAAAACTTCCTACTCAACCATTTGAGGATTAGACTCACAGCTTAAGGTGGAAAAATGAAGCTCGTACCCCATTCTTTCGTTATATTTTTCCGTCTTCCGTGGGAAGCCAATACCCCAAAGGTTATTCAGAACGTGGCAAACTATTTCTGCTTGTCTATTCCTACAGCAGTCCTAAATCAGTTGTAAGAGACTTCAATAGATTGTCATCAAGCCGATCGCAATTAAACCAGTCCACAATCAAGCAGATGTCAGCCAAGGACATTGTACTTACAAAAGTAGTACTTTGTTTGCACTTATATTAAAGTCAATACCCTTCATTGTCAAGTTTTACCCGATTGATGAGATGACGATCGGGTCTGAACTGTGACTTAAAGTAATCTGAAAATCAATCTGACAATGTCAGTACATCATCAGTACCCATACTGCATTCATGTTGCGATTCGTCCCTTGGGCACTTACGACTTAACGTCATGAGTGTCGTTCATGAATGTTTTTCACCGCCTTACCAAGCCGGATCGCTATATAAATCCACCGTAATTTCTGTTGTAGATTCCGGAACCGCTGTAATACAGCTACAGACCGCTTGCCCGTTTAATTCCACTTCACAGGCATGGCAAGATCCCATACAGCATCCCGTAGGAATCCGAATTCCGGCCCGGGTTGCCACATCGAGGAGGGGTTCACCCACCACGGCTTGGGTGACCGCATTATCGGGTAAGAAACGAATGGTGACGGCGGCTTGAGTCATGGGCTTAAAGGAGAAACATTAGGCTTGGGTAGGGAGACCGGTTGAGGCAAAGGACTGGAAAGAAGTGTCCCAGAGGTCCCAGAGTCTTGTGCGGGAAACCTTTGCTAGGGCGCGTCATCAATTAATTCTAGAAGCCTTGCAGTATAAAGGTTACCGCGCCCGCGCCAGCAAACATAACGAAGGACTGAAACGATTGCCGTATGAACACTTCAGCGCTAAATGATGACAGCCCCTAGTCTAAGACACTTTCTTGAACGGCATCTTTTCACCGCTAGGGACATAGACGGAAAGTGAGCGAGTGAACGGAGTCCCCCGCTGTGAGAACTAGCCGTAGGAACTTGGTGGGGCTTAGTTAGGGAAACCTGATCCTGCAAATCTTCAGAACTTCTTTATAATTGAAAGACACCTCGAAACCTTCAAGATTTTGGTCTAGTACCACACAAGAATAAGGGTTATGGGAACGGCACAGCCGCTCCTCACCATGAATTGAGGTGTCCTGAAGACTGAGGTGACATCGGTTTCAGGGGTTCACACAAAGCAACCTAGGTTAGCCTAACTTGCCCGTGTTTTAGAGCATTAAGGATGCGACTACGATCGATATGCAGAAATTGACCGTATGGTTTATGGGGTTATGGTGTTGCGGTTGGCTCTGGCTAATGCTCCCCATTACTACTGACGCAAATGCAGCAGGATGGGAATTACAACCGGATGGACAGTACCGCTTAGATGGAGATACGGTTCGCGTCACGGTGGATCCCCTGCACGGCGGACGGATTACGGATTTTCGGCTCTGGCAGGATTCCCTCTGGGGTGACAATATCCTCCTCCCCGACACCGTAGAGCCGGAAACCTATGGATCTACCTTTTGGTTAAGCCCGCAATCCAACTGGAATTGGCCCCCAGATGCCACGATCGATCGTCTCCCCTACAAAGCGATCGTCACCGGAGAAACCCTCACCTTAGAAAGCGGCGTGAGTCCCACCTTAGGCATTCAAGTCAGTAAGCATATTCGCCCAGAAGGTAATGGCATCCGCCTCGATTACGATATTCATCCTGTCTCCCAGGTCAATCCGGCCTCTCCCCTGTTCTATGCCCCCTGGGAAGTTTCGCGGGTAGCAGGGTCTGGGTTGACCCTATTTCCTGTAGGCTCAGGACTCAGTGCCATCCAAGGCTTTGACCCTCCCCCCATTTTGCAAGCTCAGGGCATTGCCGTATGGGATCACCAAGCCCAGCAGATTACCGCCATTACAGAACCCCGGGATCAAAAATTATTTGCCGATGGGGCCGGGGGCTGGCTGGCCCATGTGGACGGGGGGGTGCTCTTTGTTAAACAGTTTCCCGATCTGCCCCCCGATGCCATTGCGCCTGGGGAATCGGAAATTGAGGTGTATGCCACCGCTTCGCAGCGTTACCTAGAACTGGAAGTGCAAGGGCCCTATGACCTGCTGCGGGAAGGAACTCCCCAAACGTGGACGGTGCAGTGGCAACTCCGATCGCTTCCCCCCGCCCTGGTGCCCATGGCCAACAATCCTCAATTCCTAGACTGGATTCGTCATGTGGTGAAGGGATCCCATGAGAAAAATTACTCGCTCAAGGGTTAAAACAATAAGGTAAACTGAACAACGCTGTCTTCGTTGCCTTCACACACTTTATGACCGTTGCTCCCCGTCGAACTGTTTTTCCTTTTACCGCCATCGTGGGCCAAGAGGAGATGAAACTGGCCCTCTTGTTGAATGTCATCGACCCTAAAATTGGTGGCGTGATGATTATGGGCGATCGGGGCACGGGGAAATCTACCACCATTCGAGCCCTAGCAGACCTGTTGCCGGAAATTGAGGTGGTGGCGGACGATCCCTTTAATAGCCATCCCACCGATCCAGAGTTAATGAGCAACTTTGTCCGCGATCGGGTGGGGGCTGGCGAACATATTCCCACCGTCCAGAAAAAAGTCATGATGGTGGATCTCCCCCTAGGGGCAACGGAAGATCGGGTCTGCGGAACGATCGATATTGAAAAAGCGTTAGCGGAAGGGGTTAAAGCCTTTGAACCAGGGCTATTAGCGAAAGCAAACCGGGGCATTCTCTATGTGGATGAAGTGAACCTGCTGGACGATCACCTCGTGGATGTCTTATTAGATTCCGCCGCCTCGGGTTGGAACACTGTGGAGCGGGAAGGGATTTCCATTCGCCACCCGGCCCGTTTTGTCTTGGTGGGTTCCGGCAACCCAGAGGAAGGGGAATTACGCCCCCAACTCCTCGATCGCTTTGGCATGAGTGTGGAAGTGCGTACCGTTAAAGATCCCACCCTGCGGGTCAAAGTTGTGGAAGAGCGATCGGCTTTTGATCAAGATCCCACTAAATTTCTCAGCCATCATCAAACCGAGCAAGATCACTTGCAAAGTCAATTAATTAAAGCGCAGACCCTCCTGCCCGAAGTCAACCTGGATTACGACTATCGCATTCAAATTTCCCAAGTGTGTTCGGAACTGGATATTGACGGATTACGGGGAGATATTGTCACGAACCGTGCCGCTAAAGCCCTAGCCGCCTACGAAGGTCGCACGGAAGTGACGGTAGAAGACATTCAAACCGTAGTTCCCCTCTCCTTACGCCATCGCCTCCGCAAAGATCCCCTCGAATCCATTGACTCCGGTTACAAGGTGCAAAAAGTTTTCTGCCGCGTCTTTAACCTCCCGGAACCCGAGGCTTAGAGGCTTAAATATTAGGGATTATTAGGGATTTCAGAACCAGGTTTCAGAAGCGGATACGGTGAGCTTAACCTTAAAGAATACCGTATTCTTCCAGGGTCTCGGGGAACTAATGATTAACTAAGACAACCGGGGAAACCCGGCCGTGCAGTGTCTTGTCCCCTTCATCTTCGTTAGTTCCCATGACGACTTTCCTGGAAAATCCCCTGCGGGTGGGTCTACGGCAGGAGCGTATTCCTGAACCTCAAATTTTGATTATTTTTGGTGCCTCTGGGGATCTAACCCAGCGTAAATTGGTGCCCGCTTTGTATCAAATGCACCTCGATCGCCGCTTACCCCCGGAATTAACGATCGTGGGAGTTGCTAGACGATCGTGGGATCACGACTTCTTTCGGGAACATCTACGCCAAGGGGTGGAAGAGTTTGGGGGTGGTTTGCAATCGGAAGAAGTCTGGAAAGCCTTTTCCCAGGGACTCTACTACTGTCCCGGCGATATTGATAATCCCGAAAGCTATCAAAAGCTCAAAGCCTTACTGAGCGAGTTAGACGAAAAACGGGGCACCCGAGGCAACCGTACCTTCTACCTTTCCGTTGCCCCCCGATTTTTTGGTGAGGCCGCCCAGCAACTGGGTAGCGCAGGCATGTTAGAGGATCCCCGCAAAACCCGCCTAGTCATTGAAAAACCCTTTGGGCGAGATTTGGCCTCGGCTCAGGTCTTAAACCGCGTTGTCCAAAGTGTCTGTGCAGAAGAACAGATTTATCGGATTGATCACTATCTCGGCAAAGAAACGGTGCAAAACCTTTTGGTTTTCCGGTTTGCCAATGCCATTTTTGAGCCCCTATGGAATCGTCAATTTGTTGATCATGTGCAAATTACCGTGGCGGAATCCGTAGGCTTGGAGGGTCGGGCTGGCTATTACGAAACCTCGGGAGCCCTGCGGGATATGGTGCAAAATCACCTGATGCAACTGTTTTGCCTAACGGCGATGGAACCCCCCAACTCCCTCGATGCAGACAGCATTCGCAACGAAAAGGTGAAGATCATTGAAGCCACCCAACTGGCGGATCTCGACAACCTCAACGCCTGTGCCATTCGTGGCCAATACACAGCGGGTTGGATGAAAGGCAAACCCGTACCGGGTTACCGGGAGGAAGAGGGAGCGTCCCCCACCTCCACCACCCCCACCTATGCAGCGCTGAAACTCAGTATTAACAACTGGCGCTGGCAAGGGGTGCCTTTTTACCTGCGGACAGGCAAACGGATGCCGAAGAAAGTCACGGAAATTGCAATTCAGTTTCGGGATGTGCCCCACCTGATGTTCCCCTCGGCCACCAAAGAAGCAAACCCCAATATCCTGGCCTTACGGATTCAGCCCAACGAAGGTATTGCCATGCGCTTTGAGGTGAAGACCCCCGGTTCCTCCCTGCGCACCCGCACCGTCGAAATGGATTTCCGCTATGATGCCGCCTTTGGGCAACCCAGTCAGGAAGCCTATAGTCGCTTGCTCGTGGATTGCATGTTGGGGGATCAAACCCTCTTTACCCGAGCCGATGAAGTGGAAGCCTCCTGGCGGGTTTTGACTCCTGTCCTAGAGGTATGGGATGCCCCCACGGATCCCGGTGCGATTCCCCTCTATGAAGCGGGAACCTGGGAACCGGAGGAAGCCGAGTTACTGCTAAATCAGGAAGGCCGTCGCTGGCGGCGACTCTAGGCGATCGTTCTTAAGATAGTAGTCACTGAAGCTTTGAGACACGTTTACCTATGATGCCCCCTCTTCATCGATCGCTCTGGACGATCGTCCGTCAGTTGAGTCCTTTGAGTTTAATGACGCTGAGTCTGCTCAACTTTGCCAGTCTACCCAGTGGGGCCGATCCCGCTGCGGATCTGCCCCTAGAGACAGAACAAACGACCCAGTTTTATAGTTTTCCCCGACTGGTTTACACCGGAACCAGCCGCGATCAAGCCAATGCGCCTTGGCCAATCTATTACTTCACCTTAACCTTTCCCGCCAGTGAGGGGGCGGCTCTGGGTCGTGTAGACCTGGTGCAAATTGAGGGGAGCCCCATTACCTTAGTCCCGGAGCAAACGATCGCCTTTGTCGGCACTCGCCGCGATCGTGGCGAGGACATTCCCCTGACGGTGCAAACCTTAGCGGAGGAGGAGCAAACGGGAATCCGCATTACCTTTGCCGAAGCCATCACCCCGGATCAGACCATTACCCTGGCGGTGCGGGCCCGCTCTAATCCCTATCAAGATGGTGTTTATCAGTATGCGTTGGTGGCCTATCCTGAGGGAAACCCGACCGATGGCTACACCTTGGGGATTGGTCGCTTACACTTTTATGAAAATAATTACTTTAGATTATGAGTATTCCCGTCATTTCACCCTCCCAAACCCTCTGGATTCGTCAGGCTCAAATGCTCCAAGCCGATGGAGAACTGTCCGTTGGAGATATGGCGGTGCGATCGGGAAAAATTGTGGAAATGGCGGAACAGTTGCCGCCAGCCCCTGCTGAAGATATTGAAATCGATGCGCAGGGATTGGTCTTATTGCCGGGGGTGATTGATCCTCAAGTGCATTTCCGAGATCCGGGGCTCACCCATAAGGAAGATCTCCACACCGCCAGCCGAGCCTGTGCCCGGGGAGGCGTAACCTCTTTTTTGGAAATGCCCAACACCAAACCCCTGACCACAACTCAGGAGACATTAGATGCCAAACTGGCGATCGCGGCGGAAAAATCGCTGGTGAACTACGGCTTTTTTATGGGGGCAACTCCCGCCTATTTGTCAGACCTGCGGGACGCGAATCCCACTCCAGGAATCAAGATCTTCATGGGATCGATGCATGGGGACTTATTGGTGGATGTGGAGGAGAAGCTAGAGCCTATCTTTGCCCAAGGCTCTCGTTTAATTGCGGTGCATGCGGAGGATCAAGGGCGCATTGCCGAGCGTCGCCAAGCCTTCCGCGATCGGTTTGGCGATCAGCTTACCGTTGCCCACCATTCTCAAATTCAAGACGAGCAAGCGGCCCTCAATGCCACCCAACTGGCCCTCAAACTGTCCAACAAGTATCAACGCCGCCTCCATATTCTTCATCTGTCCACCGGCATCGAAGCGGAATTTCTGCGTCAACATAAACCCGCCTGGGTTACCGCAGAGGTGACTCCCCAGCACCTGCTCCTCAATATTCACGATTACGATCGCATTGGCACCCTAGCGCAGATGAATCCCCCCTTACGATCGCCTGAAAATAACGAAGTTCTCTGGCGGGCCCTATTAGATGGCGTGATTGACTTTATTGCTACGGATCATGCCCCCCATACCTTGGCGGAAAAAGCTCAAGCCTATCCCAATAGCCCCTCCGGAATGCCTGGAGTTGAAACCTCACTGCCGCTGATGCTGACTCAGGCGAAACAAGGGCGTTGTAGCCTAGCCCAGGTGGTGCGTTGGATGTCCACCGCCGTGGCTGAAGCCTATCAAATTCCCCACAAGGGCAAACTGGAGCCGGGCTATGATGCGGATCTGATCCTAGTGGATTGGAACCAGGAAAAGCCCGTATGCAAAGCAGATTTACAGACCAAGTGTGGCTGGAGTCCCTTTGAGGGGTGGAGCTTAACCGGTTGGCCCGTGATCACGATCGTCAATGGACAAATTATTTTTAACGATCGTCTGCCGGTGGAAGAACGGTTTAACGAACAGGTGCGAGGAGCGGCCTTAACCTTTTCAGCCTCTTAAAACGGAGGCCACCAACTTAAGGCGACAGAGTGCAGTGCTCCGCGCCGCACTCTTCCATTCAATTTTTTCGCTTTCAGTGGAAAGCCCCTTAAAACGAAGATGACCAACTGAAGGAGCAAGCGTAGGGGCAAGCGTGGGACGCACACTTCCCTGAAATTTTTTCGCGTTCAGGGGCAAGCCACAACGAATAGCCAAAGGCTGACATTCGGGGAGAGGTTTTTCTTCATTATCTCTTTATAATAGCTTTACACTGGGAGACCTAGGCGTTGCAGAATCGCATTAACGGCAGGGTGTAGCACCTTCCGGGATGTTCGGTAAGCTTTAAGCCTTCTCTTGGCACGTTGTTAACTCAGACTGGGTACAGATTCGCATGAACACTCCTCTCTACCGAAATGGCTACGCTGGCCAACCCTGGTTGGTTGAAGAACGAGATGCTTGTGGGGTGGGCTTTATTGCCCATCAGCAGGGTCAGAAAAGTCATGATCTGCTAGAAAAAACTCTGGTGGCCTTGGGTTGTATGGAACACCGGGGTGGTTGTAGCGCCGATCGGGATTCGGGAGATGGATCGGGGGTGTTGACGGCGATTCCTTGGGGAATTTTGCAGCCGGAGTTGGGCTTAGATCCGGAAGCGATCGCTCAATTACGGGTGGGGGTGGGGATGTTCTTTCTGCCCCAAGACCCTGCCCTGCAGTCCATGTGCCGGGAAATTACGGCCCAGGAAGTTGAGCAACTAGGGTTGAAGTTTTTAGGGTGGCGATCGGTACCGGTGAAAACGGAGGTGTTGGGGGTTCAGGCGAAGGATAATCAGCCGGATATTGAGCAACTCTTGGTGCAGTCTGAGGATCTGGCCTTGGCCGGGGACGACTTTGAACGTTTGCTCTATCGCTTGCGGCGGCGGATTGGCAATGCGGTGTCGGAGCGCTTTGTCGCAGAGGGGTATGACGATCGTCGCAATGACTTCTATCCCTGTTCCCTCAGTTGTCGGACGATCGTCTACAAGGGGATGGTGCGATCGGAGGTATTGGGAGAGTTTTACCAAGATTTGAAAAATCCTGCCTTTGAAGCCTCCTTTGCGGTGTACCATCGACGCTTTAGTACCAACACCATGCCCCGTTGGCCTCTGGCCCAACCGATGCGGATGGTCGGCCATAACGGTGAAATTAATACCCTTTTGGGCAACATCAACTGGATGGTGGCGCGGCAGCCGATTTTAGAAAGTACCACCCTCGGGGAAGGTTTGCAGGATGTCCTGCCCATCGTTAATCCGGGAGCCAGTGATTCCGCCAACTTTGATAACGTACTGGAATTGTTAGTGCGATCGGGGCGGCGCTTGCCCGCAGCCTTGATGATTATGGTGCCGGAAGCCTACGATAATCAGCCTAACCTGGTGGATCATCCCGAAATTATTGATTTTTACGAATACTACAGCGGCATTCAAGAACCCTGGGATGGCCCGGCATTAGTAGCCTTTAGTGATGGCAAAATGGTTGGGGCCACCCTCGATCGCAATGGCTTACGCCCTGCCCGCTACGCCATTACCCGGGATGGCTATATTGCCGTGGGTTCAGAAGCCGGGGTGGTAGACTTGCCGGTGACGGAAATTGTCGAGAAAGGTCGCCTCGGTCCCGGTCAAATGATTGTCTTTGACCTTGAGCACTTAAAAGTCCTCAAAAACTGGGACATTAAGGCGGATATTGCCCAAAGTAATCCCTACGGAGAATGGTTAAAAGCCTATCGGCAGGTCATTGCCAAACAACCCTTTGCAGCGGAAAGACAACTCGAAGAAACCACGTTGTTGACCCAACAAACAGCTTTTGGGTATACCGCTGAAGACTTGGACTTAATCATTCAAGATATGGCGGGTCAGGGGAAAGAGCCTACCTACTGCATGGGGGATGACATTCCCTTAGCGGTGCTCTCCAGTAAGCCCCACTTAATTTACGACTATTTCAAACAGCGCTTTGCCCAGGTAACCAACCCCGCCATTGACCCCCTGCGGGAAAGTTTAGTCATGTCCCTGACGATGTACCTCGGGCATCGGGGCAACTTACTGGCGGCTCAGGCTGAGGATGCCCGCCGTCTTAAATTGGATTCCCCGGTGCTCAATGATGCAGAACTGGCCCACATTCGCCAGTCCGGTTTCCCCGTGCAGGACTTATCCACCCTCTATCCCCTCGACCAAGGGGTAGATTCCCTCAAACACGCCATCGATCGTCTCTGTGAGGAAGCCGATGCAGCGGTGCGCGAGGGCAAAGAAATTTTAATCTTGAGCGATCGGGCGGCCCAGGGCGTGAGCGCTGCCGTGAGCTATATTCCCCCCTTAGTGGCGGTGGGAGCCGTTCACCATCATCTGATCCTCAACGGACTCCGGATGAAGGTGTCCCTCGTGGTGGACACCGCCCAGTGCTGGAGTACTCACCACTTCGCCTGTTTAGTGGGCTATGGAGCCAGTGCCATTTGTCCTTACCTCGCATTAGAAACCGTGCGCCACTGGTGGTATCAAGCCAAAACCCAGAAGCTCATGGAAACGGGTAAGCTGCCGGTTTCCACCTTAGAGGGAGCCCAACACAACTTCCGCAAGGCGGTAGAAGCAGGACTGCTAAAAATTCTCTCGAAAATGGGGATTTCACTCCTCTCCAGTTATCAAGGTGCCCAAATCTTTGAAGCGATCGGCATTGGTGATGACTTGCTGGAGTTATGTTTCCGGGGCACCGCTTCCCGTCTGGGGGGCTTAACTGTAGAAGACCTCGCCCACGAAACCCTCAGCTTCCACCAGCGGGCCTTCCCCGAACTCACCCAGAAGCGCCTGGAGTTTATGGGGTTTGTCCAATACCGTCCCAATGCGGAGTACCACATGAACAGTCCCGAACTGTCCAAGGCGCTCCACAAAGCAGTAAAAGAAGAGTCCTACGATCACTTCACCACTTACCTCAAATACCTGGAGGAGCGGCCCACCACGGCTCTGCGAGATTTACTGACCTTTGAGAGCGATCGTCAGTCCATCCCCGTGGCAGAAGTGGAGTCGGTCGAAACCATTCTCAATCGCTTTTGCACCGGGGGGATGTCCCTCGGGGCCCTATCCCGCGAAGCCCACGAAACCTTAGCGATCGCCATGAACCGCATTGGCGGCAAGTCTAACTCCGGCGAAGGCGGAGAAGATCCCCTCCGTTACAATCCGGTACAGGATGTGGATGGGGACGGTCTATCCCCCAGTTTTCCCCACTTAAAGGGACTGGTGAACGGTGACACGGCAAACTCTGCCATTAAACAGGTGGCTTCCGGTCGCTTTGGGGTCACCCCAGAGTATCTGATGAGTGCGGATCAAATTGAGATTAAGGTGGCGCAGGGGGCCAAGCCCGGTGAAGGGGGGCAACTACCCGGTAAAAAGGTCAGTCCTTACATTGCCTTCCTGCGGAGTTCTAAAGCGGGAGTACCCCTGATTTCCCCACCACCCCACCACGACATTTACTCCATTGAAGACCTAGCCCAGTTAATCTTTGACCTGCACCAGATTAACCCCACCGCTAAAGTTTCCGTGAAGCTCGTGTCGGAAGTGGGCATTGGCACGATCGCTGCCGGGGTTGCCAAAGCCAATGCCGATGTCATCCAGATTTCCGGCCATGATGGCGGCACCGGTGCCTCTCCCCTCAGTTCCATCAAACACGCCGGGAGTCCCTGGGAGTTAGGGCTGACGGAAGTGCATCGCACCCTCCTGGACAACCAACTCCGCGATCGGGTTCTGCTGCGGGTTGATGGCGGACTCAAAACCGGCTGGGATATTGTCATGGCAGCCTTAATGGGAGCCGAAGAGTTTGGCTTTGGTTCCATCGCTATGATTGCAGAAGGGTGCATCATGGCCCGGGTTTGCCACACCAACAACTGTCCCGTCGGGGTCGCCACCCAGCAGGAAACCTTGCGTAAGCGCTTTACCGGCATTCCTGCCCACGTGGTTAACTTCTTTGTCTTCGTGGCGGAGGAAGTACGGCAAGTCCTGGCCAAACTGGGGTATCGCAGTCTTTCGGAAATCGTTGGCCGTGCTGACCTGCTGGCCCCCCGCAATGTCACCCTCACCAAAACCAGTCACCTGCACCTCGACTGCCTCACGGAACTCCCCGATACCCGCAACGATCGCTCCTGGTTGGAGCATGTTGCGGTTCACAGCAATGGCCCTGTGCTAGATGATGAGTTCATTGCCGACTCCGAGATCCGGGATGCGGTGGAAAATCATGGTCAAGTTGCCAAAACTTACCCGATCGTCAACACCGATCGCTCCGTTGGGGCAAGACTCGCCGGGGCGATCGCTAAACGCCATGGCAATAAAGGCTTCCAAGGACAGATTACCCTTCACTTCCAGGGCAGTGCTGGTCAGAGTTTCGGTGCCTTTACCCTACCTGGACTCACCCTCAACCTAGTGGGAGAAGCCAACGACTATGTAGGCAAAGGCATCCACGGCGGTGAAATCATCATCACGCCACCCCCCGCCATTACCTACGATCCTGCCCAAAACGTGATCATCGGCAATACCTGCCTCTACGGTGCTACGGGCGGTACCCTCTTTGCTCAGGGACAAGCTGGAGAACGATTTGGTGTACGGAACTCCAACGCCCAAGCAGTCATCGAAGGCGCAGGAGATCACTGTTGCGAATATATGACCGGGGGTGTCATCGTCGTTCTAGGTAAAGTCGGGCGGAACGTCGGGGCGGGCATGACCGGTGGTTTGGCCTACTTCCTCGATGAAGACGGTACCTTCCCCACCCACGTCAACCCCGAAATCGTCAAAGTCCAACGGGTGATTACTCCTGCAGGTGCGGCTCAGTTAAAGACCTTAATTCAAGCCCATAGCGATCGTACCGGTAGTCCTAAAGCCCAAGAGATTCTGGCGAACTGGGATCACTATGTGCCCCTGTTCTGGCAGGTGGTGCCCCCCTCGGAAGCCGACAGTCCGGAGGCAAACCCCGAAGCGAGCGAAAAAGTGCTGGTAACCGCCTAGCCTCATTAATTAATTTAATTAGGTCTCAAGGCAGCTTTAATTTAATGAAAGAGTGCGGTGCTTTGCGCCGCACTCTTTCGCCTTAAGGGGTCGCCCTCAAGTTAAGCCGAATCCGGTCAACCCTCAAAACAGCCCGAGGGTTTCGGGTATCTTAGGGATAGCCGAACGTTGATGCTAAGGAGATCTTTGTGCGTTGTCTGTCCACGGTTTTAGCCCTGCGGCGTTACCTCAATCTGGTGCGGCTCTCCTCCCTTCCCTCCAATGCCGCCCCAGAGGCTCCCACCGCCCCCCGGATTGGTTTTGTTCCCACCATGGGGTGCCTCCATGCCGGACATCTCAGCCTCATTGAGCGGGCCCGGGCAGAAAACGACTACCTGATCGTGAGCCTTTTCGTTAATCCGACTCAGTTTTCCCCCCAGGAAGATCTCGATCGCTATCCCCGGGATTTGGTGGCAGATCAAGCCCTCTGTGAAAAGGCTGGAGTGGATGTGCTGTTTTTACCCAGTGCTGACGAGTTATATGGCCAAGGGGGGCAGCAACCCGGGCTCTCCCCCCAATTTACCCAAGTCATTCCCCCGGAATCCCTCCTGACAGGACTCTGTGCCCAAGTGCGACCCACTCACTTTCAAGGGGTGGCAACGATCGTAGTGAAGTTGCTGAATCTGATCCAACCGGATCGGGCGTACTTTGGCCAAAAAGATGCCCAGCAACTGGCTATTATTCGGCGGGTTGTCGCGGATTTAAACTTAGGTACCGCAATCATCCCCTGTCCCATTGTGCGGGAAGCCAGTGGGTTAGCCCTCAGTTCCCGGAACCGTTACCTCTCTCCAACCGAACAGCATCAAGCCACTGTCCTCTCCCGTGCCCTCTTTGCGGCTCAAGATGCCTTTGCGGCAGGACAATACGATCGGCAGTCCCTGGTGAGCAGTGCCCGCAACATTTTAGAAACGGAACCGGAGGTTAAATTTGAGTATCTAGACCTAGTAGATCCTGATACACTAGCTCCTTTGGAAAAAGTTGAAATCAAGGGGATGTTAGCGGTGGCCGCACAGGTAGGTTCTGCTCGTTTAATTGACAATGTTGTGCTCAAGGCTCGTCAGCCTATTATTGCCATCGATGGCCCCGCAGGAGCGGGCAAATCAACGGTGACCCAGCGGGTTGCCAAAACCCTAGACCTGCTTTACTTGGATACGGGAGCCATGTATCGCGCCGTAACGTGGTTTGTTCTCAACGCGAAAGTTGCCCTCACGGATGAATTAGCGATCGCTGATTTAGTGGCTCAATGTCAGATCCGGTTTGAATTTCCGAAGGGAGAAGCCTTTACTCCTACCCGAGTTTGGATTAACGATCGGGAAGTCACGGAGGCCATTCGTGGGTCTGAAGTGACGGCCCATGTTTCTAATATTGCGGCCCAATCAGCGGTGCGGGAATGTTTAGTGAAGGAACAACAACGGTATGGACAGCACGGCGGCTTAGTGGCGGAAGGGCGGGACACCGGCACAACGGTCTTTCCCGATGCTGAGTTAAAAATTTTCTTAACCGCTTCTCCAGGGGAACGGGCCCGCCGCCGTCAACAGGATATGCAAAACCTGGGTCAGCCCTGCCGCAGCCTAGAAGAATTGGAATCGGAAATTAAACGCAGGGATCGTTTAGACAGTTCCCGGGCCATTTCGCCTTTGGTGCAAGCTCCCGATGCC
>JBMTZC010000034.1:0-19039 GCA_049455215.1 Prochlorotrichaceae cyanobacterium
CCAGCCAGAGTGAAGGTGTCATCAGCAGTGCCGCCTGCTAGGTTTTCAATGTTTGTAAATACCTGACCAATTCCGGTTAGCGTTCCAGTATTTTCAGCGGTTAAAACAAAATCAGAAGCCACGTTATCAGCGGTTAAGAAATCGGTTCCGGTATTGCCATCAATGCTGCCGCTGACGGTTCCGCCAGAGAGGAGAAAACGATCGCTAACGATTCCGCCGATGAAATTCTCAATATTACTAAATCCAGTGCCAATGCCAGTGATCATACCGCTATTGATCCCAGTGAAGGTGAAGGTATTTTCTAGGTTGTCAGCAGTAAAGGTGTCTGTTCCCGTACTGCCATCAATGCTTCCCGTCAAAGTCCCCCCTGCCAGGGTAAAGGTGTCGTTTCCAGTTCCAGTGATCAAGTTTTCAATACCGGCAAAACTACCACTTAACTGGCTATGGGTTCCGGAATCTAGAGCAGTGATAGCGATCGCTGTGTCTTGATCAAAGCCTAGCAGGGTATCCTCTCCCCCTAATCCCTCTAAGTTGGGAATGCCAGTGAAGGTGAGTCCAGAAATTGCTCCGGTATCTAAAGCCGTGAGGGTAAAACGATCGCTACCGGCAGTTCCCTGAAGTACATCATCACCACCGTTACCCTGAATTGCGTTGATGTTGCTAAAGGCAATTTGAGCGACCTGTAGACTGTTTTCACCAGTTAGACTGAAGGTTTCGAGGTTAGGAGTACCAGCGATCGTATTGGTGGCGGTGGGACTGCCGATCGCTATTTCCACATTGGTAAAGGTCAGGTTCGATTGCGGCTCTAAAAAGGCGTTATCGGTGCCCGTGAGGTTAAAGGTTGCACCAATATTGTTACTGTCCGTTACGATATCGGTTCCGGTGTTGCCATCGATCGCTTCCAGGTTAATGAAACTCGTTCCGGAGAAGGTGCCCGCATTGGGCGTTGCTGCTAACTCAAAGCGATCGTCCCCCGTTGATCCCAGTAAGCTGTCGGCTCCCGCACCCCCATCAATAATGCCACTCAGGGTTCCGCCTGCAAAACTAAAGCGATCGTCCGCAGTGCCTCCTGTGAGGTTTTCCATGCTGCTAAAGCCACCCGGAATGGTATTAACCGTACCGCTATCAGTTCCCGTCACCACAAAGTCAGTGGGAGTATTGCCTGCCACCAGGGTATCTGTCCCCGCGCCACCAGTGATTGAACCGGAGAGGGTCCCCCCCGCCAGGGTGAAGCGATCGTTTCCACCTGTTCCATCCAGGGTTTCTACACGGGTAAAGGTTAAGTTCCCCACCTGAACTTCATCAGGGTTGGCAATCAAAAAGTCCTCGTCAGCCGTACTCCCCTGTACCGTATCCGTCAGTCCCCCACCAAGCAGTGTGGTGAAGTTCTGGAAGTTAATACCGTTGATGGTGCCTGTATTCACTCCCGTCACTGTCCAGAGGTTATCGTTATCGCCACCGCCCAGATCACTACCGCCCAGCAGGGTAACGAGGGACGCTACAGCAGGATCGATATTAATGCCCACCCGTATTGACCCCGTGCCATCACTGCGACCCACATTGATAGATGAAAAGGTGGGAGTAATGTTATTCAGTTCTGTGGCGGTGAGGTTGAAAACTCCGGGAACGTTATCACCAATCCCAATGGCGGTGGTCGAAGTATTGGGTTGTAAGGTTAGAATCCCACTCCCTTGAATAAGAGCAGAGTCCAGAGCGATCGTATCGGCAGTGATGGTAATATCCCCTGTTCCCGTACTGTTCCCCAAAATGGCATCACCCAGGGCAGCAAAGGCATCTCCAGTGGTTGGATCTGTAATAGTCAAACGAATGAGACCTGAACCCGATGAACTAATTTCACTGGCATTCAGGTTGATACCCTGAGCGATCGGATCCGTACCGTTACTTTGCCCCAGGGCCGTAATGTTACCACCGACGGTAGTGATAGCACTCCCAGTGGCTACAATCAAACCCGTTTGCGGATCTGTTCCACTGCCTGCGGTACCGGTAATGGTAATATCAGCAACGGTTGCGCCAGTGCCGGTTGAACGGATCGTACTTCCACTGACCTGCACACCTGCATTATTGGCATCTCCACTCCCTCCAGTTCCTTCCAGGTTAATATCTCCAGAGATAGATGTAATCTGAGTGTTTTCCACCAGTACAATGCCTTGAAAATTGTTCCCTGGCCCATTGCCGCCAGTTCCTTGGAGCGTAATTTGAGCAGCATTCGCATCAGTTCCCGTAGATTCGATCGCTCCTCCACGCAAGACAATACCATGACCGTTTCCGACCAGAGCATCGCCCCCTCTGCCTGTAATCGTAATGTCTCCATCAATGGCAGTAATCGTTGAGCCTGCATCTGCCAGAATGACCCCATAGGTCAAACTGGTAACTGTTCCCCCTGTACCCGTGAGGGTAATGGTCGCGGCATTGGCTCCCGTCCCCGTAGACTCAATGACTGCTCCAGACTGTACCGCAACTCCAAAATTAGCACCTGCTGTTGTACTGCTTCCTGCTGTTCCGTCCAGTGTAATATCCCCTTCACTGGAAGTAATGCTGGTGTTAGTGTCGCTCACCAGTACACCAACCTGACCATTAGCCCCCGTTCCTCCCGTACCCTGTAAGGTAATCGTAGCTCCAGTGCCGCTGGAAGTAATCGATGATCCGGTGAGTAAAGCCACCCCCCAATTAGCAGACGTTCCCGTTGCACTACCATCTCCCCCGGTTCCAGTTAAATCAATGGTGCCGGTCTGCGTAGAGATTTGGGAATTATTTTGCAACAAGACTCCAGCCAATCGATTCAGTGCCCCAACGCCTCCACGACCAATCAGTTCGATATTACCGGTGGTAGTGGCCAGGCTGGCACCATTCAAATCGATACCAGCCACACTGCCGATTGCTGGTGTTGCACCCTGGTTGGCGGATAAGTTAATATCTCCGGCACCGGTATTAATGCTAGAGCCGGGGTTGAGAACAATGTTCCGTCCTGCTTGGAACGTTACGTCGTTATCATTGCTGGTGATGCTGCCACTGAAGTCGATCGCTCCCCCTAGAATTGTGGTGGAAGCACTCAGGTTGGTATCCCCACTAACCGTCGTTGTATTGGTATCGAGCCGTCCTAAAGTAATCCCTGCAAAGGATTCTGGGGCAACTGAGAAATCAACTGCAAAATCTATCCCTGGCGTGGACGGAGCGATCGTTAACGTCCCTAAACCTTGTAGCGTTGTACCATTGGACAGGCTCAGAACATCGGCAAAGAGACTGACGTTGTTAGCACTAGTTCCCCCAATTTCAGCCGCACCAAATGTAAGAATATCAGTGTTATCGCCCTGGGCTGTCCCGGTGAGGACAATAGAAGCTGTACCGGTAGTCAGTACCTCGCTGGCTGCACCGAGTTGAATACCTCGACTGTTATTGCCTTCTCCTCCAGTACCTGTGATAGTGACATTGCCCTGAGCCGATCGTACTCCAGTCGCTGGATTTGCCGCATCGTTAACATTACGAATGTTGACACCATGGTTAAACTGAGTGCCGGTACCTCCTATCCCGTCTAGAGTCACCGTGGCTGTACCAGTGGCATTGATCAAAGAAGCTTGCATCTGAATACCCATATTGTTTTCTCCAGATGCGGTGCCCCCCGTTCCCGTTAATGTTACATCACCATTAACCGTATTGATTTGACTCCCACCACTCACTTGAATCCCCACGTTGTCAGCAGTTCCTGAACCACCTTGCCCGACTAAAGTAATGCTCCCAGCATCAACGGCAGTACTGGTGGATACGATCGTTGCTCCTCCCGTCACTCCAATGCCCCAATTGTTCCCACCAGTGCCTGTTCCGCCTGTTCCTGTCAGGGTAATATTCCCCGTATTCGCCTCAATATCTCCAGAGACTAAAATTCCACTTAGGGTATTGTTTCCACTCCCTCCGGTTCCAGCGATCGTAATGGTACCGCTTCCCGTAGCCGTTACGGAACCCGCCGTATCAACCCAAACCCCATAACCCTGGGCGCTACTTTGCCCCCCGGTTCCATTCAGGATGATATTGCCCGTACCCGTAGACTCCAGAGCCGCATCAAGATAAATCCCTGGTTGATCCGCCCTATTCGGATCATTGCCGCCAGTTCCTGTTAAGTTCATCTCACCATCAACAGTACTCACACGAGCGTTGCTAAAGATTCGGATCCCCTGGTGGAACCCCTGCCCCGTGGCATTTCCGCCGATCCCATTTAGCGCGATCGTGGCGGCAGTTGCACCCATCCCGGTGGAGGTGACTTGAGCGTTACTAAAAATCACAATTCCATGCTGGGCAGTGTTATTATCGCCACCCGTTCCATTGAGGGTGATGGAGCCGAACTCCGCCGTAACCAGGGTTCCTGTGCCCTCAATTCGCAGTCCCAGGTTATTTAAGCCTGAAGCTTGGCCTTGTCCATTCAGGGTAATGTTGCCACTAGTCGTTTGGATGGTGTTGCCACTAGTCGTTTGGATGGTGCTGCCACTGAGGAGATAGATGCCGTTACTCCCCCCTCCGCCTACGGTTCCCCCCTTGCCGCTGAGGGTGATGTCGCCGCTGTTGCTGGAAATGAAGACATTACTGCTGGTGAGATCAATGCCGTTAAACGTCCCTGTAGCTGGGGTTACACCCTGATTGGCTTCCAGGACGATGCTCCCGCTGCCCGTGGCGGTGATACTGGAGTTATTCCCAAAGCTAATGGAGCGATCGGCTTCCAGGGTTAAACTATTGGCACTCATCCAGTTTATGGCCACTCCTCCATTAACAGTAATATCTCCTGCCTGAGTACCGCCCCCAGCCGTTGTAATGGTGAGATCACCAGTATTTTCCAAAAAGTTACTGATGGTTTGATCGCCGTAGGTTCCCGTTCCAGTGGTAATGGTAATGTTGGTGGGATCCAGCAACAATTCAGCCACATTAATCCGTTGATCCCAGTTTGACCCTAAATCCAACTCCCGTTTCCCGGAAATTTCCGCAAAACCAGCGGGATTATGCAAATAGCCCAGAAAGCGGGTTTTATCATCCGCCCAAACAATCACCCGCCCCGCCGTAGCAAAAGGATCGCCAGGATCTTGAGGATTACTGGGCAACCCAGACGCATCCAGCGGATCTCCCCAAGCATTCCCCGCAGCGATCGTAGAAGTCGCCTCAACGATCGTTTCCTGGGCAGTGACGAACTCCCCTTTACCTTGAAAATCTCCACCAATCCGCACCCCATAGGCCGCCAAGTCACTACGGGCAATTACCACCTGGGCAGGGCTGAGAATATCCAGTTGTCCCGCCAAAACCAGATCCCCTAGTTCTGGGTTCAATTCAGCACTGAGGGGGGAAACCTGGTCACGGGATAAGACCGGGGTAGCGATCGTGATTTGGCTGTGGTTAATCTCGGTATTGCCAGAGGTTGCTTCTACCCGAATTTGTCCCTTTTGCGAACCCCTCAGGTTCACTTGACTTTGATTGACCTGCACTGACTGTCCCGCAAGTTCCAGTAGACCCCCAATTCCCGCTAGGTTACTCAGGTTAATTTGACTATTAACGATCGCTGTGGAGCCTTGGCTACTTTGCAAGATCACCTGATTGATCACACCCGTGGAATCGATCGCTGCGTCTTCAATCATGACCGCTTGGCCCTGAAGGTGGATCCGATCGCCTTCAATCCGGGCTGGCTTCTCCCCAGTGCCCCGCACCGTTACCGTTCCCCTGGGCTGACGGGTTAACCGCACGCTGCCATCCTCACTCACCTCCAGGGTATTGGCATGACCTTCGCCCCCCGTGAGTCGTTCCGGCAAATCCGTTGCAGCAAGTCCCTGACCATTATCGGTGACTTCCAACTCCAGCACCATGCCATTTTGCCGGATGCGTACTGTCTCACGACCCGGCACCGCAATGATATTCACCCCACCGCCGGGAGCGGAGAGACGGCCGGTATTTTCCACCGTGCCCCCCACCAGATTCAGGGTCTCTCCTGCTGGAACCGCCAAATCCCCGTGGTTGACAATATCGCCGTTGTTGCCCTTAAAGTTGAAGCTATTAGGACTGGTGGCTAAATCATGATAATTATTCTGCCCCTCTGCACTAAACTCTCCCCCTCCCTCAAAGCCAATGCCATTCGCACTCGTGGCATTAAAGGATCCCGGCACATCTAACCGAGCATCTTTCCCAAAGACAATCCCCGCAGGATTCATCAAGTATAAATTTGCATCGCTACCACTGACCCGCACCGTTCCCTCGATCGCTGAAGGACTGCCCCCCGTCACCCGTCCCAGAACATTATCCACGGGGGCTGGAGCCTGGAAATTAGCAGTATGTTCACTGGGAACATTAAATTGATCAAAACTATGAAACTGATTCGGCCCAGCGATCGTTCCCCCAGAAATATCGATCTGTTGTCCCGTCTGGGTAATATTCGTCGGTGTTGAACCATCGGGGGTAATGGGCTGCGCCAGTCCCGGCAGGGCATACAGACACAAAAGGAGTGGGGAAGTACGGAGAAAATGCAGTAATAATCGGGGGAATTGGCTCAGGAATTGCATAGCGTTCGATCCTGTATCAGCACAATGACGTAAATATGACGTAGGTATATAGTGATATAGTCTTTCATTTTCTTTGACGATCCAAAGTTTTCTCGCAGATCGTTTACATTTCTTAATTAATTTATGAGTTGTGCGAACAAAGGCTGAAATCGGAAGAGTCCTGCGCTTCGTACCGGATTCTTCTTTTTAAATTGTTTCGCTTTCAGTGGAACGCTACAAAGTATAACGGCCTGTGCAACTTAAGCGCCGAGATCTGCGCGTTAATTCGGATTAAAATGATCCCCAGATCCGGCTACCAACTTGAGGCGGAAGAGTGCGGGGCTCAGCGCCGCACTCTTCCATTGAATTTTTCCGCTTTAAGTGTAAAGCCTAGCAAAATAAATTTTAGTTAAGGAACTACTTTATGAATGGGGATGCAACGGCTCCGCCCCGGAGTCTGACTCAACGGATTTTTAATCAAATTCGCTTTGATAATCTCAAAGGCGACTTGTTTGGTGGGTTAACGACAGCGATCGTTTCCCTACCTTTAGCGCTGGCCTTCGGTGTGGCAGCGTTTTCCAGTTTTGAAGACGTGATGCCAGGGGCTGGCCCCATTGCGGGTTTGTACGGAGCAGTATGTGTCGGTTTATTTGCCGCTCTGTTTGGGGGAACCGCCACCCTCATTTCTGAGCCGACGGGCCCCATGACGGTGGTCATGACCAGCATCATGGTCTCCATGGCAGCAGAATACCCCAACGATCCGGAAAAGGCGATCGCGATCGCCTTTACGGTGGTGATGCTGGCGGGCGTATTCCAGATTTTGTTTGGCGCTTTTCGCCTTGGGGAATATGTGACCTTGATGCCCTATAGCGTCATTTCCGGCTTTATGTCTGGGATTGGGGTGATTCTGATTATTCTGCAAATTGCTCCTTTGTTGGGTCAATCTAGCCCCAAAGGTGGGGTGATGGGAACCCTACAGGCATTGCCGGATCTGGTCAGTCGAACGAACCCCGTGGAACTGATTTTAGGGCTCATGACGATCGCCTTGATCTTCCTGATGCCTTCCCAATGGAAGCGTTATGTTCCGCCCCAATTATTAGCCCTCGTGATCGGCACGGTCGTTTCCCTTACCCTCTTTGGGGATGTCGAAATGCGCCGGATTGGAGCCATTAGTACGGGGATGCCCTCCCTCAAATTACCGACTTTTACCGCTGGTGATGTCAGTATCATCTTTGTAGATGCGGCGATCTTGGGCATGTTGGGTTGCATTGATACCCTGCTCACCGCCGTCATTGCAGATAGTGTGACCCGCACCCAGCACGACTCCAACAAAGAATTAATTGGTCAAGGCATTGGGAACCTCATATCCGGTTTATGTGGTGGTCTTCCCGGCGCTGGAGCCACTATGGGCACCGTCGTTAATATTCAAACCGGAGCCCGCTCTGCGCTATCCGGTATTACCCGCGCTCTGATCTTGCTGGTGGTCGTGCTCTGGGCTGCTCCCCTCACGGCGAGTATCCCCATGGCGGTTTTAGCGGGTATTGCCTTGAAAGTGGGGATTGATATTCTCGACTGGAGTTTTCTCCAGCGCTCCCACCAAGTTTCCGTCAAAGGCAGCTTCATCATGTATGGTGTTTTGCTCTTGACTGTTCTGGTGGACTTAATTGTGGCGGTGGGTGTTGGGGTCTTTATCGCCAATATTTTGACGATCGACAAGCTCTCTAAACTCCATGGCGAAGAAGTCAAAACCATTACGGACGCGGATGATGCCATCCAACTCAGTGCCGAAGAAAAGGCCCTGATGGATCAGACCGCTGGCCGAGTCTTGCTCTTTTATCTCAGTGGTCCCATGATTTTTGGTTTAGCCAAAGCGATCGCGCGGGAACATGCCGCCATGCGAGAGGCAGAGGTTCTCATTCTAGATTTGACAGATGTGCCCCACCTGGGGGTAACCGCTTCCCTCTCTTTGGAGAATGTGGTTAAAGATGCCCTCGGAGACGATCGCAAAGTCTTGATTGTGGGTGCAAAGGGACAAACCCGCAACCGTCTAGAAAAACTCAAGGTGCTCAACTTAATTGAGCCGAATCATCTCTGTGACAGTCGGGTTCAGGCCTTTGAATTGTCTTTAGAGATGATCCGGGGAGCGGATGAACCCAATCTATCCCTGGCCAGTGAAGCTTAAGACCGAGATCCAAAGATAGAGCCACCCCTTCTCCCTCAGGCTGAGAAGCCCCCAATGGGGAGAAGGGAAACCGGATTTAAGCAAAAATCGTCTAGGCTAGGGGCTGAAGTAAGCATTGGATAGGCATTTCATCACTACTCAATGACGGCTCCTAGCAGAACGGGTGCAGGAGGGCAAATTTTAAGATAAGCTAACAGAGTGTAAATAATTTCTATAGAAACAGACAGGGGTTAACCATGACGGGATTTATTCGCGGTCTTTTCGGGGGAGGCAACAAAAATCAGCAGTCTTCCGGTGCCTTTTATCTAGAGCCTGATGATGCCAAAACCTTAGGCGACATTGACTATATGCGTCAGCCCAAAGTGATCAAACGGACTTACGCCAAGAAAGCCGGTGAAACCGAAGAGAAGGAAGTTTCCACCCAAGTTTCAGCCTTGACTAAGGCTGAGGTTGCTGAAACTCGTGGCATTAGTACCAGCTCGGGCAGTTTCTCCGCTCCTGCCACCAGCAGCTTTGGTACAGCTTCCAGCAGCAGTGAAACGACCCGCCGTCGCAGTAGCGGCAATGACATGGATATGTTCCGGAAAATGGCAAAAGACGTGAAAAAGCGCTAGGGGCTGTCATCTTTTTGCCCTTACCGACCTGCATTTAAAGCTAGAGCCCTGGCCTTGTTCCTTAAGGTCAGGGCTTTGCTGTTCAGCCCATCATTACCGGGAGCGAGTTTTGGAGAGGGTCGGCTGGCTAGCGCAGAAAACTGCAAGTCCACCATAACCCAATGAAACTGAAGGCAGTTACAAATTGAGCAGGGCTCAAATCCGGGGTGATCAAGGGAGACAGGAACAACCTCAAGACAATGTAACCGAGTACAGAGCCGATAATGACTCCACCTAGACTGAGTACCAGGCTTCTGCCTAAACGATTTTCCTTGCGATTGAGAAAATAGGTACTGGTGGCATAGGCCGCCACAATCAGTACAGAGAGTACCGAGGAAGAGAGGGCAGGAATAAATAAAATAATCCCCGCTAAACTGCCTAGAATTAAACCCGATCCCAGAATATCGTTCGGACTGGGTTGATCCAGGTACGACTTTAACCACTCTGGGGAGGATACCGCCCGTACACTCGGTTCAGGAGAAAAAGCTGACTCAGAGGTTTCCTCGGCAAAGCGAATGCGATCGGGAACCTTAATTTTGCCGGCTTGCCGCAAGCGTAAACGATGCATGAGAACTGCGTCGTAGGCTGATTCAATCGCCGCAACTTCTTGGCGATCGCCTCCGCAGGCAGCCATTAAGCGCTGACGGGCCAATTGAATTTCATCAAAAGAAGCGTCTTCTGTTACACCAAGTTGCTCGTAGGGAGTTTGCTCCGCCATTCAAAACCTCCAAAACGCGAAAGTTTCCCGTTAAAATTATGCTACGTAGGTACTTGAGGTTTAATAGGGAGCCGATCCCCATTAATCCGTGATTCCTCAATCCTTGATTCATCGGGATTGCTGTAACGTCTGAAGAGACGTAGCTGAATCTTTCCAAGATTCTACTATTTTAATCTCTGTTTCTGGAGCTTCTCGCGGAACCCAGATAAATTTCTCAGCGTACCCTCTGCTTTAACCTCAGGTGCCTACGCTGAGGATCCTCGGTCAGGCCGTGTTTGAAGCAGCAAAGCCGCTGAACAATGACACAATAATCAACATAATTATTATTTGTCGTGATTCTCCTAAGGTACCTCGATGCATTGTGGCAGGTGACTTCGCCGCTCGCCACCATTCCCATTACCACGTCGAGGTGCCCCTAAGTTCAAGTTATAACCGCCCTAGGGACAATTTATGGCAGATGCCAAAATTCTCATTGTTGATGATGATCCAGCAATTCGTAATCTGATTGGCCGTTTCTTGGCTAGTCAGGGATATGTAACACAATTGGCGGAGACGGGGACAGAGGGTTTGTCCCTGTTTCGCAGCTTCAATCCCCATTTAGTGATTTTGGATGTAAACCTCCCCGATCATAATGGCTACAACCTCTGTGCCGAAATGCAGGAAATGACGGGCGTGTTAGTGCTCCTCTTAACTAGCCGGGATGATGAGGCAGATAAATTGCGAGGTTTTGCCCAGGGGGCAGATGATTACATTACCAAGCCTTTCATTATCAGTGAGTTGGGGGCTAGGGTCGGTGCCTTGATTAAACGATCGCAACGAACCTGGAGTGCAACGAGCAATGAGGATACGCCCTTGCAGGTCGGATCGCTGTTGATTGATCCTGCGGGACGAGAGGCGTTTTTTATGGATCAACCCTTACCCCTAACGGCATTGGAATTTGATCTGCTGAAGTTTCTGATGGAAAATATGGGACGCGCCTGGCGGCGGGGAGAATTGGTGGAGCAGGTCTGGAGAGATCAGTCGATTGGGGATAACCGCGTAGTCGATGTACACATCGGGCAAATTCGCCGCAAAATTGAAAAGATCGACCCGAACTTTAAATCTTCTCAGTTGATCCAAACTGTGCGCGGTGTAGGCTATAAGTTGGAAGCAGCCGATGAGTGATCCTAAGGACGTTAACTTATGCCCTATGCCGTGCGTTTAAAGATCGATAGCTACTTAAAACTCCGGGAATTGCAATCTTCCGAGCTAAGTGAAGCGGAAAAAGTTTTGGTAAAAGCAGGATCAGCGTATCCGATCGTGGCCTATAACGCTGCCCGAAACCATGTTCGGGTGACTTTTGGCAAAACGGATGCTGGGGAACAAATCTTTTTTGAGGGCAAGAATACTTGGTATATCTACCAGTCTGCTGTGGATATTTTACGGGATGGCGTAGTGGTGACTGAAGGGGCCGCAGAGCCGGAACCTAGTGCGCAAACACCCCAAGCGGCGACTGGTCAGCATATTAACGATCGCGGCTTAGAGTTGGTAAAGGTATTTGAAGGATTACGACTAGAAGCCTATCAGGATTCTGTGGGCATCTGGACGATCGGGTATGGCACCACCTCTGATATTCTGCCGGTACGGCCGGGGATGGTGATTACGGAAGCTCAGGCAGAGCAGTTTCTCCGCAAAGGATTAGAGGGCTTTGAGGAAGATGTAGCCCGGTTGATTAAGGTCCCGTTAACGTCAGATCAGTTTTCCGCTTTAGTCGTGTTTACCTACAACGTTGGTCCGGGAGCCCTATCGGAATCGACGTTGCGCCGTAAATTAAATGATGGGGATTACACAGGGGCTGTAGCAGAATTTTTGCGCTGGAATAAAGCAGGAGGGCAAGAACTGGCGGGGTTAACCCGTCGCCGTCAGGCCGAACGAGCCCTTTTTCTCAGTCAAGATTACAGTGCTTTTCTCTAGTGGAAAGTCATTTAATGGTTGGAGCTTGGATTGGGGGCAAAAGGAGGAGGGGGAGAATCACTTTCGTCATAAATTTCGCCCACAATTTCTTCGAGCAAATCTTCTAAGGTAATCAGCCCAACCGTGCCACCATATTCATCCACTACGATCGCTAAATGGATTCGTTGGTGGAGCATTTCTTTAAGCAAGGGAACGATCGCTTTCGTTTCGGGTACAAAGGTGGGGTGATCCATAATGGTCGTCACCAAGACATTAGCATTATCCTGTTCTGGATCCTGTAAGCGTTGCAGAACTTGCTTGAGATGAACAATACCAACGATGATGTCTTTAGAATTTCCCTGTACCGGTAGACGAGAATAACCACTTTCTAAACAGTAGGCTAATGCCTGATCCAGAGTCATGTCCTGAGCCAGGGTTTCCATGTCAATTCGAGGCTTTAAGACACTCCGAACCGTGGTTTGATTAAGTTTTAAGGTTCTCTGTAGTAAGTCCTTTTGGGTGAGGTTAATTTTACCTTTTCCCCCAAGAATTTCCACCATCAATTGTAAATCTTTAATTGATTCCCCTTCATCTGCTCCAGGAGTATGAAAAAGCCGAATCGCCTTTTCGGCAATTTTTTCGAGGATTTGAATAATCCCCAGGGTCGAGAGGAAACGCATTAACCCATAGATGGGGCGTACCACCGCCTTGAAAACAGGAAGTTGATTATTAATGGCAATGGATTTTGGGGTAATTTCTCCAAAAATGAGGAGGAGAATCGTAATCATTGCGGTGGCAATCCCCACTCCAGCATTCCCTAACCACAGGGCAAATAGATTACTGGTTAAAATAGCTGAGAAGTTATTGACTAAATTATTTCCCACCAATAAGGTGATAATGAAGCGATTTCGATTCTTTAAAGCTAACGTAAAAATTCGCTGCGGATCTCCCTGCTCTTGAATTAAGGCTTGTAATTTCAAGTCATCTAGGGAGGTAATCGCAGTTTCTGAGCCAGAGAATAAGGCAGAGAGGCTGACCATTGCCACCAAAACGCCTAAGTCTAACCACAGGTTCCCCAAGAGAGGACGGAGTTCTCCGGTTTGTAAAAGCCAGAACGAAGCACCCAAAAAAATGAACATGCTTAAAACTACAGCGATCTAAATGGTTTGCAGAGAAGACCTAATCTCTAGATTAACGTGAGTTTGCCAGGATTTTTGGCTTTCCGCTCAAAGTTAAAAATTGGTGGTGATTGCGGGTAGATGATTCGCTTAACTTGATGGTCGTCCAATGAGCAAGACCGCGACCAGAATGAAGCCCCCCCCCACTAAGCTCAGAGGGGGCAGCCGATCCCCTAGAAATAGGCTGGCTGTAACCACGGTGACAACGGGCTCCCAGGTCGATAAGGTAGCAGCAGAGGTTGCCCCAATGCGCTTGACCCCAGCAAATAAAGTCACCACCGCTAGGGCTGTGGAAATGAGGGCAATGCCCACCAGCGCTAGCCAACCTTGAGAAGATTGGGGCAAAGACCATCCCCGTAGTCCCACCATTCCGCTATAGAGCAGCGCAGCACTGGTCATCACCCAGGTCAGGCAAGCGAGGGCCGATCGTTCGTGGCTCAAAACGCGGCTGACCAGTAAGACATAAATGGCATAGAGCCAGGCCATCAACACCACCAGCATTAGCCCCCAAGAAGACTCCCCCCGATCCACCCCAATGGTGAGAATGACCCCCAGTAGAGAAAACCCAAGCGCAACCAATTTGTACCGCTTCACGGGTTCTCCCAACAAACTGATGGCTAGCCCGGTAACGATCGCGGGATAAATGTAAAGCAATAAGGCGACTAAACTAGCCGGAATTAAGGTCAACGCGGTGAAATAGCACAACGACTGGGCGACATAAATGCTGCCAATGCCCAACAAGATTAGACAATGCCGGAACTTAGGGGGGGGAATGTTTTGGATGGGTAACACCAGCCAGAGCACGATCGCCGCTAGATTAAACCGTATCCAGAGGATACTAATAGGGTCACACCCGGATTGGTAAGCAACATGGGCAAACAGTGGCATGACCCCAAAGCAGGTGGAGGAGAAAAGCACTAATAAAATGCCCGATAGATTCTGCATTCAGTCCAGGGGAGATGGTAATCAGAAGGGATTAGTGCCAGGGAATCCGCGTTAACCCAGAGGAAGATCAACTTCAGGAGCGGCTCGGAAAAAATAACGAGGGAGTGCGTCTCTCATTCCCTCGCCTAATATTGATAGCAGCCTCATTCAACCTTAAAAATGATCGGCGTTGGCAAAAGTGCGACCTTGTTCGTCTTTACTAGATAAAATCGGCCCATCGCTGCCGGAAACGAGGGGCCATTCAATTCCGATCGTTGGATCATTCCAAAGTAACGTCCGTTCGTGTTCCGGGGCGTAATAATCGGTTGCTTTATACAATACATCGGCAATGTCCGAAAGAATATAAAGTCCGTGGGCAAATCCGGGGGGGATCCAAAGTTGGTGGTGATTGGCTGCACTTAAATGAGCGCCCACCCATTTCCCAAAGGTGGGAGAAGTCGATCGTAAGTCCACAGCAACATCAAAAATTTCCCCTCGGGTAACTCGAATTAGCTTGCCCTGGGCCTGTTGAATTTGGTAGTGCAAGCCTCGCAAGACTCCCTGGCTCGATTGGGAATGATTATCCTGCACAAAAGTAACCTCAATTCCCGTCTTTTCCCGAAAACGACGTTCGTTATAACTTTCCATAAAAAAACCCCGATCGTCCTGGAAACATTGGGGCGTGATCAGTAAAACATCAGGAATTGCCGTAGGTTGGATATTCATAGGGTTAGAAGATTATCAAGTTCAGTCATGCAAGTTTATCCCTGGGAATAGGATGCGGTTTCCCTATTCCCAGGTTAGTTTTTTACGCTTTCAGTATGCAGTAAATTGAGGAGATATTGACCATAGCTACTATTTTTGAGGGGATAGGCTAACTGCTCTAATTGTTGAGCATTAATTAACCCCTGCTGATAGGCAATCTCTTCAAGACAAGCAATCTTAAGTCCCTGGCGACTTTCGATCGTTTGGATAAAACTAGAGGCTTCATGAAGGGAGACATGGGTGCCCATATCCAGCCAGGCATACCCCCGCCCCATAAGTTGCACATAAAGCGCCTGCTGCTCTAGATACAGTCGGTTTAAATCCGTAATTTCTAACTCACCCCGTGGTGAGGGTTGTAATTGTTTTGCTAATTGTGGCGCATGACGATCGTAGAAGTAAATGCCAGGGACAACATACTTTGATTTGGGTTGTTCGGGTTTCTCTTCGATACTCAACACTTGGCCGTGGTCATCAAACTCAACCACCCCATAGCGTCGAGGATCTGCAACTTGATAGCCAAAAATCATTGCTCCTTCATCTAGACTTGTGGCTGTTTGCAGGAGATTTAAAAATCCATCACCATGAAAAATGTTGTCTCCTAAAATCAGACACGCGGAACTTCCCCCCAAAAAGGATTCCCCCAGAATCAAGGCTTGAGCCAGCCCTTCGGGAGCCGGTTGGGCGAGATAGGTCAGATCTATGCCCCACTGATGTCCATCCTGTAAAAGCTGCTGAAAGAGAGGCAGATGCTGGGGGGTCGAAATAATTAAAATTTCCCGAATGCCCGCCAACATTAAAACAGAGAGCGGGTAGTAAATCATGGGTTTGTCGTATACGGGCAAAAGCTGTTTACTCACCACTTGGGTAATGGGATATAAACGACTGCCCGATCCCCCCGCTAAGATAATCCCTTTCATAGGCTAAACTCTTACTCTGGTGACTCACTGAAGGTTGTGAGAGGGGCACGGTGAGGTGTATCCCTCTGTAGGGGAACCGCTATATCCCAAACAAAAAGGTGGATGAGGTTCCGAATACCCCTCCACCTAAACATTTATTAACATCAAGTCCTTTATGGGGTGGGTACCCGAAAGGAATGTACCATATTGCGGTAGCGTTGGGCTCTGACCACGAGAAGGGCAGAGCCATGAGTACCAAAATTGAATCGACTTGCAAAGCCTACTCTGCTCAGAGGGAACTGAAAAGTATCAATTTCAGCGCATCTTGCAGGGCAAGGCTTGCCACTGAAAGCGAAATTTAATGAAAGAGGGCGGCACTCTGCGCCGCCCTCTTTCACCTTAAGTTGTTAGCTCAGGGCAATAGCCTAACTGGCTAAGTATTCCTGAACGTTTTGTTTCCGTTTGCGCAACTTGGTCAGGGCTTCCCGCTCAATTTGACGAACCCGTTCCCGACTGATGTTGAGCCGATCGCCAATTTTAGCGAGGGTCATGGTTTGCCCATCCTCCAAGCCGTACCGCAAGGTCAGGACTTGTTTTTGTTGGGGAGTCAAATCCGCCATTAGACCTTCTAAATCTTGACGCAGAGCGGATTGAGCAGTGAAGTCTTCGGGGGAAATCCCATCATCTTCTAACAACTCACCCAATTCCGTATCCTGATTGTCCCCCACTCGCAGATCCAGGGATAGGGGTTGCCGGGATTGCAACAAGTATTCCCGTACCTGCTTGGGGCTGAGGTCAATTTCTTCCGCAAGTTCAGCGATCGTTGCGGCACGACCTAACTTTTGCGATAAGACGCGCTGAGCTTTTTTCAGCTTATTGAGCTTTTCGGTAATGTGAATGGGCAGTCGAATGGTGCGCCCTTTTTCGGCGATCGCTCGGGTAATGGCTTGACGAATCCACCAGTAAGCATAGGTAGAGAACCGATAGCCTTTCGTGGGATCAAACTTTTCCACACCCCGTTGCATCCCGATCGTCCCTTCTTGGATTAAATCCAACAGGTCTACATTACGCTTCAGGTACTTTTTCGCAACGGAAACCACCAGCCGTAGATTGGCTTCCACCATTTTGCGTTTGGCAGCTTCGCCTTCATCAACAATTTGCGAAAGCTCCGCTTCCGACAAATTAACGTGCTCTGCCCATTCGCCAAAGGTCAGTAAGCGATCGAGCTTCTTTTCTACGTTTTCCCGTTCTGCCTGAAGTGAAGATAATCGTTGCACTTTCTTGCCATAGAGAATTTCCTCCTCATGGCTCAGCAGAGGAACCCTACCAATTTCTTTGAGGTAGGTACGAACCAAATCAGTGGATGCAGCAGGAGTTCTCATAATTCACTCAGGTCAAGGAGTTCAGCTAGGTGATGCAGGGCAAAAGGTTGGTTTCGATGCCCCGCGTAGCCACAGAAGGACTGTGAACTAGGTTATGGTGACGATCGTGTTAACAAACCTTAAGGGCTTTATTAATTTTTGTAACATATTCTCATCTTAGCCCATGTTTTTCAGAATGACTAGTCTTTGCTATATTAATCTCCTAAAGCTCTAGCCTAGATAAAAGGCAATACTTCAAAGGCGATCTGCTCTATCTTTTTGGAGCGGGTCTCAGCCCATACCGGTAGTTCTTAGGCTATCGTGCTCACGGTTTAGTTCAATGCCGGAGGGTTCAAGCGTGCTGGACAAGTCTTTTTGACCGGTTGTCTAAAATTCAATCTTATTTAGTAATCTTTAAGTATATCAGGATTCCGAACATGATTAAACGTTCCCCGTCTCAACCTGAAATTCCTACTCAGCTTTCCCTGGGCCCCCTGGAGCAAGAGATTTTAGGGATTCTTTGGGATCATCAGCAAGTCTCGGTGCGAGAAATTCAAGAGGTGATCTTGCAGGATCCTAGTCGGGAATTGACGGCCGCCTCTATTACTACGGTTTTGCAGCGCTTGGCCAAAAAGGGTTGGGTGAGCCGTCACAAGCAGGGGGGCGTTTTTCTGTGGCAACCCTTAGTGAGTCGCGATCGTGCCCAGGCTTTACAAGCGGAAGAGCGATTCCAGAAATTCCTGGACATTAGTCGGAACCCAGCGGTGGTCGCGGCCTTTGCCGATCGTCTCGACTCCGCAAGTTTTGATCAATTAGAACAATTAACGGCACAAATTAAGGCGGCTCGTGAGGCACGGGAGGGGGGCTCATGCACTTAGTTTTATTGTTTACGGTAATTGGCATTGCGCTCGGCGCTCGGCTGTTGATTTTGAGTCATCGTCCCGCTGTCCCAGACACCACCCATTGGCGATCGACGATCGTAGCCTTGACCTTTCCGGGGATGTTGCTGCTGAGTACGGCGGTCGCCATTTTAGTCATGGGGCATCATGGCCAAATGTGGGGTCTCCCCGTGAATTCTTTGCCCTGTTTGCTGGCGGAGTTGGGTTTGGGCTGGATCCTTTGTCAGGCAGCGGTCTTGCTGCTGCAACATGGGCAACTGCGGCGATGGTTTGGGGAATTACCCCAGATCGACCATCCTGATTTCCCCCTAGGGGCGATCGTCCATTATTTAGCGGTTCCCCAGGTCATAGCGGGGCAAATGGGGTTGCTGCAATCCCGTATAGTTGTCAGCCAGGGACTCCTCAATTTACCCTCAGAACAAATCCGCGCCATCTTAGCCCACGAGCAAGCTCACTTCTACTACCGCGATCCCCTCTGGGGATTGGGCATGAATTGGTTGTGCCGCGTCTGTCATTGGATGCCTGGGAGCGATCGCCTCTGGCAAGATTTATTGCTCCTTCGGGAATGCCGAGCAGATGCCTGGGCCGCCCAATCCGTTGATCCCCTCTTGCTAGCAGAAACTTTAGTTTTGGCCGTGCGATCCACCGTGCCCCATCCGGCTCCCTTAAATCCTGAGTGGATCGGTCTTCAGACCGCTGGCGATCGGTTAGCCTATCGGGTTCAATCGTTGTTACAAATTGGTGTTTCCCCCGCCGTGCAGATCCCGGTTTTTAAGACAGGTTTAGCGGTTGCCGGGTCAATGTGTCTGGGCTTGCTGCCCTTGGGAACGATCGCATTTCACCATCTAGGCCATTTGTTTTAAGTCAAGACGGGAGAGGGGACTGATTGATGACTGCTCTGTTTTCTCACCGACTTGTCTTAGGCTGATCCCTGCTCTATTAGCTTCTTAAGGGGGATTTAGAATTTTTCGAGGTACCTATGGTTGATTTTGAACGAGAGCAATTCT
>JBMTZC010000035.1:0-18961 GCA_049455215.1 Prochlorotrichaceae cyanobacterium
AGTGTCTGCCCGCACAGGGGAAGGAATGCAAGCTTGGTATACCTATCTCAGCCAAGCCTTATCCCTAGAGGGTGGAAAGGCATTGACTGTGGCTTAGGGGCTGCCGACAAACGGTAAGAAAGACTCAGGTACGCCGCCGGCGAAATTCTGCTGGAGATTCCCGAAGGGGTTGCTCCGGATCCCAAATGCCTAGCCCCAATAAACGGGCTTTGTGTTGTGCATTGCCCAAGACCTCCTCATACCGCACATTAGGAAAGTAGGAATTGGCGAGGGCTTGCCCAGCCGCTACGATCGTTTCATTAAGTAACCCTTGATCTGTCCAGACATAGGCGAGAAGACGATCGTAGCCATCTTGAATTTGGGTGTCAAAACTCAGTAAGACTAAACGATCGCTCGGGGGAAGACGAGAGGATGAGCCCAGACCCACTTGCTCCGCCACAAATTGCTGAGCGGCTTTCCCCCAGGGATCTTGGTCTAAATCCGGTGCATCAATGCCAATGAGCCGAATTCTGACCCGTTGTCCTTGCCAATCCGGAAACTCCCCACCGATCGCTTCTACGCCAATCGCCTCTAGGGTATTGCCATTCACCACTTCTTGAACATTCATCCAATACCCCTTTTTGGGCATCGGCAAGGTTTGGCAACTGCTCAGGGTTAAAGCACTACAGAGGATCAACACACTACAGCATCGTAGGATAGCCCTCAGAAGTGTTACATTACGGTATAAACGGTTCATTGAATTGATCATGTCCCTACCTCCCGCCAAGACCCCGTTATACAATCATTCTCTCACTGCCATTGAAGCCTGGCTACGCGATCGGGGGTGCGAACAAGATGAGCAGCAACGCAATTGTTGGCAGGTTAAGCAAGCTGACTGGGAAGCCGACATTGAAATGGATATTGAGGAAATAGTCGTTCGCTACCATAGCTCCCAGTCCGACCAAACTGTACAGCGATCGTTCTCCTATGCCCTCTGTCGGGAAGATCTGGATGCGGTTATTTTCTCTGGTCCTTAACTTGAGGGACTACAAACTTAAAACGGTAGAGTGCCGCACGGCACTCTGCCATTAAACTTTTTCACTTTTAGTGGAAAGCCTCTTGAGGGGATAGGGACAAGTTTTGAGTGACGAGTATTGAACGGAATGCAAATGACTCACCCGCTACTCACCACTACAACGATCCCAAAACCTATTCCCCGATATGAGGGGTCAACATCGCCTCAATTTTAGGCTTGGCTACCGCCCCCTCAATCCGATCGAGGATTTCCCCATTGCGGAACAAAATCAGGGTGGGGATGCCTTCAATTTTGTATTCGCTCATGGTGTGGGGATTCGGATCCACTTCTATCTTGCAGACCTTTAAACGATCGCCGTAGGTCTTCGCTGCCCAATCCATCAAAGGCGCAATTAAACGACAGGGCCCACACCAGGGAGCCCAAAAATCGACAAGAACAAGCCCTTCAGCTTGCAAAACAACCGTATTAAAGTCTTGATCTGAAAGGTTTTGAACACTACTCATGACAGTAATCAATAGTTCTAAAGTTGGCTTTCTGACGAGAGGGAAAAGGACGAGATGTATAACTATCCCAAATTTCTGGTGTTTGGGGAAGTCTATCCTTGGATTGACCTGTAGCCCAGATAAACGAAGGGTAGGTGCTATACCTACCCTACCCGATGGGGACTGCCCATTTCAGACCGTGATTAAAGTGGCAAAGACGACCAACGCTAGGCGCTGTCATCAATTGGATCTACAAGCAAATAGTTTTAATTGAATAGTGCTGTGAGGTGCCCTATAGCTGATCAATTTCAGCCTTGAGCTTGGCCAATTCATCATCTACCCCTAAATTCGCATTACTAGCGGCAGGCAAGGAGGCCGCTGGCGTAGCCGATCCCCCTAGCATTTGGGCTTTGAGACTGGCCAGTTCGTCATCCACATCACTTCCGGCTTCCAGGGCGTAAAACTGGCTTTCTAAGTCAGCCCCCCCTAACTCAATCCCTGCTTGGGAACGAGCCTCTAGCTCCAGCACTTTTTCTTCCATGCGCTCAAAGGCAGCCATGGCACTGCTGGTGTTCATGCTGCTGACGGTGCTAGATAATTGCTCCTGTACCTTCGCCGCTTGGGCTCGGGCTTTGAGCATATTTTTCTTGGTCTTCGCCTCAGAAATCTTGCCCTCGATCGCAATCAGATTTCGCTTGAGCACATCAACTTGAGCGGTTTGTTGATCCAGTTGCTGTTTCAAGGTGGCGGCAGCTTCTGAGTAACTCTTTTTGCGCTGAAGAGCCTGACGGGCCAGATCTTCGTCTCCTTTCTGTAAAGCCAATTGGGCACGCCGTTGCCAATCATTGGCAGCGGTCATATTTTGACCATACTGAGCTTCTGTTTTCTTCTGAGATGCAATGGCACCCGCTACGGCTGTACGAAGTTGGACAATGTCCTCCTGCATATCAATGATGGCTTGCTCTAGGATCTTTTCTGGATCCTCGGCTTTGCTCACCATATCGTTAACGTTGGCGCGAACCACGCGATTGAGGCGTTCAAATAATCCCATGACCGTCTGCTTCCTTAAATGGCTGCTATGTCCATGCATTTTGCTTCAGTTTAACCTACCGAGCGGCCGATCGGCTCATCTGATTTTCTGCGCCAGTTTCCCTGAAGAGCGTTCTACAATCATGTGATTGCCTCATGAAATTCCCCCTTGACGCTCTTCCGTCTTGTTCTAGATAATGCAACCCTAGGGGTAAGTAAGGAGTTGATATTGACCAATCCAAACAGAGTTCACTCCTGCCTTTCGCCCTCAGAATTATTTACGATTAGGTACCTAAGGTATGACCATCGAAGAATTTAAACCTGGTTTAGAAGGAGTACCCGCAACACTCTCCAGTATTAGCTACGTAGATGGTAAACAGGGAAAATTGGAATACCGAGGTATGCCAATTGAAGATCTTGCCCAAAACAGTAGTTTTTTAGAAACAACCTATCTCTTGATTTGGGGAGAGCTACCTAGTCGTAAGGAACTGGAGGATTTTGAGCATGAGGTGCGCTATCATCGCCGCCTCAAGTACCGCATTCGGGACATGATGAAGTGTTTTCCCGAAAGTGGGCACCCCATGGATGCGCTGCAATCCTGTGCGGCTGCTCTGGGGCTCTTCTATTCCCGCCGTGCCTTAGACGATCCTAAATATATTCGCGATGCGGTGGTGCGCCTGGTGGCCAAGATTCCCACTATGGTGGCGGCCTTTCAACTGATGCGCAAGGGGAACGATCCGGTACAACCCTCCGATGCCTTAGATTATTCAGCCAATTTTCTCTACATGCTCAATGAGCGGGAACCGGATGAGCTTTCGGCCCGAATCTTTGACATTTGTCTCATTCTCCATGCAGAGCATACGATTAATGCCTCCACTTTCTCTGCCATGGTGACCGCTTCCACCTTGACCGATCCCTACGCGGTGATTGCTTCCGCTGTTGGAACCTTGGCGGGACCCCTCCATGGTGGAGCCAATGAAGAGGTGCTAGAAATGCTGGAAAGCATTGGCTCAGTGGAAAATGTGCGTCCCTTTGTCGAGGATTGTATTGCCAACAAACGGAAAATTATGGGCTTTGGGCACCGAGTCTATAAGGTCAAGGATCCTCGGGCGGTGATTCTCCAGGACTTGGCGGAACAACTTTTTGAACGCTTTGGGAGTGATTTGTACTACGGTATTGCCTTGGAACTGGAAAAAGTGGTGTCGGAGAACCTAGGACACAAGGGCATTTACCCCAATGTGGACTTTTATTCGGGTTTGGTTTACCGCAAGTTGGGCATTCCCACCGACTTATTTACCCCCGTCTTTGCCATTGCCCGGGTTGCCGGGTGGTTAGCCCACTGGAAAGAACAACTAGGGGAAAATCGTATTTTCCGGCCCACTCAAATTTATACCGGCGAACATAATCAGTCCTATGTGCCCTTAGAGAGACGGCCCGACAAGTTCCCTAGTGATTTACTGCCCCCAGGCGAAGAGGATTAGACGATCGTTCCGGTAACTTGCTGGAGTTGCTGGGCAAATTCAACGTGGAGTTGATGGCTAGCTTTGTAGGCCAAAATATGTCCCACGGGAATTCTGCCCAGTAGACTGAGATCGCCCATTAAGTCTAAGAGTTTATGGCGTACCGGTTCATTCTCGAAGCGCAAGGGGGGATTAAGCCAACCCGTTTGATCACAAACGATCGCATTTTCTAAGCTGCCCCCTTTGATGAGTCCGGCAGCCTGAGCCTGCTCAATTTGTTCACGAAAGCCAAAGGTTCGGGCGGGCGCAATGTCGGTCTGAAAGTTTTCCGGCGTGAGTTGCAGCGAAAACCACTGCTCTCCGATCGCGGCCACCGGAAAGTCAATGCCATAGGTCAAGCGCGTTTCAGCACTGGGTAACCCCACCACAAAGGCCTCGCCCGCTTGAACTGTCAGCGGTGCCTGAATGATCAAGGGAGGCTGTTCTGCCCCTTGATCCACAACCCCCGCCGAGACGATCGCCCTGACCCATTCCTGGGCCGAGCCATCCAGCAAGGGGATTTCCAGCAAGGGGCGGGCCGGTTCTAGCTGAATTTGGGCATTGCTGATTCCTAGCCCCAAAAGGGCCGCTAACAAATGCTCCACCGTCCGAATGCGCTGCCCCTGGTGGGCTAACTCCGTAGACAGTACCGTTTGCGAAACCCCTTCCACCCTGGCGGGAATATCCAGGGGAGTACCGGCAGTCGGGTCGCTACAGCGAAACCAAATTCCCGTATTGATCTCCCCCGGACAGATTTGGACGTGGCAGGTTTCACCACTGTGTAGCCCAACCCCTGAGAGGGTAACGGGCTGAGCAAGGGTGAACTGACGATGATTAGACATAAGAACTCACCCAAATAACGTGGTCTCTAGGGCAACGATCGCTTGGTCGAGGGAGTCATTGACAATCTGCACATCAAACTCATCTGCTGCAGCAAGTTCAACTTTAGCCCGATCCAACCGCTTCTCGATCGCGGCGGCGGAATCCTGAGATCGTCCCCGCAAGCGTTCTTCTAAGACCGCTAAGGACGGGGGAAGAACAAAGACCTGCAAGGCTTCGGGGAAGGTCTGACGCACCTGACGGGCCCCCTCCAACTCAATTTCTAAAATAACGGTTTTGCCCTGGGCTAACTGCGCTAAGACTGGCTGACGGGGCGTTCCATAATAGTTACCGGCATACTCTGCCCACTCCAATAATTGCCCCGTTGCTACCCAATCCTCAAAGACGGATTGACTGACAAAGTAATAGTCTTGCCCCTCCACCTCCCCAGGTCGGGGTGAGCGGGTGGTGGCAGACACAGAAAGGTGTAGTTCGGGATGTTGGGACAACACCGATCGCAGCAGCGTTCCCTTGCCCACACCACTAGGACCAGTCAAAACGACAACTTGCCCGGCTTGCGCGGAAGGTTGGGAGGGCACAGGGATCACACTCATGGGGATTGCTTAAGGATCAAGAAGGTTAGGATCGGTGGCGACCAACTTTAAGATGGGAGAGTACGGCACTCTGCCCTTAGTTTTTTACTTTCAGTGGAAAGTCTGATGGGTCAAGTTTTTTTAGAGGCAGACGGAGCTTCGCCCCCTTTAAACATATATCGACTGGCAACGGTTTCGGGTTGAATGGCCGACAGCACAACGTGCCCCGAATCCATAATTAAAACCGATCGTGTCCGTCGTCCGTAGGTGGCATCAATGAGATTGCCCTGTTCCCGGGCATCCCCCACCATGCGCTTAATGGGGGCAGAATCTGGACTGACGATCGCAATGATGCGATGCCCGGACACAATATTGCCAAAGCCGATATTAATGAGGCTTAATTCCATGCCTAGGCAACGGGACTCGCGGGAATACAGCTTACGCCAGTGCCCCCTAAACCACAGTAGCCATTGGGGTTTTTAGCTAGGTATTGCTGGTGGTAGTCTTCCGCATAGTAGAAGGTGGGAGCCGCCAGGATTTCCGTGGTGATGCTGCCAAATCCGGCTGCCTTGAGGGGGGCTTGATAGGCATCGCGGGAGGCTTCAGCCTGTTCCCGTTGACGATCGCTCGTGCAATAGATCCCGGAGCGATACTGGGTTCCCATATCATTGCCTTGGCGCATTCCCTGGGTGGGATCATGGCTTTCCCAAAACACCTGTAGTAAACGATCGAAGGAG
Organism: Prochlorotrichaceae cyanobacterium; assembly: GCA_049455215.1. GTDB lineage: Bacteria > Cyanobacteriota > Cyanobacteriia > Prochlorotrichales > Prochlorotrichaceae > JBEAPM01. Next base: position 6,175 of record JBMTZC010000035.1, read on the forward strand.
ACTTTTTCCGGGTCGTAGACCACGAGCACCACTTCATTGTGCCCTGTCATTCCTGAACAAACTTCTTGATAGAGCGGATTGGGAGTATAGCCGCCGGCATAACCCACAGCGGTGGTATAGACCCCCGGCTCTTGCCAAAATTTACGTTCAGCTCCCCAGAAGCAGCCTAAACCAAAAATAACCTCTTCCATCCCGGGGGGAAAAGGCGGCTGTAACGGATGCCCATTCACAAAATGCTTTTCCGGAACCGCCATCGGGGTCGATCGCCCTGGTAGTGCATCTTCAGGGCGAGGCAGCTCTGATTTTTTGCCAAGACCAAATAGAAACATAGGACACCAAAAGTAACAACGGAGAGAGGGGGATTCGAACCCCCGATAGGTCTCCCTATACTTGATTTCGAGTCAAGCGCATTCAACCACTCTGCCACCTCTCCATCTAAGATTATATAGCAGATGCTCTCTGGAATAGGACACCGCCCGATGATCTTTGCCCATCACTCCCCTACCTCTATCCCCGTTGTTTCCCGTGCTTTGAGGGAGAGGGTCTACCGAGGTATCCAGGTTTGGGGACGGTTACTCTGCTGTCTGGGGCTAGCGATCGGCCTGAGTGGTTGCATGGACTATGGCGTAGGCATTCAATTTAATACCCAAAACAGTGGGGCGATCGTTCAGCATATTCACCTCGATCGTATGACCACCCTCGGCTCTGTCACCCTAGAGCAATGGTTTCAGTCCCTAGAGCAGCGTACCCAACAGTTACAGGGCTACAGTCGTCATCCCTCCCCCCAGGACTTGGAACTGACCCTCCCCTTTGCAAATGGTGCGGATCTGGTCAAAAAGTTTAACCAATTATTTGCGGCCTCTGAGCCTAGTGTGGCCGAAACGGCCCTCTTTCCCATGAGTGCCCATCTGGAACTGAAACAACAAAATGCCCTCCTGGCCATTCGCAATCAGTTGGAACTAACGGTGGACTTACGGGAATTGGGGGGCATTACGCCCCAAGGTGAGCAACTTTTTGATACGGATCCGCTGCTGCACCTCAAAGTCTATCTGCAAACCCCCTGGGGAGCGCAGTGGACGGGCTCGGGTTCTTCCCAAGATTCCGGGGGCTACTCCCTCCAATCGGGTCAACTTAACCACTTAAAGGCTAACTTTTGGGTGCCTAGTCCCATTGGTATCGGGGCCGCCATCATCCTCACGATCGTGGCGCTGGGGACTTATCTGCATCGGAAATTGAAGCTTTCGGCGATTAACTGAAGGGAGTTTAAAAAATCATGTCTAGGTTGAGGGCATGAACATCCCAGATTTGAACGATCGTCTCGGCAGCGGTTTCTCGCCAAAGCACCAATTGATGATCCCGGAGCGATCGTAGGGCTCTGGGGGGATCTCCGTCATCTTGAAATTGACCCACCAATCGCCCTTCCGTATCTAACATAATGATCAGACCTTCGCCGCTGAGGGCATAGCCCCAGGAAAAACTTGTCATGGCCGTGGGTCGCATCGGTAAATAAAAGCGACGTAATCGATAGGGTTTGAGATCCAAAAAGAGTAAGTGGGGGGAATCCGCCTCAAAGCCCGCAATGCGGTAGGGTTTGCAGGTGAGTTGGCAGGATCTGAAACGAACGGGCACCTGTAATTCCCCTAAGATTTGCGATCGACGGTTGATCCCTTGAATCCAGGTATGGTCCTTCCGATCGCCCATGAGGATGCCCCGCCCCACCGCATCGAGCAAAAAGGCTCGATCGTACTGGTTCTTAGGAGTCAAAGGACGCAGCAATTTCGGCCGACGGGATGGGCTCAAACTACCGATATACAGTTGATGATCGGAACCGGGGAGGCCAACCATAAACCAGCCTTGCTCCGGGTTCACATAGAGGTGACGATCGCCCCGGTTTTTCCATTGTCCAAGCTTTTCAGCCCCTTTGGTTTGCCCCGTCCACCAATATAGACCTTGATGCGTTGAAATCAGCACTCCCCCCGGTGTTCCAACCATTTGGGTTGGGGATTCACTTAAGGTTAGGCTCGGCTGCTCCCGGAGGCTCTCCCCGAGACAGGATTGGTGAAAGAGGGTTTGCTCCGAGACTCCATACACCTCTACACCTTCCGGATCCAGAGGGGAGAAGAGGAGGTCAGTTAAGTGGGGGGGAAACTTAAGGGTTGCGATCGGCTCTGGTAAAGGTTCGAGGGACGGAATGACCGTTGGCTTCTGAAAATAGGAAGCGGAGGAATCTGAGTCCGGGGATCTTTTTTCGCTTAAACCGAGATTTTTTGCCGCTGCTTCCAGAGCTTCTCCCATGGCTTGAGCGGACTGAAACCGTTGCCCTGGCAACTTTTTGAGAGCTTTTTGTAAGATTTTCGCCAGTTCCGGGGGCACAAAGTCAGGAATATGGGGGGGCTGATTGAGGTGAGCAATCCTTAGCTCAGCAGGGGTTCCGCTAAAGGGCCGTTCCCCCACCAGTAGTTCAAAGAGCATAATCCCTACCGCGTAGAGATCGGAACTGAGGTGATATTGACCATAGAAGCGCTCCGGAGCCATATAGGCCGGAGAACCACTATCCCCCGATCCCTCTTCTTGAATAACGTGGGCAATCCCAAAATCGCTAATGCGAGCCACCCAGCCCTTGGGGGTGGGATCGAGCAAAATATTTTCCGGCTTGATGTCACAGTGAATGATCTTTTGGGCATGGGCATGGGCTAGCCCCTTGAGAACTTCTCCCAAGAGCTGAATGCCTTGAGACCATTGGACAATACATTCTTCTGCTTCCAGTAAGTCCCGTAGTGTTCCCCCAGGACAATAATCCATGACTAAATAGCGGCCCCGAGCCGTATGCTCTAGCGCTTGGCAACTGACAATGTTGGGGTGGCGCAGGGACAGTAAAAAGCGGAGTTCTCTGAGAAATTGCTGTGTGGAGAGGCGATACCGATCCAGAGACTTCAGGGCAACGAGCTTCCCTGATTTACGATGGATAGCACAATACACCTTGCCAAACTGCCCCTGGCCAATCAACCCCAGCAAACGATAATTCGATCGGACAACCCGTTGTCGTCGCCCAGGAGAAACACTCACATTCAGACTCAGGATAGACAATATTGTTATTCAGCGATTTTAACCTAAGGATTGAGAACTTTAGGCGTTATCCAGTTTTTTGTCAGCTATTAGCGGGGCAGGCACCGATCGCTGAGGTTGACCAGAAGCCAAGGGGGGGAACGAAGGAGACAGGAGGGGTCGTGAGGTTGGTTAATCCAGCTTTGCAAAAAGCCGGGGCTTGCGGGGGTCGTGAGGTGTTGGCTAATTTCACGACTTAAGATCGGGTTGAGATTTTGCAGCAGGGCATAACGAGACCAATTTTCGGGGGTGAAACTACTCGTTTCTAACAACCAGAGGGGTTCTAGGGTGGTGTCTGCGGTGACCTGATCCAAAAAGGCAAGAAAGGCGGGGCGGGGGGCTAAATACTGAGCCGTTAAGAGTTCCTTGAGGTGTTGGCGTGCAACTTGATAGCTGGAGGTTTGCTGGGGGACGAGGTGGTTGGGCAGTGTATAGACGGGGATGCGCTCTTGGATCGCGGCGATGATCGCTTGCGCTTCCGGGGCTAAGTCGGTTTGAAATCCGAGGGTGGTGAGCAGTACCTGATCCTCTGCAGCCCCTTGAATGCGATCGTAGAGGGCAGACTGGGGCACTACGGGCAGGGCGTTAACGGGTTGAGCCCGGTGAATAAAGGGAAATTTAAAAATAATCACTAAGGCAATGATTCCTAACCCCAGAGCCCACCAGCGCTCCTGCGATCGTCCCCAGGATTGCACCAGGTCTTCTGCAATGGCGGTGAGGAAAATACTGGTGGCAATGGTTAGGACTAAACGATCGCTCATCCAGAGAAAATCCTGTGGCCACCCGAGTTGTAGGACAAAGGCGTGGGCCAGGACAAAACAGACTAAGGAGACTAACAGTAGCTCTCCCAAGATCTTGACGCTGGAGCGCACCTGACGCAGTAAAGGCAACTGTCCTAGCCCCCAGGGGCTGAGCCAGAGGGGTAACACTAAGCCACTCCAGAGCAGGGGAGGCGTTAAAGGGGGAATTAAGCCACTGCGATGGCCAATCAACCAAGATTGCCACGGGGTTTCGTAAAAATAAGACTGCCAGCCTGGGTCATAAAACTCTGGATATTGGAGCAGGTCATAGCGAGACAGGGACGGTTCGCCAAAAAAGTAAACGAGGCTATAGAGCAGACCAATGCCGGCAATTAACCCGAGACTGGGGAAATAGAGATCCCACAGGCGTTGAGAACGGACTTGAATTTTCCATTCAACTTTTTCCTTGGTTTTTTGCTTCAGGGTTTTGCCCTGCCGTTTTTGTTGCCGCTGGGTCCAGTCCAAAAATTCCTGCACGGTCTGAGGTTTACGCCCAACGGGAACGATCGCTAAGCGATCCATCACCTGTAACCCTAAAACTCCCGCCACTAAGAGCAAGGCAGGGGGCGCAAAGAGAGCCAGGAAAACAATACTAGCCATTAAGGGCCAATGGAGCCGTTTCAGCCCCTGAAACCAAGAAGATTCTGGATTATCGGGAAGAGGCGTTACGGGGCCGATCGCAGGTAAGGTGCGATGATTTAAAGCAGAAAAACACAGTAATAAGCCTAAGTAGCCGAGACTTTGGGGGTCTGGAACCAAGGGGGCTTGAGGAGACCACAGGCTTTGTAAACTAAGAAAACTAGCGATCGTTCCCGCTAGGGGAATCGGTAAAATACTGCAGGTTACACAAAAGCTAAAACTAGAAATTAAAACGGCGAGAATTGTAATGAAACTGATCTGGAAGAGACTAAAGGGGATCCCACACTGAGCAGCAAGAAAATAAAGTCCCTTTAAGCCTAGGGGCGTTGTTTCTTGGAGGGCGTTCAAATAGTCGTGGTGAGTCCATAAATCCGTAGCGTGGGGATGCCAATATAACGATAGCCAAAAACCCGGATAGTCCCCCCAGTTGGCATAACGATCCGTAAAGTTCCCGTCTCCCACCGTCCCAGACCAAAGCACATAGCCGATCGCCAAAACAACACTGAATACCAGCCCAAAGCTATAAGCCTGGGGGGATACCTCAAACAGGGGCGAAAGACCATAAGCGTAAGGTCGCCGCATAAATTTGGCGTGGAGCGGCTCATCAAGCGGTAGACTCATGAAGAAATGCTAAACACAAACCCTATGAATATTCACAGCATTGCCACCCAACCCTTTGGGGATCAAAAACCCGGCACTTCTGGCTTACGCAAAAAAGTGACGGTCTTTCAACAGCGGCATTATTTAGAAAACTTTGTCCAGTCTATTTTTGATAGTCTAGAGGGCTACGGCGGCGCAACCCTGGTACTGGGAGGAGACGGGAGATTTTACAACCGATCGGCCATCCAGACCATCTTAAAAATGGCGGCCGCCAATGGGTTTGGTAAAGTCCTGGTCGGACAAGGGGGCATTTTGTCTACCCCTGCAGTCTCCTGCATCATCCGCAAGTATCAGGCTTTTGGCGGTATTATCCTTTCTGCAAGCCACAATCCTGGCGGCCCCGATGGTGACTTCGGCATTAAATATAACATCAACAACGGCGGGCCCGCGCCAGAAAAGGTGACGGAGGCGATTTTTGAGCGAAGCCAAACTATTACGGAATATAAGATCCTCGAAGCCTCAGACCTTGATCTCGATCGCTTAGGTTCCACAACTTTAGGCAGTATGACGGTCGAAGTCATTGACTCCGTGGCAGACTACGCGGAACTGATGGAAGCCCTCTTTGATTTTGGCAAAATCCGAGAACTCTTGACGGCTGGTCATTTCCGCATGGTCATGGACTCCCTCCATGCCGTGACGGGGCCCTACGCTTCAGATATTTTTGAGCAGCGCCTCGGCGCTCCGGCGGGAACGGTACAAAACGGCATCCCCTTAGAAGACTTTGGCGGTGGACATCCCGATCCCAATTTGGTCTATGCCCATGATTTAGTGGAAATCCTCTACGGTGAGAATGCTCCGGATTTCGGGGCCGCTTCTGATGGGGATGGCGATCGCAACATGATTTTAGGAAATCACTTTTTTATTACCCCCAGCGATAGCCTAGCGATCCTGGCGGCGAATGCCCATCTTGTCCCCGGCTATGCTCAGGGCATTGCAGGTATTGCCCGCTCCATGCCCACCAGTGCTGCCGCCGATCGGGTTGCGGCTAAACTAGGCATTGAATGTTATGAGACGCCAACGGGGTGGAAGTTCTTTGGCAATTTACTGGATGCCAATAAAGCCACCCTCTGTGGAGAGGAAAGTTTTGGCACCGGGTCTAATCATGTGCGGGAAAAAGATGGGTTGTGGGCCGTTCTCTTCTGGCTCAATATTCTTGCCGTCCGTCAGCAATCCGTAGAAACGATCGCCCAGGAACACTGGCAAATTTACGGTCGCAACTACTACTCTCGCCATGACTATGAAGCTATTCCCAGCGATCCCGCTAACACCCTAATCGCCAATTTACGGGAAAAACTGCCCACTCTCAAAGGTCAGGCTCTCGGTCGTTACACCGTTGAGTATGCCGATGACTTTAGCTATACCGATCCCATCGATGGCAGCATCAGCCAAAAGCAAGGGGTTCGCATTGGCTTTACCGATGGCTCGCGCATGGTCTTCCGCCTCTCCGGCACCGGGACGGAAGGGGCAACCCTGCGGCTGTACCTAGAGCGCTACGAAGCGGATCCGGCTCAACATCACCTGGATCCCCAAGTGGCACTAGCAGATCTCATTCAACTGGCGGATGAGGTGGCTCAGATTAAAACCCTGACGGGGCGGGATGAACCCACCGTTATTACCTAAGGTCTCACTCTATTGCAGGGTAACAACTTAAGGCGAGAGAGGGTGGCGTGCCCCCTCTCTCGCTAATTTTTTGCTTTAAGCAGACAGCCAGGCCTATGCTTCACTCTCGACTGACCCATTGGAACTGCGCCGTGGCAGGACATTGAATTTCACTGCTCCTTCCATTCCAAATCAACTGAATCTCAGATGGGTTGGGCGGTGGTTCCGATTGATGCTCTGGTCTTAATCGACAATAGCCCCCAAACAGTTGGTCTGCTTCTGTGGCGAACAGAACCCCCGTAAACTGAGAGGAGCCATTGCCACGACGGGGTGTAGATACAACGTCCACGCGATCGAGACTCCGCCTCATTTCGGTTTCCGCTAAATCGCTGCGGAGAATGCGATCGGAAAAGGTATAGTATCCTTCCTGTTGCCTCTCGTTCAGGGTGATCTGACGATCCCACGTATAAGGTATCGTAGCCACCTGCCCGACACGATCGGCAAAGGTTTGGTGCTGTAAGTAATATTTTGTCTGTAGATCAATCAACAGGGTTTGTTGTTGTCGAATTTCGTTCTGTATCCAATAGGGGGAGGAAACCCTGGATAACCCATCAGTTTTTAGGGCAGTGGGAATCAACAGGTTAAACAAAAAAGCATAGCTGAGGACATTCGCAACCATCACCGAAAGCCAAATTTGACGGCGAGAAGGACGTTGATCCCGAGGTTCACCTTGAAAGTCAAAGTGGAGCTGGAGCACCTCAGCCACGATGGTGCCTATGGCAAAGATGGGCAACGCCCTCAGCGCAGAGGGAACATGACTCGCCATCATCTGATTCCAGAGAAAAGGAATGCCCCCCATGCTGGTCAAGATATTCAGTAGGGTAACCATGAGGAATACCCTCAGCAGACTAATCTGAATCTTGCACCATCGAGTCCACCAGACCCACAGCACGATCGCCTCAATGGGGATGATCCCTGCGATCGCGGCCGCATTCCCGGTTATATTCATCACAATTGGGGCAGCAAAATTGCCTAGCACCATCCCCATAACACTTGGACCTCCTCAGGGCAACTTTGCAACTTTGGTGCGTCATCAATTCAAGCCACAAGCATTTCACGATTTGAGGAGCAAGTTATTGTGCCCGTTTCAACAAACCGCTAGGGCTGCAATCCTTCGCTCCCGTCGATTCCCCTCTGAGGGCTAATTGATGACACCTCCAGATTAAGCCCCCATAATGCAATACCCAGAATCTACGTAAAGGATTTGTCCCGTAATGCCACTGGCTAGATCACTGCAGAGGAAAGCGGTTGCATTGCCCACTTCTGTTTGAGTCACGGTACGCCGCAGGGGGGCCGTTTCCTCAACGTGGTGAATCATGTCTTTAATCCCTCCGATCGCGGCGGAGGCTAAGGTGCGAATTGGCCCTGCGGAAATGGCATTCACCCGAATCTTTTCGGGCCCCAATTCTCCGGCAAGATAACGAACATTCATTTCCAGTGCGGCTTTGGCAATGCCCATGACATTGTAGTTAGGCACTACCCGCACCCCACCCAAGTAACTTAAGGTAACAATACTGCCGCCATTGGTCATCAGGGGCTTGGCTTCCCGGGCTAGTTGGACAAGGGAGTAGGCACTAATATCCAACGCTTTCTGAAAACCTTCGCGGCTTGTTTTGCTGAAATCCCCCACCAAATCTTCTTTATCGGCAAAGGCTAGGCAATGAATCAAAATATCTAACTGCCCCCACTGCTCCTTAACGGCGGTAAAAGTATCCGTAATCTGAGCATCATTCTGCACATCACAGGGCAAAAATAAACTAGGCTTGAGGGGTTCTTCTACTAAATCCCGCACTTTCTTCTCAAAACGTCCTTTGTCATCGGGCAAATAGGTCACCCCTAATTCTGCCCCTGCGGCATGAAGCTGTTGGGCAATTCCCCAGGCAATGGAGCGATCGTTGGCAATACCCGTAACGAGGGCTTTCTTCCCCTGTAAATCTAGCATCGTAAAAAACAAACCTTGATAAATGTTGGGAACCGCCCTGATCATACCGGATCAAGGTTTCTAACAGTATTATTCCTATTAATCAATGGATTTTTTATGTTCAGGCAACTTTGGCGCTATATCTCTACCCTTGCAGGTCTCATCTTTCGTCATCCCTTGGTAGGGGTTTCCGTGATTGGGATTACCCCCGAGGGCTTAATTGTACTCGTGCGACGACGGGACAATGGCCAATGGTCTTTACCCGGAGGGCTGGTGGATTGGGGAGAAACGATCGCTCAGGCGGCAGCCCGGGAATTTCGGGAAGAAACCGGCTTTACCCTGCAATCTATTACCCGCTTAGTGGGGGTGTATTCTGATCCACACCGAGATCCGCGTATCCACTCGGTTTGTGTGACGGTGCTGGCGGAGGTGATTGCTGGGGGCGAGGGGACAGATTCCCTGGAAATTAGCGATGTTAAAGCGGTTCCTCTAGAGCATCTGCCTTTCGGTAAGCTTAGTCATGATCACGATCGTCAACTGCAAGATTATTTAAGCGGAGCCACAACGATCGCTTAAGATCTGTAGAGAAACTTTTGTAGGCTGTTGGATTTTGTGGTCCGATCGTCCTGTGTCGTTCATCACCTGGTTGATCGTCTTGTAATGATTTCTAGAAAACCTATTTCTGAAGACCTTGGCTTTGAGATTGTTGAGCCGGTAAGGTTGCAACCCGCCACTATTTTACTGGTGGATGATGACTTGCTGATGCGTACACTGATCAAAAAGGTATTAGAGCCTGATCAGTACGAGATTTTTGAAGCTCAAAATGGGATTGAAGCCCTTGAGCTTTACCATCAAGTTTCTCCTGATCTGGTGTTGTTAGACGGGGCAATGCCGGTCATGGATGGGTTTGAATGTTGTATTCAGCTTAGGCGTGAAGCTCCGATTCACAGCTTACCCATTTTGATGATCACAAGACTCGAAGACGAACAGTCTGTGAATGCCGCCTTTGATGCGGGGGCAACAGATTACATTCAAAAACCGATTAATTGGGTGGCCCTGAGGCGACGGGTACAATTACTGTTAAGAATGCTGGACCTTCACAGCCAGTTGGTTGCCCTCAATTCCCAGCTCCAAGTCGCCAATCAAGAGTTAAAAGACATTGCCTATATTGATGAACTGACCAACTTGTTCAATCGTCGTTCTTTAGATACGTCCCTCGATCGGGAATGGACTCACAGCTTGAAGTCTTCGAGTCCTTTATCCATCATCATGTGTGATGTGGATTGCTTTAAGCAATTTAATGATACCTATGGTCACCCGGCTGGCGATCGATGTCTCCAGCAGGTTGGAGAAGTGATTCATTCTTCTATCCGCTGGCCCGTAGATATTGGGGCACGATACGGTGGAGAGGAATTTACGATCGTTCTGACCAATACGCCTTTGATGGCGGCGGTTCAGGTGGCAGAACGAGTACGGACAGAAATTTTAGCCTTGCACATTCCCCACCAAAAGACCCTGGTGCAGAATAGTTCTGTGGTGACCATGAGTTTAAGTGTGAGCTGTACACAGACCGAATCCTATGGCTCGCTAGAAGATTTTATTCAAGATGCCGATCGCAAGCTTTATCAGGCTAAGACCCAGGGGCGAAATCAGGTTGTATTTTAAAGTTTCCACGTTTCTCCCTACGGGAAAGCCGCCATTCTTCTCTCTGAGAACTTGTTTACCCTCTGCAAAACCTGCTATATAAGAGGCAGTCTGCTGATCCGGCTGAGGAAAATCTTAATGCCTAAGTGTTCCGTGTTTAATCCTGTACGGTTCTGGATGCCTATCATCTTTGGATCCAGTTTCTTTAGCTCCGCTCTGCTCTCTATCTCGGCAACTCCCGCGCTGGCTCTAGTTCCCCATACCCCCTCCGTTGATTTGGTGGAACTGCGGCGAGATGGAGAAAGCCTGTTACGGCAAGCGGTGCAACTGTTGCAGTTTGATGAATACGAGGAAGCCCTACGCCGAGCAGAATTAGCCACAGAATTGGTGCCCAATCAGTATGAAGCCTGGGGGATTGTGGCGGATTTGTACATTAGAACCGATCGTCCCCAGGATGCGATTAACGCTTTAGCGCAAGCTCAAAAGATTGCGCCAGAAGAGCCGGCTATCCTCGCTGCCTTTGGTACGGTTTATTTCAGAGAGAAAGACTATGCCCAATCGGCTCAGTATCAAGAAGCGTATATTGCCTTAAAGCCCGATGTCCCCGAAGCCTTTTTTGATCTGGGCAATGCCTATTATATGTTGCGGCGTTATAGTGATGCGGTGGATACCTATCAACAGGCCGTCGCCCTAAAGGAAGACTTTTGGGAAGCCATCAATAATATTGGGCTCGTGCAGTATGAGCAGGGCGAACTGAATGCGGCCTTAGACAATTGGACGAAAGCCGTTGAAATTAATGACAAAGTTGCTGAACCCCAATTAGCGATCGCAGTGGCGACTTACCAAAAAGGCGATCGTAATCTGGCTATTGAGCAAGCAGAAGCCGCCCTGCGCCTCGATGGACGCTATGGAGATTTAGATTTTCTGGCAGATCAACTGTGGGGAGAGCGTATTTTGAAGGATGCGGCCCCTCTGTTAGCTCAACCTCGCGTTCAAATTGCGGCCCAGCGGGCCTTAGAATCGGTGCAAAATCAGCAATTTCGTTAGATGTCTATCTCCCGCACTTCCCACCCCTCCCCCTGCATCCCCCTGGCGGGGCAATGGCTACAGCAATCCGGGCAGTTTCTCTTAGCACTAGCCACGATCGCTGGGCTATGGAGTTGTCCGCATTCCGTATTGGCTCAGAGTGCTGCTGCACCGGAAGAGGGAGAGTCCTACGAAAACTTGAGTGTTCCTGAACTCTTAGACCTGATTCGCCAGGATTTAAACCGTCCAGACTTACCCCCGGCCAGTGACCTCAGTCCTGCCGAATCTCCCCTGCAATTGGAAGTCACGGATACTGCCGATCGCTTAAAACGGTATCGTCTCGGCCCCGATGATGTCATTTTAGTCACCGTTGCTCGTTTCCCCGACTTTAATTTTCAGGGGCCCATTAATCCAGAAGGGGCGATCGTCTTGCCCTTAGTCAATGTCTTGTCCTTAGAAGGCTTAACCTTAGGGGAAGCCCAGGAAAAAATTCGTCAAGCGCTGGATCGCTACATTGTCGATCCGCAGATTTCTCTTTCCCTCATATCCCAACGCCCCGTTCAGGTGACGGTGGTGGGTTCCGTCACTCGTCCAGGGTTTTATCCCTTGGCAACCCCCAGGATTTCAGATGCTCTACTGGCAGCGGGGGGTAGTTTAGCCAGTGCAGATCTCAGAAAGCTCGAAGTGCGGCGTACCTTGGCTGATGGTACCGTCCTCTCCCAAACCCTGGATCTTTATACTCCCTTAAAAGACGGCTTACCCATCCCCAACCAGCGCTTAGAGGATGGGGATGTGGTTATGCTGCCGGAATTAGAGACTTTAGAGGATCCCAGTTACGATCGTCGCTTAGTGGCCATTTCAACCCTGGCAAAACCGACCATCAACGTCCGACTCCTCAGCTACGCCTCCAACGGGATTGGCACCCTAACCTTGCCCTCCGGAAGTTATTTCCGAGATGCCTTAAATGGTATTCCCTTAGATAGTGCCAATATCAACTCGATCGCTTTGATTCGCTACGATCCAGAAACAGGACAAGCGATCAAAACAAAAGTGGATGGTAAACAGATACTATTAGGGGATCCCGAGGCAAACTTAGCCCTCCAGGATAATGATGTAATTGTGGTGGGACGCAACTTAGTCACCAAAATTTCCACACTCCTCAATCGCTTTACCCAGCCTTTTCGGGATGCTTTGGGCTTTATCCTCTTCTTTGATTCTCTTCAGCAAAATGCAGAGGATCTCTTTCGCTCCGGTGGTCGCTAAGGATTCCCTCACAATACTGAAGAGATGCGATACCAACTTCAGGCGGAAGAGTGGGGGGGGGGGGGGGGCG
>JBMTZC010000036.1:0-18660 GCA_049455215.1 Prochlorotrichaceae cyanobacterium
GGCAGTGCTTTCTTATAGGCTTCGTCCACCACTTCCGTGAGGGTGGGGTGGGTGTGAACCTGGAAAGCCAGGGTGGCGATCGTTTGGCGTTGGGCAATGGCATTGGCAACTTCTTGAATGAGATCCGCCGCATGAAGCCCAAAAATATGCGCCCCTAAGACTTCGCCGGTATCCTTGCGGTAAATGATTTTGGCTATGCCGTCGGTTTCCCCTTCCGCCAGGGCTTTGGAGTTTCCTTTGAAATAACTACGGGTTTCGGCAAGTTCAAAACCTTCCTGACTGGCTAATTCTTTGGCCTGGGGCCCCGTTAACCCGACGGAACCAATTTCGGGATGGGTAAAGGTGGCGGCGGGGATACTTCGATAATCAATGAGTCGATCGCGTCCACAGATATTTTCCACCACCACTACCCCTTGGGCAGAGGCAGTATGGGCCAACATTAATTTACCCGTGGCATCTCCGATCGCCCAGAGATGGGGGACGGGTTCGCCATCCTGCAGCACCTGTAAGCGATCGTTGACGGTAATAAAACCGCGACGATCGGCTTCTACCCCCACCGTATCCAACCCAATATCTTTCGTGGCGGGAATGCGGCCGGTGGCCACTAGGCAAGCATCGACTTCGAGCACTTCTACCAATTCTTTGGTGCTGGGATCTGCTAGTTCAATCACCACGGGAGAACCTGGAATCACCTTACGGGCAATTAACCCCACTTTGGTTTCGATATCCCGGCCATCAATGAGTTTACGCTGAGCTAACTTGGCAATATCGGGGTCAAAGGTGGGCATCAGTTGGGGCAATGCCTCAATCATAGTGATTTCACAGCCTAGGGCATGGTACACATCGGAAAATTCCAAGCCGATATAGCCACTACCAATAATAGCCACCCACTGGGGCAACCAATCTAAACGCACAGCATCATCACTGGTATAGACGGTTTTTCCATCCACCTCAATTCCAGGGGGTACCCAAGGCACAGACCCTGTGGAAATTAAGATATTCTCGGCTGTAAAGGTTTTTTCACCTTCTTCCGTCTGCACCGTAACCTTTTGGGAGCCGGAAACGCGCCCCCAACCTTTGATGGTTTCGACTTTTAAGCGAGTGAGGCTATTGGTTAAATCGCCACGAATTTTGCTGACTAAGGTATTGGCATGGGCAGAAATCTGAGCGCGATCGAAGCCAATGCCCTGAACGCTAATGCCTAAACTTTCTAGGTGCTCCGTATCTTGCAATTCCCGCACCCGACCGGAGGCCGCTAAGAGTGCCTTAGAAGGGATACACCCCCGATTTACACAGGTTCCCCCCATATCCGCTGCTTCAACGATCGCTGTCTTTAAGCCACAACTGACGGCATGAAGAGCTGCACCGTGCCCTCCGACTCCTGCACCTAAAATGATCAAATCGTAGTCGAAGGATGAATGAACAGACTGACTCACAATAATAGCGCTCCTGCTTAGTCTTTAAAACCAGATGAAAATCGATTAAACTGAATCGGATAGACGGTATCTTCCCGCTTCCGACAAACCTAATCTTGAATCCTCACTACCGCTCAGTGCGGCGGTCGGCATTTTATTCTAAATCGATTCTGCCCCAAATGGGGTCTAACGGCTTAAGTGAGCCAAACTTAGGGGAGCTTGCTCCTAAAAGCGCACAAGATTACCGGAAAAGCGCAGTGCTTTGCACACCACGCTTCCGCCTGACATTGACAGCCATTGCCTTAAATAGCCAGTATGGGGAAACATCATGGGTGAAATCGATCGCGCTGCGGCTTCCGAGAGCCTTCAATATTCTTTACAACAGCTCGAAGATACGTTGGATCAGGAGGACGTGGAAACCGATACCTTAGAGACCTCCGCCGCATCCTCAGGCAAAACCGTTAAATCCACCGCTAAACCCATGGGCAGCTACCATCGAGAAGAACAATTGGCGGCGATGGAAGCTGCTATTGCTGACTTGGAGGCGTTTCTCAGTTCCAGTAAGCCGGGCCAAGATGGTCTGATATAGATCGCCTTAGGGATTATCGGGGTGGAATTGAGTGGTGCAGCCTTGGGAGCATTCCTGCTGAGGCTATTAGAGAAAAAGCTGTGTAGAAAAGACTATCGAAATTAGCACAAGATACTTGAAACAGTATAGTACGGAATAGTACGGAAAAACTAAAATAGGTTGACAGGCAGAAGTAACCTCGATCATAATTTTAGTACTCGTGTATTAAAAAAGTACTATGTCACAGTCTGCGGTTATTTCGGGGCTATCCCACTGCGGGGCTGGGGTTCTCGTGCTGATGGCGGGGGCGTTGCTCTGGCAAAATCTGCCCCTGGCTTGGCAACCGGGGAGGACGATCGCTCAGCGCCAAGAGGAATTCTGTCCCCATCGATCTGCCCCCTATTCCGTTCCCTCTGCCCTTTATCAGACCTTTGTGGCTCAAGAGGATTGGTTTGGTAGTTCTAGTGAGTCAGTTCATAGGGTGTTAGGGGTTCCGGCCTGTACCTTGCCCCCGATCGCTATCCGTGCGGATGCCGTAACAGAGCGGGAAGTGTATTACCGCGAAGATGGGGTGGCGATCGTCTTGGGCTATGAGGAAGGACGCTTAGTGGGCTATAGCGAAACCGGTACAGCCCTCCCAGAAACGATCGACGTGGCGCAGTCTTGGTCTATTGCCGAAGGCGATCGGGTTGCTGGATATCCCGTTGTGGCGGGTTTGGGGGAACTGTCTCTGGCGATTCAGGGCTTTGTGTATGCTCCGGAGACAGGGCTGGTGAACCGTCATGCACGGTGGAGCCTTGCCACTGATCAGCCTCAACCGTTATCCCAAGGCTGCATCCTGTACCACAGTCCCGCCTTTCCTGCCTACTTATCCCGATTATGTGGGGTGGAGCAGCCTGGCATAGGAGCAGTCCTCGCCCAGCATGCCTTGGGGCGGGTGCATGATTTTCTGCACTTTGCTCTGCTGACGGTACGCCCCACAGCGGATCAACCCACCGGAGCCCAACGCTGGCACTATGTTGCTCCAGCACCGGAATTTGTTGCTCAGTTTCTTTAGGATACCTCTGGTCTGGCACAGCAAGTAGTGTATCTGTTTTGCCGGGGCAAGTTGAGGAACAAGCACGGGCTTGGCCGTACTGGAGTCCCGATCGCAATACCTGGGACGCACCAGGGTTAGGTAACCATTACGGCAGCATTCGCAAAGACCAAGATCTCGTGGATGCTCATTTAGAGCGCATCACCCATTCAGTCCAGAACGCTTTGAGAAGGCTGGCCGCCTAGCCTGCAATTTTCGCCAGAATCCCATTAGCGTTAAGATACAGTAACATTGTTGCCCTTGCCCAAATCCTGTGATTGCACCTGCCGCTTCTAAATCCCGCGAAAGTGATTGGCGCTTATTTCTGCGTCTGTTTCCCTATGCCCGCCGGAGTAGTAAAACCTTATTTCTCTCGATCGTGCTGTTGGTTCCCCTCTCCATTGCCGGGGCAGTGCAACCCATCCTCGTGGGGCAGGCCATCTCTTTAATTCGGGGTGAACCCACGATCGGGCTCTTGGCGGGACAATCCGTTGCCCAAGGCTTACAGTTCCTAACCTGGACACTTTTTATTACGATCGCTATACGTTTAGCTTTTCGAGGCATTCAAGGGTATCTGGTTCAGGAGGTTGGGCAGGAAATTACCGCTGCAATTCGTCAGGATTTGTTCCACCACGTTACAGATTTAGCGGTGCGCTTTTTCGATCGGACTCCGATCGGGAAGTTGATTACCCGTTTAACCAGCGATGTGGAGGCCTTGGGGGATGTTTTTTCCACGGGAGCGATCGGCATTGTCAATGATTTATTTTCCCTGGTTGTGGTGTGTGTGGCGATGTTTTGGCTACAGCCTACCCTTGCTTTACTGTTGATGTTAACCCTGCTGCCGGTGACGGCGGTTATTCTCTATTTTCAGCAGCAATATCGTAAAGCAAACTACCGATCGCGGGAAGAACTCTCGTTGCTCAATGCCACCTTACAGGAGAATATTCAAGGCATTAACGTCGTCCAGATTTTCCGCCGCGAAAAATTTAATAGTGAATTGTTTCGAGTCACCAACGATCGCTATATTACGGAAGTGGATAAGACTATTTTTCATGATTCCGCAATTTCCGCCACCCTCGAATTTGTTTCCCTCGGAGCGATCGCTTTAGTTCTCTGGGTGGGGGGCATGTTGGTGCTCAAAACCGCTGGCACTCCTGAGGCATTAACTTTTGGCACCCTCGCGTCCTTTATCCTCTTTTCCCAACGTTTATTTGATCCCTTACGACAGTTAGCGGAAAAATTCACCGCTATTCAATCTGGGTTAACCGCCGTCGAGCGCATTGCGGAGTTATTAAATGAACCCATTGAAATTAAAGATCCCAGTTTAGTGAAAGCCACCGCGATCGATCCGTCCCCCACAGCAGAAACCCTCAAGGAAGCAGAACGATCGGGGGAAATTCGCTTTGATCAGGTGTCCTTTGCCTATAAGGATCAGGACTATGTTTTAAAAAATCTAGACTTTACCATTAAACCCGGTGAAAAAGTTGCCCTAGTGGGCCCCACCGGAGCCGGTAAAAGTACGGTTATTCGCTTACTCTGTCGTTTATATGAACCGACGGAAGGACAAATTCTCGTTTCGGGGCATGATATTCGAGAAATACGACAACAGGATCTACGCCGTTATATTGGGGTGATTCTTCAAGATGGTTTTATCTTCTCTGGGGATGTCGCCAGTAATATTTCCCTCGGAGAAACCTATAGCTTAGAGAACATTAAACGGGCGGCAGAACTCACCAATGTCGATCGTTTTATTCAACAACTCCCCCAAGGCTATCAAACCCAACTGCGTCAGCGCGGCACGAATCTGTCTGCAGGACAAAAACAACTCCTAGCCTTTGCTCGCGTCGCCATTCGGGATCCGCAAATTTTAGTCATGGACGAAGCTACCGCCAACTTAGATGTGGCCACGGAAGCCCTCATTCAAGAAGCCCTCGATCGCTTATTACAAGATCGCACCGCTATTATTATTGCCCACCGCTTATCCACCATTCGTAATGTCGATCGCATCCTGGTCTTCAAGCAAGGGCAACTGGTGGAGTCTGGTCGTCACGACGACCTTTTAGATCAGGGGGGATTATATGCCAGTTTGTATCGCTTACAAATGCTGTCGCAATAGGGACTAAAATAAAGTGGTGGGCGCTTCAAAAAACCGTCTTCCCGGGTCAGATTTGGGTCATGAGTGAGGTTGTGAGCGCAGTCCTCAGTCCGTTCTCAAAACTAGACGACTGAACCTACTGAAACCATTCCATGGGGGTTGCGTCAGGAGAATGCAGACCACCCGTTGATTCACTGCTTAGCTCCTAACGTTATTCACCCGTAAACTTATGCTCTATTCTGCTTTGATGTTTACCCTCCTGGCGCTGCAGACCCCGGTGCCGTCAGAGGTCGCCTTGTCCCCTCAGTCTTCTGTCCAACCCGTCCTGCACCTCAGTCAATTAACAACCATCGATCTCAATCGTGCTAAAAACTATGCCCGCCAAGCGATCGAAACCCTCAACGGCGGGCTAGGGGAATACCAGGCGGAAGATGCCATGCACGGGCCTTCCGAGGAATCCCCCTATCGAGATAATGGGGATGGCACTTGGACTTTTATCTTTTTGGGAGGGGAGCCGGGCTGGACGACCCCTACGATCGAAAGTGAAGTCACAGTGGATCAGGGCACGGGGGATGTCATTGTCGATTACAACGGCGCAATTCGTAACCCTGAAATTGTACCGGCAGACCATCAAACCCCTGGGGGCGTGGTCAATGCGCCCTTGTCCCTAGGTATTACCCTCAATCGGGCTAAAAACTATGCCCGCCAAGCGATCGAAGATCTCAATGGCGGTCTCGGGCTATACCAAGCGGAAGATGTGATGCATGGGCCTTCGGAAGACGCTCCCTATCAAGACAATGGGGACGGCACTTGGATCTTTATCTTTTTGGGGGGAGCCCCAGGTTGGACAACCCCCACGATCGAAAGTGAGGTAACGGTCAATCAAAGCACGGGAGAAGTAGTGGTGGACTACAACGGTTCCCCCCGTTGACCTCCTGATTCCCCGTAGCAAGACTTACACCGATCGCGTAAGATAAAAGCGGTTTTTAAGACCGTTAAACCCTTTGCACTCTTTGTGGAATACCGCCTATGGATGTCATTCCGGCTATTGATCTCCTGGAAGGACGATGTGTACGCCTCTATCAAGGGGACTATGCCCAAGCTGAAGTTTTCAGTGACAATCCCTTAGAAATGGCCAAACAGTGGGCGAGTCAAGGGGCCGATCGGTTGCATGTTGTGGATTTAGACGGCGCAAAAAGTGGCTCTCCCACCAACCATGGGGTGCTGCGGGAGATCTGCGCAGCCTTGACTATTCCGGTACAGGTGGGGGGCGGCATTCGCAATCGCCAAACCGTGGAATCGCTCCTCGGCGTTGGGGTGTCTCAGGTGATCTTAGGTACCGCAGCGGTGGAAAATCCCGAACTGGTGGCCGAGCTTTGCCAAGCCTTTCCGGGACGGATTGTGGTGGGGATTGATGCCCGAAATGGCCAAGTGGCAACGAAGGGATGGCTAGAAACCACGACGGTACAAGCGGTGACCTTAGCCCAGCGCATGGCAGATCTGGGCGTTGCGGGGATTATTTATACCGATATTGACCGGGATGGTACTTTGCAAGGGCCCAACATTAACGCTCTCCGGGATTTGGTCAGTCAGGTTTCTATTCCAGTGATTGCCTCCGGTGGCGTGAGTAGCGTTACGGATTTGCTCCGCCTATTGACCTTAGAAGCCATGGGAGTCACTGGAGCGATCGTGGGCAAGGCGCTCTATTCTGGAGCCCTGAGCCTAGAGGAAGCCCTGCAAGCTGTGGGTCAGGGACGTTGGCAGGATGTCCCCGCAGACCTCGGATCCACCTCGATCGCTTAGCGCCACTGAACCCAAGACGAAAACCTAGACTGAGATGCTTACGGCCAGAGGATAGTCCGTTTTGTCCATGCTATTACCCGAGAATCAGCCCCTAGAAGGGGAAAGACGCTTTTCCTCTCCATCGGAACCCACTGAACAGATGATGAGTGTTGAAGATGTTCAACGAGTTCTTCATCGTTCCCGGGCCACCATTTATCGCTACGCCAATACCGATCCCAAAGGCATACACTTAAACTTACCTTACGACCCCCGGTACCTCAATCCAGAACATCGATCGTCTCCCCGTCAGCCCCTGCAATTTCATCCGGTAGAAGTGGCCCGTTATGCCAAAGAAATTCTGCAGCTTCGGGATGTCAACGTAGAGGTCGTGGAAATTCGATCGGAAACGGATCTGCTTTTGAGGGAAATTTTAGAAGAACTGCGCCTGATTCGGACCGTCTTAGAGCAGGAAAAAGGAGCCTCTGATCCACGGTAGCCTCTGAGGGAGGGCAAACCCTGAAACCCGGATAGTCCCTGAAGGTACCGTAGTTTCTCAGGCTTAAATGGGTTGACTTTCCGTAGCTAAAGCTTTGATGGTATCCCGATTGCGAAAACGCTGGGCTGCTAGGTAAACTCTGCCCCATTCGGCTTTCACGCGATTGCGTCTAATATCATAGGTCTCTGCGATCGTTTCCAGGGAGATCCCTTTCCTGAGGTTTTCTAAAATTAACTGTTGCCGAGGGGTTAAGGTCGTCCAAAACTGCTGCCATTCCCCTGGCGTTAGCCCAAAATTGTGCTCTTGCAAGGAAATATTGAGCCATTCCGCCACCAGTTCTGGCTGAACCCGAACACTAAACACCTTAATGGCGTGATACCCTACTTTTTCCCGCAGGCGATATAAGCGCTTAATCGATATCCCTAAGCGTTCGGCAATATGCTCCTGAGAATAGCCTTGCAGATAGAGCCGCAGCCATTTGACCGCAACTGCCCCCAATTCCTGGTTGAGATATAGCTCAAATTCCTGTTGTACTCTGCGCCGTTGGCCATCGACATCCTGTTCCCAAACTTTTCTTTCGTAATAGTCAATGGCTTGGTCATTGAAGTAGCTCTGGCCGGTAATATCATCTTTGTCATCCTCCGCCAAAAGCCCATCGTCGGAAATCATGTGAATCATTTCCTTGATCGGGGCCCAAGTCACTCCCCCCCGCTCCAGGGAGCGGACGTGATTGGTAATGCGCCGCAGGATGAGGGGCATATTATAGATGGGGCGCAGGGCGTATTCTTCTAGACTGGCCAAGAGTAAGAGACTGCGGAGGCGGGAGGAGGGGGTACACTGCTGCAACCACTGACATTGTTCCTGAAGATAACGATCGTTCTCCAGCATTTCTTGAACGACTTCTTTGAGCACCATCATGAAACTGCGCTGGCGATCGCGGCTTTGATCGAGCCAGGTTCGCAGTTTGGAGCGAATCAGAGATACCCCCGCTAGGCGACGCATGAGGTACTCGTATCCCTTAGAGGGAGAAGTGTTCAAATAGTTTTGCAGGAGAATACGATGGTGATATTCCATCGCACGCAGGAACCACTGCCAATTTTGCGATTCCATGGTATTGATACAGTCTGGACTGGGCCCCAAGAGCCAGGCCAAAATACTAGCTCGCTCAGCATCAGACTGATCGGGACAGGTTTCGGCCAACCGGCATTGCCACTCCTGGGTGATTTGCTCTAGCCGCGTCATGATTCACCATACAGCTTAAAAATAAGCATCAATTTTGGCCCGCCCTGTGGTTTTGAGCCAGTTTTGGGCTTCGATGTAGTTGTTGGGCGCTAGGCGAATCGCCCGAGTCCAATATTCTGCTGCCTTATCAAACAGTTCATTGGCTTCCGTAAACAGCGCTTCCGCTTCACTTTGGAGAGTTTCTACTTTTTCCGCATCATTCTGCTCCTGGGCACGCTCCATTTGGAGTTGAATCTCCTGCCCCATTTCCTGCCGTTTTTCCCCTTGATGATGATAAATCACCGCAATGTTATTAAAGGCTTGGGGCATCCGAGGATTGAGTTCGATCGCCTCGTTGTAATAGTCGATCGCTTTGCGGTGATCGCCATTGCTGGTATGCACCAGGGCAACGTTATACAAAATAAAACTGCGATCGTAGGGATCTTCTTCTAATTTCAAAGCCTCTTCATAGTTATCCAAGGCTTCTGCATATTCCCCATCCGCCTGGGCCGACATGCCATCCCGGTAGTAGGCAAAGGCTTCCTTGGATTTCCGGTTCGTGGGTAAGGCTTTGAGAATAATATCCGCGATGACCGTAAAGGTTTTATCGACAAAATTATCATTACGTTGAGTTCTGGGCATAATGTTGTGAGTTTTAAGATATGAGTTGTGAGCCTTGAGTTTTAAGTTAAACAGCCCCCACCCGCGTGGTCTGGGATTCCATGAACCCCTCAATTTTCTCGGGATTTGCCCCTCGCTCCAGTGCGGCCACGCCGGTTCGAGCAGGCAATCGGAAAATGTAACACTGTAACCTTAAAACTCCCCTTCCCTCAGGAGCTTGAGGTCAGGTCTACAGTTGAGAGCGATCGGTGAGAATTTCGTAGCCATCTTCGGTGACTAAAACCGTATGTTCAAACTGGGCAGAGAGCTTATTGTCTACGGTCACCACCGTCCACCGATCGCGGAGGGTACGGGTTTGCTTACTGCCCGCATTCAAAATGGGCTCGATCGCTAAGGTCATGCCGGCCCGCAGTTTCACATTAGGCATTTGGGTCGTGCGAAAGTTAAAGACCGAGGGCTCTTCGTGTAAATGGCGGCCGACCCCATGCCCCGTATAATCCTCAACAATGGAGAATCCGTTATCTTCCGTATAATCCTGAATCGCTCCCGCTAGATCCAAAATGGTGTTTCCCGCCTTGACCTGGGCGATGCCCTTATATAAAGCAGCTTCCGCGACCTGTTTTAAGTGCTCTGCATCTGGGCTCAACTGCCCCACGCCGATCGTGATACAAGAATCGCCATGAAAGCCGTGGTAAAAGGCCCCGGTGTCAATCTTCAACAAATCCCCCGCCCGAATTTTCTTTTTGCGACTGGGAATGCCGTGGACGACTTCGTTGTTAATGGAGGAGCAAATGGAAGCCGGAAAGCCGTGATACCCCTTGAAACTGGGGGTTGCTCCCATTTCCCGGATTCGTTTTTCGGCGTGGGCATCTAAATCTGCCGTGGTCATGCCCGGTTCAATCAGTTCAGAGATTTCTTTTAAGACCGTGGCAACAATTCGGGAGGCCTCTCGCATAATCGCAATTTCGCGCTGAGATTTAATCTCAATGCCACGGCGCTGGTTTGTGTCGATGCGAGGCCCCGATGGCCGGGCCAGGAGGTTGCCAAAAACGTTCTTCATGGAGCTTACTTGAATTCCTTAGACTACAGGCTATCAATTTTAGGCGGTGGATTGCCTTTAAGGCGCTGGAGGCCCTGGGCTGATGTTCAGAGCGCTTGGCCGGTCATCTTGTTCCGCGTTCAACGGACGCCCGACTACAGGACGATATTTATTGAATTGCCACGATTAGTCATTGTAGACTACTCTGAGCAAGACGGTAAATACGGAGGGGGCTCAGTGAATTGGTTTCTCATTATTGCAGCCATATTTATCACTTGGGTGGTGTTTAATTGGCTCGTGAATGTGCTTAAAACAACCCTGACGACAGCGTTTACCGTTGCCGCCATTATTTTGGTGCTGCAGTTGGTCGTTGGCATTGGGCCGCAACAAGTTCTGGATACGATCCTCAGCCTACCCCGTCTAGCCATTGAAGCCTTGCAAAAGTGAGCGTGAGGAATTTCTATAGTGTTCCTTCCCCACCCCTCCTAAGATAAGGACGGAGGACTCCGTTTAAGGGTTGGACGTTCCATTGTCCCTGCCGGAATTCTTCCCCAATTTCAGCCTTATTCCGACCTTTCCATTCTATTTCCTGACTCATGACTCAATCCCTTGATGTAGCGGCCATTCTTGAGGTCTTACGCCCCGTTCAAGATCCAGAACTGCAAAAAAGTCTGGTGGATCTCAACATGATTCGCCAGGTTCAGGTCAATGGAGGAGCCGTTCGGTTTACCTTAGTGCTAACTACCCCGGCCTGTCCCCTGCGGGAGTTTATTGTTGAAGATTGCCAGCGAGCGGTAAAAACCTTGCCGGGGGTAGAATCGGTGGATATTGAAGTCACGGCAGAAACCCCGCAGCAAAAAGGACTCCCCGATCGCCAAGGGATTGAGGGAGTGAAAAATATTATTGCGGTGAGTAGTGGCAAAGGGGGCGTGGGCAAAAGTACGATCGCGGTGAATTTAGCGGTTTCCCTAGCCCAGGCGGGGGCGAAGGTGGGGCTATTGGATGCGGATATTTATGGCCCGAATGCCCCCAATATGATGGGGTTAGCCCAGGCCCAGGTGACGGTGCAACAGGGACAGCAAGGGGAAGTCTTAGAACCCGCATTTAACTATGGGGTTAAGTTGGTCTCGATGGCCTTTCTTATTGACTTAGATCAACCCGTAGTTTGGCGCGGGCCCATGCTCAATGGCATTATTCGCCAGTTTCTTTATCAGGTGCAGTGGGGAGATTTAGACTACCTCGTGGTGGATTTACCCCCCGGAACGGGAGATGCCCAGTTAACCCTCGCCCAAGCGGTACCGATGGCCGGAGCCGTGATTGTTACCACTCCCCAAACCGTGGCCCTGTTGGATGCTCGGAAAGGGTTGCGGATGTTTGAACAACTGGGGGCACCGATTTTAGGGGTCGTGGAAAATATGAGCTACTTTATTCCTCCCGATCGTCCCGAGATGAGCTACGACATTTTTGGATCCGGTGGCGGCAGTAAAATTACCGCAGAGCTAGGGGTTCCCCTCTTGGGCACGATTCCCTTGGAAATTGGGGTTCGGGAAGGCGGCGATCAAGGAATGCCGATCGTCATTGCTCAGCCTGAGTCTGCCTCTGCCCAAGCCCTCACCAAACTGGCCCAACAGGTGGCAGCCAAGGTCTCTATTGCTGCCTTAAGTTAGGGATGGACAGTCTTTCTCCGCACACCCTCTATATTGTGGCCACCCCGATCGGGAATTTGGAGGATATAACCTATCGATCGCTCCGGATTTTACGATCGGTTTCGGTCATTGCGGCGGAGGATACCCGTCACACCGGCAAACTGCTGCAACATTTTCAAATTACCACCCCTCAAATTAGCTACCACGAACACAATACCCAGCAGCGCATTCCTCAGTTTATTCAGCGCTTAGAACAGGGGGAAACGATCGCCTTGGTCACGGATGCTGGAGTACCGGGCATTTCCGATCCGGGGCTGGAACTGGTGCAGGCCTGTATTGAGGCGGGCATTCCCATTACCCCCATTCCGGGAGCCTGTGCCATCATTACGGCCCTCTGTGCCGCCGGACTGCCCACGGATCGCTTCGTTTTTGAAGGATTTTTACCCGCTAAGACCAAAGCCCGCCGCGATCGTCTCGACACCCTTCTGCGGGAAACCCGCACCCTCATTTTCTATGAATCCCCCCATCGCCTCCGAGCCATGCTGGCGGATTTAGCAACCGCATTTGGGCCGGATCGCTCCCTCGTCCTCTGCCGGGAACTGACCAAGCTCCACGAAGAATTTTGGCGGGGAACGATCGCGGCAGCCCTGGAACATTATCAAGACCAAGATCCCCAAGGGGAATATACGATCGTGGTGGATGGGGTGGTGTTAGAACCGATCGTCTGGTCCGAGGAAGCCTTAGTGGATGAGTTAAAGCGACTCTTAGCCCAGGGACTATCCCGAGCCGATGCCTGCCGTCAGCTTGCCGCCACCAGTCAACGATCGCGGCGAGATCTCTATCAATTGTCCTTAGGTATCGTTACGGGTTCGCCTCAAACCTAGCCCGTAAACTCACGTTAAGATTGTTTTAACTTGAACTTTTTGTTGTAGCCGATGGTCTTGTGGTGTCCTGTCATGGATCTGCCGAATCACCATCCCTAGCCCATCCTCTTAACTTGATTATGCCTGCGATCGATCTGAACTTTGCCATTATCGGTGATCCCCATGTGGGGCTACCCCACACCATTAAAGACCATCCCTATCGCTTCCATCTCATTGAAGTGAGCATCCCTGCCCTAGAGCAGATTTTGACCCACTTGGCTGGCTTAGATTTAGACTTTGTGCTGTTGCCCGGGGATCTCACCCAACATGGAGAGCGGGAAAATCATCGCTGGCTAGCGGATCGGTTACGGAAGTTGCCCTGTCCTGCCTACGTGGTACCCGGCAACCATGACGTGCCCTACCTCCACGGCGATGTCGATCGCATTGGCATTGACGAATTTCCGGCCTACTACCAGGGCTTAGGCTATAGCCAAAATTCTCCCCTCTATTACAGTCAGCCCTTGGCCCCTGGGGTGCGCTTAGTGGGGATGAATTCCAATACCTTTGATGGCACCGGTAAACAACTCGGTTATGTCCATCCCGAACAAATTGACTGGTTAGCGACGGAACTCGATCGCTATCGGGATGATCTGATCTTGCTGATGATCCACCACAATTTAATTGAGCATTTACCGGATCAATCCACCCATCCCCTGGGACAGCGCTATATGCTCAGCAACGCCCAAACCTTGTTGCAAAAGCTGACCCCTCAACAGGTTCCCTTAATTGTGACGGGGCATTTGCATGTTCAAGATGTTGCCCAATGGCAAGGTTTTTGTGAAGTCACCACCGGCTCCCTAGTGAGCTATCCACACCCCTATCGCATTTGTCGGTTTCAGCAAACCCCTGAGGGCCAACGCTCTCTGAAAATCCAATCCCCCCGAGTGCGATCGGTTCCGGGGTGGGAAGATTTGCAACATCAATCCCGGGAATGGATGGGCAACCATAGTGAACGGTTTATGCTGCGCCTCTTGACCCAGCCACCCCTCTGTTTTAGTGATCATGCCGCTCGGCCCTTTCTCTCCCAATTGCGCTACCTCTGGGCCAATGTTGCGGATGGCGATCGTCAATTTCAGTTTCCGGATTTTCCGGCCCCGGTTCGGCAATACTTAGAGCGGTTTAGTGCAGTGGATGGAGAAGGTAATCCCACAACGATCGATAATGAAGCGGAGATTTCTTTGTGCTCTTGAGCCTGTTCTGCGTACCCCTTGAGGCCGTACTGTGATCTTGCACTGGATTTATAGTCTATTTAGTTTCTTTCTCGGTAGTTGTATCGGTAGTTTTCTCAATGTGGTGGTGTACCGCGTCCCTGCGGGGCAGTCCATTCTCTATCCCCCGTCACGGTGCCCCAAATGTAAGCATCCCTTAGCGCCCTACGACAATATTCCGGTGTTCGGTTGGCTCAGTTTAGGGGGGCGTTGTCGTTATTGTAAAACCTCGATCGCTATCCGCTATCCCCTCGTGGAAGCCTTCACGGGCTGCCTCTTTCTTCTCGTGTTCTGGCAGGTGGGCTGGTCCGGTTTGACCCTGGGCTACTGGTGTTTAGCGGGTTGGTTAATTGCCCTGGCCCTCATTGATTGGGATACCCTCACCTTACCGGACTCCCTGACCCGCAGTGGTTTAGTGGCCGGACTCGTGTTTCAAGTGACCTGGGGATTTTGGCAAACCCAGCAGTGGAGTGGGGCACTGCGATCGGGCTTCGAGAGTGTGCAAGGGGCAGTGATTGGTTTGTGGCTCTTTGAACTGATTTGCGTGGGGGCAACGATCGCCTTACGGAGACAGGCCATGGGACGGGGCGATATTAAGCTGGCCGCCATGATTGGAGCCTGGCTGGGGTGGGCTCAAGTGTTCCTCTGTCTGTTTATTGCATCCCTACTGGGGAGTCTCATTGCTGGCGGGATGACCCTCCTGCGATCGCGATCCCAAGAAAGCAACCCAGAAACAGGCCCTTCTGCCCCCATTCCCTTTGGTCCCTTTCTGGCCGTTGCAACGTTCCTCTGTGCCCTCTGGGGAGAGCAGTGGTTAGCGAGTTATCTCCAACTTTTTTCTTAAACTCAAATCCCATTGCATTGATTAAGGTCTACTGTAGACTGTTGGAACAGACTTGCTCACTAGCGTAAACTCTTACCCTAGAAATCCTGAAACTAGGGGCTAAGTTCAGAAAAGAAGGGCAGTTGATATCCCTAGTTTGTATGAACCCATTATTCTCCTACCTGAAAAAATATCTCTGGGATTGGCGAGCGGTATTGATCTCCGCCCCAGGTACAACCCTCCTGATCCTGCTGCTGCGATGGGTAGGAGGACTCCAGTTTGCGGAGTGGGCAGCCTACGATCAATACATGCGCGTGAGACCGCCGAACGACCCCGGTTCCCGCATTGTGATTGTGGGAGTTGACGAGGTTGATTTCCAAGAAATTGGGCTGGATCCCATTCCTGACGGCGTATTGGCCACTGCGATCGAGAAAATTGCCCAAGATGGGCCCACTGCCATTGGTTTGGACTATTATCGCAATTTGCCCATTGAACCGGGTCATGACAAATTACTGAAGGTCTTTGAAGAAACCTCAAACCTCATTGGCATTGAAAAAGTGGTGGGAGAAACCGGACGGGATACGGTAGGCTCCTCGGATCTGCTCAAGGAACTCGGTCGAGTCGGGGCCAATGATGTGTTGGTGGATGGGGATCAACGGGTTCGTCGGGGCTTCATTTCCATCGATTTGGAGACGGGAGAAACCGCCTACAGTTTTTCCTTTTACTTAGCCCTACTTTATCTGGATGCCCAAGGGATAGGCATTAATGTCTTGCCGGACGGGGTGAACTGGACTCTTGGTGAAGCCAACTTTCCTCGTTTTCAAACCAATGATGGTGGCTATGTTCGTACCGATGATGGAGGGCATCAAATCCTGATTAACTATCAGGGAGGGAGTCGGTTCTTTCCCGTCGTTTCATTACGGGATATTCTCAACGATCGTCTTGCTGCGGGATGGGCAAAGGATAAAGTCGTTTTAATTGGGCCCTTTTCAGAAGCCTCCAAAGATTATTTTTATGTTCCCTATAGTTCCTCCCTACTCAGTTTGCCGGAACCTATGTATGGTGTGGAAATTCATGGGCAATTAACCAGTCAATTTATTCAAGCGGCCCTCGGAGAAACCCAACTCATTCGCACTTGGAACGATCGCTGGGAAGTGCTTTGGATTTTTGCGTGGTCGATCATCGGTGGTGTTGTGGTGTGGCAATCTCGAAAAATTCGTAGCCATCACCTTTTGCCCGGCAAACTCTTAGACCTACGCCTGATTCTACGGGTCGGCATTATGGGGGGGAGCCTTACGCTACTGGGGCTCATCACCTACGGGTTATTTTTACAGGGATGGTGGGTTCCCGTGGTTCCCCCCATGCTGGCGGTGTTGCTCTCTGCCGCTTCCGTTACGGGATATATTGCCCAAACTGCCAGTGATATTCGTCGCACCTTTGGGCGCTATCTCAGTGATGAAATCGTGACGACGTTATTAGATAGTCCGAAGGGCTTAAGCTTGGGGGGAGAACGTCGTAAAATCACCATTTTAACCTCCGATTTACGGGGATTTACCGCCCTTTCCGAACGATTACCCCCGGAAGAAGTTATTAAAATTCTCAACTTTTATCTCAGTGCCATGGCGGACGTTATTACCGATTACCGAGGCACGATCGATGAGTTTATGGGGGATGGTATTTTAGTTCTATTTGGTGCTCCCACCGCCAGTGAAGATGATGCCGATCGAGCCATTGCCTGTGCCATTGCCATGCAAAATGCCTTAAAGGCGGTGAATCAGCAGATGCGGGAATGGGGCTTGAACGATTTAGAGATGGGGGTTGGGATTAATACCGGCGAAGTGGTTGTGGGGAATATTGGCTCCCTGAAACGCACCAAGTACGGTGTCGTGGGCAATCAGGTCAACCTGACCTATCGTGTTGAGTCCTACACGGTGGGGGGGCAAGTGATTATTTCTGAAATGACCCAAAAAGCCTTAAAAGTACCCATTGAAATTGATCAAGAACAACAAGTTCTGCCCAAAGGCGTTGCTCAGGCAATTTCGATTTACAGTGTGATCAGCGTGGGTGAACCGTACAACCTTCATCTCACCCAGGAAGATGATGAGTTCATTGCCCTTAAAGAGCCCATCCCCATTCACTATGTATGTATCTCTGGCAAACATGTGGGAGATCAACTCCTCCAGGCAAGTATCCAAGAGATTTCTAGCAAACGGGCTAAGGTGCTCTATACCAGCACGGATCCGGAAGGCATTCCCCCTGCTTTGAGCAATATTAAACTCAACCTACTCCCCTCACAGAGTTGGGAGGGCACTAGTGATGATATGTATGCGAAGGTGTTGGACACGCCTCAAGAAGCCGGTAGTTTCTTAATCTTTTTCACGGCAAGACCACCGGCCCTCGCCAAATACTTTGAAGAGCAATATCGTGTTGCCGTCAAGCCTTAGCCTTAACTAACGATCGCTTAAGTATGCCTGGTTTACTAAGACGCTGGATTGCCTGGGGCATTGGCGAGATACTCCTCACCCTCTGCCTCGCAGCGATCGCGCCTATCTTTATTAATTCTGCCTACCCCTGGATTGGCTTCTTACTCTGGCTGCTCATTCTCCTACTGTGGTTCACTTCAGCCTGCGCTGTTCTCAGCGTGGTGTACACCGCTTATCGCGTCCAACAATTTTTTCTGCGTCATTTTCCCGAAGAGCGCGATCGTTCCCTGTTTGATTTTATTGGTTTGTCTTTACCACAGGTGCGGCAGGGCGTTGCCGATTGGCAATTTTTGCAAACAGATGAAGACTTTAAAGCGATCGATATATCTCCCCTGGAATTTATTGTCCACTCCCCCAAACGGCATTCATTTCCGAGGTATCCAAGACTCTAAATCTTGCGTTATACTCAACTTCAGGTAGAATAATTCAGTCTTACGGGATGTAGCGCAGCTTGGTAGCGCGCCTGCTTTGGGAGCAGGATGCCGCAGGTTCAAATCCTGTCATCCCGATTTTTTAGTGTCTTTCTCCTGCGGGATTGAGTTCTACTCGGCAGTAGATTCTCCGGTGGATTCCGTTGTTTAGGGATATGACGCACCCTAATTTAAGCTGCTTCATAGTAGGGAGAGGGTAGGCGGGGATATTTTTCAAAGATGTGCATGTATACTACATTGCTTTTCTCTGTCACTTCTTCTGGGGTGTAGCTGAGGGGTAAACCAGTGTCCTCACTGTAGAGGTAGTTGTGGATGATGTTTTGAACAGCAGAGCGAGTTTCTTGTTTCTCTCGCCAATTGTCAATCTGTAGTTGATTCTGCTTGAGACTTTGTAATAGCCCAATGGCAATTTCTTTGATGCGGTTGATGTCTTGTCTGGACAGGTCGTTTTTGCCTTCCCGGAGTTTATCGAAGATGGCGAGGGTTTCTTGTTCCAGATTTTCTCGCTGGGCGCGGCTGTCTTCTTCGCTGAGGTCTTGAATGAAGTTCAGCAGTTCTTCAAAGGTTTGTTGAATGATCAGTTGGTCTTTGGTGTGGTTGTAGCGCTGGATAATTTCTTCAAATCGTTCTTGGTAGTTGATGCGGCTGGCGTTTTGCTGAACCATTCGCTTAAGTTTCCGCTCGATCGCTCTGGTCAGGTCATAAATGCTGCTGCGGGGTTGTTGAATTTGCTCAAATTCCTGTCTCAGTTTTTCAAAGTCGATCTGGCTGAGGTCATAAAGCTGAGTGGGTTGATCGTTGTTGGTGATAACCGTAACAGAATCATCAATTACG
>JBMTZC010000037.1:0-18658 GCA_049455215.1 Prochlorotrichaceae cyanobacterium
CTTATCCATTTAGTGATAAGTGTAAATAGTAAACATTGGCTTCCTACGGAATCCCCTCATTTCTTGCCGGAGAATGCGCCATGACTACCTACTAGATGCATTGATCCCTGATGGTGCCACTCACCTCTTAGCCTATGGTACTGGGGTCTTTGGCTTTGAAGGTTTGCCTGCTAACTTAGGCATTAGCAACAATGACTTTAATGATGCAGTCTTCGCCTTCAATTTTACGGCTATGAGAATCAGTTGCAGAAGAATGTAATACATATCTATTAATCAATCTGAATACTAACTAACTATGGCTGTTCGCAAAGGGAAGAAAAAAAACTGGAGACCATTTGAGGAAGCAAGACGCTTTGCACAGGACTTGGGGCTTTCAGGTCGTCAAAAGTGGCGTCAGTGGCTCAAAACTGGTGAAAAACCTGATGATATTCCATCTGATCCATCTACTGCTTATGAGAATGATGGTTGGATTGGATGGGGAGACTTTTTAGGCACAGGTAATGAGACTCCAACCAGTATCACCAACTGGGCAGAAAAAGTTGGTTTTTCACATGATACTTATACCCTTGGTAGTTGGCGAGCATTTGAGGATGCGAGGGCATTTGTTCGCAAGCAGGGTTTGAAGACCTCTGAAGAGTGGGCTGAATGGGCAAAAACAGATGAGAAACCTGCTGATATTCCAGCATCTCCTGCGAGGGCATATGCAACCAAGGGTTGGATCGGTATAGCAGATTGGTTAGGTACTACCAATGTATGGAATCGTAATGCTATCCTCAGTTTTCTTAAGGGGATTCAGCCCGTCTTGAAAGATCTGGCCCCTGTTGAGCTTTATGCCATCATGCGGCAAAACAATATGTTGGCTGCGACTAAAAGTACCGGGAATAGCAATCGAGATCTCATCAGAAACATTAAGGATCTCATTCATTCAGACAATCCAGAGACTCAATTTGAGAGCATTGCGGCTCAACTTGAAAATCAGGGAAACGATCTAACCCTTGATGATCTAGAACAGACGGAAGCCACGGATCTCTCATCCTCTCCATCGGATTCTGAACCAGAGGAGGAAGACGCTACCGATCAGTTGCCAGCACTCAAAACTCTACAATCCTTAAAAGTGATTGATCAGTTGGTTGCTTCAGGCATCACTCCCGACGAAGAGACGATCGAGTTTCTGATTTGCAATCGAGTAGACAAGCTCTGGCAAGACTGTTTCAATAAAGTGCCCGGTTTTGACCTGGAGCAGCTACGCCAGGAGACTGGGGGGATCTACTTTAAGACCATCCGCGATCGCTTTTTAACACAGCACGAAGGAGCCAGTAACTTAGCAATCCCGGAGGGCTATAGCTTTAAGTATAAACCGAATTTAATGCAGTGTCTTACTGCTTATCGAGTTCTAACGGAGCGGCGACTGGGCAACTGGTCTGGCGTTGGGGCAGGAAAAACCGTCTCGGCGATTCTCTCCAGTAGAGTCATCCAAAGTAAAGTCACCCTGATTGTTGCCATTAACAGCACCGTAGAAGCTTGGCACAAAGTTATTATGGATGTCTTTCCGGATAGTCATGTCTCCATCAAAGAACGGGGAGATTTGGGGCTGAAGAGCGATCGCTATAACTACATCATCCTGAACTTTGAAACTTTCCAACAAAGCTATGCGGCGGAGTTTGCGCGAGACCTGGTAGAGCAATGTCGTATCGATTTTGTGGTTATCGATGAAATTCAAAGCGTAAAACAAAGGACTTCAGAATCTGAGAGTTATCGGCGTGAAGTCTTGAATGGACTGCTTTGCGTCGCTTCGGAAAAGAACCCAGACCTATGTGTTTTGGGTATGAGTGCCACTCCAGTCATCAACAACCTGTTTGAAGCCAAGGCCCTTCTGGAGATGATTAAGGGAACAGCTTTTCCGGACTTGAAGACTTTTTCCAGTATTGCCAATGCCATCACGATGCACGAAAAGTTGATTCTTCATGGCATTCGTTACCGTCCTAATTACAAACAAAGCGTTGACACACAACTGTTGGAATTGCCCGGAGAAGCATACTTAACCGAAATCGCTCAGGTCTTTAACCAGAAACGACTCCTGGAAAAAGAGAGAGTTCTGCTGGATATTAAATTCCCCTCCATTTTGGATAACTTACGTCCGGGGACTCTGGTTTATACCCACTACTTGGATGGACTCATTGAACCACTGAAAGCTCGGATTCAACAGGCTGGTTTTACGGTTGGAGAATTTACAGGCCGACAGAGCGATACAGAACGGCAAGAACATCTCAAGCAGTTTATCAGTCGGAAAATTGACATTCTCATTGGAACTGCGCCCATCAATACGGGAGTTGATGGTTTGCAATATGTCTGTAACCGGATGGTGATTGCCTGCTTGCCTTGGACGGGTGCGGAATACGAGCAACTGATTGGTCGAATTTATCGCCAGGGATCTCAGTTCGACAAAGTGGAAGTGATTATTCCCCAAGTGGTTTTAAACCATGATCAGGGCCTTTGGTCATGGGATAAATGGCGCTGGGAACGAATTTGCTGGAAGAAAACTTTAGCGGATGCAGCGATCGATGGGGTCATCCCTGAAGGTGAACTAACCTCTTTGACAACCCTACAACAAAAGGCAAGTGAAGCACTGCAAGCCTGGATTGATCGAGTCGAACAGGAGGGAATTTATACCTTAGAGCGTGAGAAACTCCAGGTGCCCCTACCGGAGTCTGAAACTCGGATTGCCCAACGGCGATTCGGGGACTTCTCCCAACTGAATGCTCGGTTTAATACGGCTTATAGCCAGACCACCCACGATCGCTTACAGCAGAACCCAGAGGAATGGTACCTTTACCACACTCTTTACCGTGAAGCTCGTAAAAGCTGGTCAGAAATACCCTTTGAAGTGATTGCCGAAGCGATACAGGCTCGTCCTGATTGGGTGGTCGGAGACTTTGGTTGTGGAGAAGCACTGCTGGCGGAGAGGCTGCCCAATAAAGTTTATTCCTTTGACCATGTTGCAATTAGCGATCGAGTTTTAGCCTGTGATATGGCCAGGATTCCTCTTAAGGACGGAGTGCTGGATGTGGCCATTTTTTCTCTCTCCTTAATGGGGCTAAATTATTTCGATTATCTGCAAGAAGCTAAACGCTTACTGAAACCTTATGGTTTGTTGAAAATTGCAGAACCAACTAGCCGCTGGGAAGGGAAGCGGGAAAAGCTACTGGAACAACTGAAGGAGATTGGTTTTCAGATGTTAGGTACCATCAGAGAATCCTACCAGTTTTTCTATTTGGATGCTTTGAGAGTTTAACTTCAGGTTTTGCCGTTAGTTTATTGCGCAGATCCTGCCCCAGCCACACATACCAATGCAATGCAAGACCGACACCTTCAATTCTTTTAAATCTGGCGATATCTAGTAAGCCGCACAGGCCCCCTCCGAGGACACCATCGGCGCACCGAGGGGATGGTCGGGAGTACAGGTAGTGCCAAAAGCAGGACAGTCCGGACAGTCGGGCCATGAATGAGGGTTAAGCCGGGGGGAAGTAAGGTATCTAAGGATCATGGCTAAATAACCTGTAATTCTAGTTTGGCGGTCTAGATCAGGAATGATCAGGATTCTCTAGAGTGGGCTTTGGGTAGGAATCCCGATCGCTCTGGGATAGCTTTTAGGGGTGCTTGCTGTTTTACGTAGGTAGAGACAATGACGAACCCCCTCCGTCAGGGGCGTTGTCCACCCTTGCA
Source organism: Prochlorotrichaceae cyanobacterium (assembly GCA_049455215.1). Lineage (GTDB taxonomy): Bacteria > Cyanobacteriota > Cyanobacteriia > Prochlorotrichales > Prochlorotrichaceae > JBEAPM01. Next base: position 3,724 of record JBMTZC010000037.1, read on the forward strand.
CGCGCTCCACTGCTCCTCCCAGTTGGGGCACAACGGTGGTGAGGTGCTGGGTTTCTGCCTCCGTCCATTGTCCACGATACAATACGGCAGTGCCCCCAATTTTGAGCAGCGGCAGAGCATATTCGGCACAAACCGTAGCCGTTCCCACCGCACGAATGAGAGCAAGGTCATATTGCGATCGCTGCTGGGGATGGTGTCCTAGGGCTTCGGCACGATCGACGATCGTTTTGACGTTATTCAACTTCAGGGTGTCCACCACCTGCTGAAGAAAGGTAATTTTTTTACGAGTGGAGTCCAACAAGGTCACTTCCAACTGGGGCAAAGCGATCGCTGCCACGAGTCCCGGAAAACCGCCTCCCGTCCCAATATCGATCGCACGCCAAGGCTCGCTAGGGGGTTGAGATAACCAGGGCTGAAGACCGCTCAGGGAGTCCCAAATATGTTTTTCCCAAAAGGCTTCTTCATCGGTAATGCGGGTAAGATTAAAGTGACGATTGCCCTCCAGGATCTCGGCGTAAAGTTGTCTGCATTGTTCTTCTTGAAGGGAGGAGCATTGCCAGGGCAGGGTGGCAAACAGTTGAGAAATGAGATTGGGTTCCATAATTTGAAATGGGCTTTCCACTGAAAGGGAAAAAATTTAAGGGAAGAGTGCGCCACTCTTCCGCCTGAAGTTGGTACAGCAATCCTAAAGGGGGTGTGGCGAGTGCTCTATGATTGAGCGTCTGGAATACTCACGATCGCCATAAAGGGGAGGTGATCAGAGCCAATAAATGGCCCGGCTTGAGCCTGATGAACATTCAAATTTGGACTCACTAAAATGTGATCTAAGGGGGTGGACAAAAAGACATTATAGGTTGGCCAGGTTGGCTCAATGCCAAACCCTTGACGAGTATTTTTTAGACGCGATCGTCTCACAAAGTCTTGATAAAAGGGAGACCACACACTGGTATTGAGATCCCCCACGACAATCTGGACGAGATCCGGTTGTTGAGAATGGGTTTGGATCTGTTGAGCCACTTGATCAAGAAGGGCATTGCGCTGTTGGGCAGCCCGAACACTCACGGGAGGATAGGGATGGAGTGCCCACACCTTAAGGGGAGTATTGTCGAACAGGAGGGTGGTTTCTAGCCAGGGAATATCCCGTGGGCCAAAGGTGTGAATTTCTTCTCCTCTGAAGGGAATCTGACTATACAGGGCAATCCCAAAGGCATCTTGGCGAATTGCTTTGAGTTGATAGGGAAAGATTCTGTCCCAATCCCTCAGGGCTGCCTCTAACTGCGGCGTAATTTCTTCCAAGACCACCACCGCCGGTTGGGTATCCTCTACCCACTGAAGCAGTTGCTCCGGATTGGGATTGCTCCGCAGCACATTGGCAAAAGCGATCGTCACGGGTTCAGAATGGGGCGAAGTGATGGAGGTGGGCAGATACCAGGGCAGCACGGCCACCGCATTGAGACCGACTCCAAACAAAACGATCGCCACTAGCCAACGACAACGACTCCAGAGCACCGCCGGCAGCAGCAAGCCCCCCAAGATGAGGTATTGGACTTTGAAATGGGTCGTCAACTCCAGCCACCAGGCAAATCTAGCCCCCCATCCCGCCACAGACAAGAGCAGAACACCCAGGGCGATCGTAAGGAAGCGGTAACGGGTCATGGTCATCTTCTTCATCCCAGATTCATCCCCGATCCCGTCCTCGATCTTGTCCGGCATGTTTTTCAATGTATTCGATCACTTTGCCCGCCACATCCACCCCCGTTGCTTGCTCAATGCCTTCTAAACCGGGGGAGGAATTCACCTCCATCACTAAGGGGCCATGATTCGATCGCAAAATATCAACCCCCGCAAACCGTAAGCCCATAATTTTCGCGGCTCGCACCGCCGTACTGCGCTCTTCTGGGGTGAGTTTAATTTTCGCTGCAAACCCGCCCCGATGCAAATTAGAGCGAAACTCCCCAGGGGCACCTTGACGCTTCATGGAAGCCACCACTTTATCCCCCACCACTAAGCAACGAATATCCGTGCCCCCGGCCTCTTTGATAAATTCCTGCACCAGAATATTGGCATCTAAGCCTCGGAACGCCTCAATCACAGACATTGCAGCCTGTTCGGTTTCCGTGAGGACGACACCAATGCCCTGGGTTCCTTCCAGCAGCTTAATCACCAGGGGCGCTCCCCCCACAATATTTAATAACCCTTGAATATCCTTCGTAGAATGGGCAAACCCCGTCACCGGCAAGCCAATTCCTTCCCGCGCCAAGAGTTGTAAACAGCGCAGTTTATCCCGCGATCGGGAAATGGCCTGAGAGGAATTAATCGAAAAAACCCGCATCATTTCAAATTGCCGAACCACCGCAGTGCCATAGAAGGTCTTGGACGCTGCAACCCGAGGAATGACCGCTTCCAAATCCGCAACCACTTGCCCCTGATAAATGACCTGGGGGTTGTGAGAAGTAATATTCATGTAGCAGCGTAGGTAATCAATAATTTTCACTTGATGACCTCGAGCTTCTCCAGCTTCTTTGAAACGCCGGGTAGAATAGAGGCTGGGTTTGCGAGAGAGGACAGCTATTTTCATGATCTAGTTCTCGTGGTCGTAAGTTCTCATGACGGCTTTCCACTGAAAGCGGAAAAATTTAAGGGAAGAGGGCAGCGCGGAGCGCCGCACCCTTCCGCCTTAAGTTGTTAGCCTTCGTGACAAAGGAATGCAGGGATTAAGCGCGATGCAAAAACGATCGTCCGGGATCAACCCAATAACGATTACGAATGGCTTGGCGACCCAATAACAAGCGGAATCCCATCAGATCTCGGTTGGTGAGGGTTAGCTCAATATCCCACGATTGCACTCCTAGGGTAACCTGAGTATGGATCACAGGGCGGCTCTCAACCTGTCCGTTAGAACTGCGTACCATTTTGCATCCCAGAAAAGGGGATTCAATCTCAACGATCGTTTGATCATCCTTTTGAAAAGGGTGAATTTTATAACGTAGATAAGAGTCAAATAGTTGGATATCAAAGGCATGTAAAGCAGAAGATCGGGCTCCGGTATCAATTTTTGCCTTCATGGGGGGAAGGTTGAGCAGGGGAAAGGTCACCCATTCCCGCCAGCCCAAAATTGGTAGCGATCGGTTTTTCATATTTTTGCCATAGGTTCCATATTTTTCCATGTTTCTAGGCTGAATTGACCTAGATCGGTTCACCCTCTATCGGTACGATTGGGTGCAATTCCTGCCCTTTAGCGTCATACTACCTTATGATCGATAAAACAAAATTAGCTGAGCAGTTTGGTAAGGCTGCGTCCTATTACCATCAACGGGCCAAGGTACAGCAATATGCGGCGGATCGTCTTTTAAGCTGGCTAGAGGAACAGTCTATTCCCGTAGGCAATATTTTAGAATTGGGCTGTGGAACGGGATTTCTCAGCCAAGGTTTGGTGGATCTATTTCCTGACTATGTTCTGAACATTTCCGACCTCTCTCCAGAACTTTTAAGATTTTGTCAAGCCCATCTCACCCTGCCAAAAGATCAGTCTCAGAAGGTTACTTTTTCTGTTTTAGATGCTGAAACTTTTACCGAGAATTGCCCCTCTCATTTCGATCGTTATAGCTTAATTGCCAGTAGCTTTGTGCTGCAATGGTTTCAATCTCCGCCAACCACTATTCAAAGCTTATATCGCTTTTTAAAGTCCGGGGGAACGTTACTGCTAAGTTTTCCCAGTGATCATAGTTTTCCAGAGTTAAAAACCTATTGTAACGATCGTCAAGTTCCCTATCCCCTGAATCCCTTACCAGATTTCAAAACGATCGCAGAAATGCTATATCAACAGGGACTAGCCTGTGAATATCGCATGGAGTGGTATAGCGAAACTTACCCCAATTTTAAATCGGCTTTGCAACACTTAAAAGACCTCGGTGCAGGATTGAGTACCGCCAGCCATAAACTATCCTATAGACAAATGAAAACCTTACTCGATTCCGGGGAACAAAGGGAAATTATCGTGAGTTATCATATTGTTTTTCTCCTCATTCAGGCTCAAAAGTAATGAGCACCTCAATCCAGACGATCGTCAGTCCCGCCAGGCCAGCCCGCCAGGTCAGTCCGCCAGGTTAGTCCGAATGTAGACTTTCCAGGAACTCGCTCATCTCTAATCTGACCCACCATCCCCACCACCTCAGCGGCTTGCTCGAAGCAGCAGAGTTAATGCCCCCGCAAGCAGAGAACCCCTTAGAATGGAGAGGTGACTCTTTCTTTGCTGTTTCCAGATTTGTAAGCCATGCAATATCGACGGTTTGGACGTACCGAGTTGGAAATGCCTGTATTTTCCTGCGGTGGAATGCGCTACCAGCAATCCTGGCAAACCATTAGTGCAGCGGAGGTAGATCCCGATAACCAACGAAATTTAGAATATACCATCCACAAAGCCGTCTCCTTAGGCATCAATCACATTGAAACAGCCCGAGGCTATGGCAGTTCTGAATTACAGTTGGGTAAGGTTTTACCAAGATTTCCGCGTCAGAATTTAATTGTACAAACCAAGGTCGTGCCTTCGGAGGATCCGCAAAAATTCCTTGAAACCTTTGAACAATCCTTTGACTTCCTCCAGCTAGACTATGTAGACCTCTTGGGGATCCATGGTATTAACACCCCAGAAATTTTAGAGTGGTGTACTCGTCCAGGGGGATGTCTATCTGTTGCCCGTCAATTACAACAGGAAGGGCGGGTTCGTTTTGTTGGCTTTTCGACCCATGGCCCAACGGAGGTCATTGTCGATACGATCAAGACGGGAGAATTTGATTACGTCAACCTACATTGGTATTACATTTTTCAGAATAATTGGCCTGCGATCGAAGCGGCGGCTGAGCAAGACATGGGGGTTTTTATTATCAGTCCCTCTGATAAAGGTGGACATTTATACAACCCCCCGGACAAACTGAGTAAGCTCTGCGCTCCCCTCAGTCCCATGATGTTTAACGATTTGTTTTGTTTAAGTCATCCCCAAGTACATACCCTCAGTCTAGGGGCCGCTCGTCCGACGGATTTTGATGAACATCTCAAAGTTTTACCCTTGTTAGGGGAAGCGCAACCCCATCTCAATCCGATCTTGCAACGCTTAGAAACCGCAGCGATCGAAGCTTTAGGGAAAGAGTGGTATTTGAATTGGTCACAGGGGCTACCCCAACCCTCAGAAACCCCTGGCGGTTTAAACATTCCCATTATGCTCTGGCTTTATAACTTGGTGAAAGCCTATGATTTAGTCGAGTTTGGCCAGGCTCGCTATAACCTATTAGGTAATGGCGGTCATTGGTTCCCCGGTAAAAAAGCCTATGAATTGGAAAAACTAGACTTAAAAGCCTGTTTACAACAGAGCCCCTATGCAGAGAAAATTCCCGCCCTCTTGCAGGAAATTCATGATCTCTTAGAGGCAGGCGATCGTCAACGGTTATCCAGCGTTTAGTCAGAACGAACTGAACTTTTAGTTTCTACTTTCCACTGAAAGCGGAAAAATTTAATGGAAGAGTTCGGCTCACTCTTCCGTCTTAAGTGGGTAGCCCTACTTTCAGTGGAAAATTCCAGCAAATTTTAATGAGCCAACAACACATTTATAACGATGACAACTATAGCAATGACAACCACCGTAACATTAGGCAAAAATGGGCCGATCGTCAGTGCCTTAGGTCTGGGCACTTGGGCTTGGGGAGACTCTCTCTTTTGGGGCTATGGCAAAACCTTTGGTCAGGCGGAGGTGGCGGCAGCTTTTCAAGCGTCTGTTCAGGCGGGCATTACTTTCATTGATACGGCTGAAGTTTACGGCTTAGGCACCTCAGAACAACTCATTGGTGAGTTTTGCCAACAGCATTCGGGGGAGTCTGGGAAATCTGGGGAACAATCCTCTCCGGTGCAGATTGCCACTAAATATTTCCCCCTGCCCTGGCGCTGGAATCGTGAAGCTATCACCGAAGCCCTAACCGCCAGCCTCAAACGGTTGCAAATGTCGCGGATTACCCTATACCAAATTCACTGGCCCTTAGAATTTTTTCTGCGCACGAAGGACTTTATGGCGGTGCTAGCGGAGGAGGTGAAAAATGGCAGAATTGAAGCGATCGGGGTGAGTAATTACAATGCAGAACAATTACAACAAGCCTATGATTATCTCGCTGAGCGGGGTATTCCCCTCGCCAGTAACCAGGTGAACTATTCCTTACTCCAGCGCAACATTGAAGAGAATGGTGTCTTCGCCAAAGCCAAAGCACTGGGCGTAACCATCCTGGCCTACAGTCCCCTTGCTCAGGGACTCCTGACCGGGAAATATACCGCTGCCACGATTCAAGATCTTCAGGGGGCACGACGACTGGATCCCCGTTTTAGCGTCCAAGGTTTAGCACGGCTGAAGCCACAACTCACCGTCTTAGAGGAGATTGCCAGTCAGCGGGGCAAAACTCCCAGCCAGGTTGCCCTCAACTGGTTGATCGCTCAGGGCAACGTTATCCCCATTCCGGGAGCCAAAAATGCGCTCCAAGCCCAACAAAATGCCGGAGCCTTAGGCTGGACATTGACGGCGGAGGAGATCCAGCGCCTGAGTACGGCGTTTCGCTGATCTCAGCACCGTGATCTTTACTAGGGGCTGTCATCATTTAGCGCTGAAGTGTTTTTTCCGCTTTCCGTGGACAGTCCCAAAAAGTGAAGAACGATCAGGATCCTACCCCTGAACCGTAGCTCCCTGGGAAGATGAAGATAAGCCTTGCAGCAGTAGGGAAACCGCTTGTCCTCCTTGCAAGGGTTGCTCTAGCTGTTGAGGATCTTGGTAGGGGGGGGTACCCATGCCGCCGAGACGATTGAGGGGCCAAAAGCGGACTACGGCCCGACCAATGATATTTTCCCGGGGCACGAATCCCCAGAGATGACTATCAAAGCTATTGTTGCGATTATCGCCGAGGACAAGATATTGATCGGGGGGAACGACTTCTGGCCCCCATTGGTAATTGGGATAATCCTGCAGGTAATTTTCGGGCAGGGCTTCTCCATTAACGAAAACCGTACCATTAGCCACTTCCACCGTATCCCCGGGCAAGCCAATAATGCGCTTAATAAAGGCATCCTTAAAGTTTTTCTCCCGTAAGGCCTCCGTTGGGCTGAAGACAACAATGTCCCCCCGGTGCGGTTCGACAAAATGGTAGCTCACCTTATCAATGATGAGACGATCGTTAATTTGCAGGGTCGGCAACATTGAACCAGACGGAATGTAACGGGCTTCTGCGACAAAGGTACGAATACCAAAGGCGAGAACAGCGCTTAGTGCAATTGTTTTTAGACCTTCAACCCAGGGATTTTCTTGCTCAACGGACATAGAGATAGGACGGTTTTGGAAGAATAAATTAACGTAGTCGAGATTCTAGCATGGTGATTTCAAGACTGACGGTGAAGTGCGGATTTAGGTTTCAGCCCGATCGTTCCCCCCTTTAGCGCAAATCTCTTGGTAAATTGCTATAGCAATCCTAAATAGGTCTAAATGGATGGTATGGTGTGCGCTCTCCGGCGGCAAACTATACAACGGTTTCAGTAATCTAGTCCTCGCCATCGTCTTGATAACGATCGTAACAACGATCGTAGGGCTGCTGGCTGTACAGGATCGATGAAACAAGTCCCGTTCCCTATTTTGACCTCTGCAACCCTCCAGTGGTTCCATGAAAACCTTGCCCATCCACCGTGCCATGAAGCCTGCTGTAGCTGTGTTGGAACGATCGACCCGCCCTTGGCCAACTCTTTTTCTCATGGTCATGACGGATTTTTTGTCCCTGACGGGTGCGGTGAGTTTAAGTGTCTGGGGACGACTATGGCTGGGGGGAACTTTAAACCCAGAGTTTTATGTGCGGTTGTGGCCGCTCCTGTTCCTCTTTCTCCTCGTGTATGCCCTGCAAGGACTGTATCCCGGGGTAACGATCGGGCCGGTGGATGAACTGCGATCGATTTCCATCTCCACTAGCCTGGTCTATTTATTCCTGGGGGCGGTGATCTTTCTATTTCGGGAAGGGGTGCTCTATTCCCGAGGCTCCTTTGTGGCGGCCTGGCTATTTTCCATCATCTTTGTCTTGCTGGGGCGAATGTTCCTGCGGCATACTTTTGCGCGGCGATCGTGGTGGGGGTTTCCAACGATCGTTTTGGGGGCGGGTAAAACCGGGGAATTAGTGGTGAGAACCCTCCAGAAAAATGCCCATCTCGGTCTCAAGCCGGTGGTGATTTTGGATGATGATGGTCAGAAACGGGGCAAACTCCATGGCATTCCTATTTTGGGAGATTTGTCCTTGGCTCCGATGTTGGCCCGACGTTTAAATCTGTCCTATGCGATCGTTGCCATGCCGGGGGTAGAGTCGGTTCAGTTATTAACGTTATTAGAAAAATATGGTCAAACCTTTCCCCACTTACTAATTATTCCCGATCTGTTTGGGATGGCCAGCCTCTGGGTAGAAGCCAAAGATCTAGCAGGGGTTCTCGGTTTAGAAATTCGTCAGCAATTACTGTTGCCCGGGCCCCGCTTTACCAAATTAGTTGTCGATCTCACGATCGCTATGGTGCTCAGTATTCTGCTGTTGCCCTTTATTACCGCCATTGCCCTGCTCATTCGCCTCGATTCACCGGGGCCCATCTTCTATGGTCATACCCGCTTAGGACGAGGGGGCGAAACCTTTAAGGCCTGGAAATTTCGCACCATGGTCCAAAATGCCGATGGCGTTCTGGAACAGTACCTACAAGCTCATCCCCACGCTAGAGAACAGTGGGAAACCAATCGGAAACTCAAAGCCGATCCCCGCATCACCCGCATGGGCAAAATCCTGCGGCGCACCAGCTTAGATGAACTTCCCCAACTCTGGAATGTGCTGCGTCGGCAAATGAGTTTAGTGGGCCCCCGGCCGATCGTCGATGAAGAGGTTGTCCACTATGCGGAAAAGTTTCGCCTCTATACCCGAGTTTTACCGGGAATTACGGGACTCTGGCAGGTGTCGGGTCGCAGTAATACCACCTACGACGATCGGGTGGCCTTTGATGCTTACTATGTGCGGAACTGGTCGGTGTGGTTGGATATCTATATCCTCGTGAAAACCGTCTGGGTCGTTTTACGTGGGGACGGAGCTTATTAATCCACGTTAATCCATGCTGGTTTCAGTCTCGCACTTAACCCTAGGGGCTGTCATCATTTAGCGCTGAAGTGTTTATAGGGCAGTCGTTTCAGCCCCTAGTTCTGTTTGCTGGAGCGGGCGCGGTAACCTTGATGTCGCAAGGCTTCTAGACTTAATTGATGACGCGCCCTAGGACGGGTACGGCTAATGTTGATACCGTAAGGGTTCTGGACTAAATGGATGACGCGCCCTGGGGAAAAATTGACCCAGTATATCTGCCCTGTCCCCTTTGCGGGTTAGGACGGTGAGGCTTGGGGCGCTGGGCTAAACCTTTGGCCAGACCTAAGGACATGGGGTAAACTCTAGGGAGTGTGTGGTTGTGTCTTCCTAATGGGGATCCCCTGTTGAGTTATGGATCGTCCTTCTCAAAATGCTTCTCAATCTTCAAACCCCGCAGAGACTTCACCGGATGAAGTGAGGATGACGGAAGCGGTGGAAACTGCGATCCAACCTCGATCGCGTCGGTGGATCCGTGGCTTGGCTGGAGTGGGGATTGTCACCCTGATTGTGGTGGCGGGGGGAGCCCTGTGGCTGCGATACTACCTCAATGAAAAATTATCACCTCAAGTTGCAGCGGCTTTAAGCGATCGTCTCGATCGTCCGGTAGAATTGGGGGCTTTGGAACGCTACAGTTTTTCCAGTGTTAGGTTTGGCGCAACGGCATTACCGGCCACCGCCACCGATCCCGATTGGGCCAAGGTGGAGGCCATTGAGATCTCTTTTAACCTCTGGCAGGGACTCCGCACTCGTCATCTGGTCTTTGATCTGACCCTAATTGCGCCCGAAGCCTATGTAGAACAGGGGGAGAATGGGCAATGGCTGGATATTGCCCTAGAGCGAGAGGAACCGGGTTGGTTCAAGGTGGATCCCTATCAAATTGCAGTAGAACGGGGCCGAATAGCGATCGTCCCCCGCAATGGGACGGGGCAGTTAGAGGATCCCCTGACGGTGGAAGAGGCAACGGGGAAGCTTCGCCTTTCGGACAATATGACGCAAGTGGCTCTGGATCTTAAGGCTGGGGTTCTGGCGGAAGGGGAGACCGGTGAAGATCTCGGCCAAGTGCAAATTAATGTAGACGGTGCGCTGGATCTGTCGCAGCTAGCCTTTGCCCTGCGGGCGGAGCAGTTGCCTCTGTTGCCTTTAGTGCGCCTTGTCGAATCGCAAACAGAACTTCCCTCCTATCTGGTGCAGGGGACACTTCAGGGCAATCTGCAGGGATCCGTCGTCGGGCGAGAATTAGCGGATGTTAGTGGCACCCTCGATCTTGCGGCAGTGAGTATTCAAGTCCCAGGGATTCCTCTGCCCATTACCGAGGGAGCGGCTACCGTCAATATTGAGGACGATCGCTATGATCTCCGGGATGTGGTGGCTACTTGGGGGGTGGCCCAGGGCAGTCTCAATGGTGCAGTGGTGCTCAATCGGGCGGACTGGCAACAGTCTCAGGTGGAGGCGGAAGTTGCACTCACCCCCTTTGCGTTACCGGAATTGCTCCAGCCCTTTGGCGTAGCGGTAAATCTGCCGGTGCGGGGAACCTGGCAAACAAAGTCGGGGATCTCCGGCACGCTTGAGGATTTGGCCATTGCTGGCCGGGTGGAGAATGAGGGGCCCGTGAGCCTGGAGGTTCCCAATGCGGAACCCAGTACCTCTTCTCGCCTGCCCTTAGACACCTTCAGCAGTCGATTTCAAGCGGAGATTAACCCCTTTGCCTTAGCCCAAGGGCTCCGTCCCCCCGTCAATCTCTTTTTATCGGAAATCCGAGCGGTTCCCCAGGCGGGAGGCCTGGTGGCGGGTGGCGGTTTGGTCACCTTACCCCTGCAGGAATTGTCCCGGTCCAGCTTAGATTTGGATTTATCCCTAGAGGCGCTGCCCGCAGATACCCTCGCAGATCAACTGGGTCGCCCTCTGCCCCTTCAGGTGGGGACGATCGCTGCCCAAACCAACATCACCGGAACGATCGCAGATCCTCAAGCCCTAGTGAATTTGCAGGCTTTGGGAGCAGAATTCCCCACCCGGGCCCGGGCCCAAATCAGTACCCAGGGCTGGACACTGGAGGAAGCTTTGGTGACGACCGCAGGCGGTCCCCTTCAGGTGCGGGGAACTCAACCGGCTGGAGACGATCGCTGGTCTTTGCAGGTTCGCACCGCCGCACTCAATTTCCAAGCCTTAAAGATTCCCGTACCCGGTGATTTGGCGGGAGTGGTCAACCTTTCCGGCCCCCGCAACCAATTTGCCACGGAGCAAATCCGGGCAGAGGGAGATCTGCGCTTTTCTGAGGGCATTGCCGTCATTAAAGATCCCATTCAGGCTAGTTTTGGCTGGGACGGCTCCCAGGTGATCGTTCAAAAAGCTACGGCCCAAGGCTTTACGGGACGAGGCACAGTCCAGGTCAACCTCACCAATCTCCGATCGCCCCAAATTACCGATCTGGGTTTATTGGTACAACTCAGCAATTACGACTTGAAAAAGCTGCCCGTGCGTTTTCCGCAACCTGTGAATGTTGAGGCCGGAGTGAATTTTCAGGGTCGGGTGACGGGAGCCGTGGATGCTCCGTGGGTGCAGGGCAATGTGGAAGTTCTGGATCTGACCGTCAATCGCAAACCCTTTGAACCGTCTCTCACGGGGCCTTTTCGCCTCAATCCCGAAGGGGTCGCCCTACGGGTACGGGGAGAACGAGATTTGTTAGAAACCCGCCTCGATCCCGACTATCTGCCCCGCACCGCAAGCGTGATCTGGAATGGGGGAGTGGCCCAGGTCGATCGCCAAGACACCGATCGCTTTGCCGTAACCCTCAATGGGCTTCCCGTAGCGGCCCTCGGGCTAGAATTACCGGCTCCACAAATTGGGCAACAACCCCTGTTGGGGACGGCCTCCGGGTCTGCCACAGTGAGCGTCAAGCCCGATTTCACCATGGCGGGCAATCTGACGGTAACTCAACCGGCTCTAGGGCATTTAAAGGGACAACAACTCAACACTGATTTCCGTTTGGTCAATGGCAATTTAACCGTGCAAGAGGGACGCTTGCAGGTGGGCAGTAGCCAGTTTGACTTTGATGGTAGAGCGATCGTCAATGCGGCGGATCCCAGCTACCAACTGGCGATCGCCGTGAATCAAGGTCAAGTGGGGGATTTCCTCCAGGTTTTCCGTTGGTTTGACCTCATTGACCTCAGGCGAGGGCTCCAGGAACCGGAGTACAACACCGCTGCCGATCTCCTCCTGCCCAACGTGGGGCTACCCGAGGCCCCCTTAAGATTGCAACTTTACCGTTTTTCTGAAGTCAAAAGCCAAGTGACCGAGGCCATCCGCCGGCAGCAAGCCAGCCAAAACTTGCCCCCCCTCACGGACTTGGTTGGCGATTTTGCCGGGCAAATATCGGTTAATGGCACCTTAAACACCGGAATCAATGCGGAGTTTCGTTTTGCCGGAGAAGAATGGCAATGGGGAACTGACTATCGCGCTAATCAAGTAGAAGTGGCGGGCGAATTTAAGGATAAGCGCTTAACCCTCCAACCGGTTCACCTCACCTTAAACGACACCACGGAGGTGAATTTCCAGGGCATTTTGGGGCAAAATCCCCAATTTGGCACCCTCTCCGTGACGGAACTGCCCTTAGCCTTAGTGCGAGACTTTGTGGATTTACCGCTGGATCTGCGCGGAAATCTGAACTTAGAGGCAAACCTCTCCGGTAGCGTCGAAGATCCCCAACTGGTGGGAGAACTCAACTTAGTGGAGGGCAGCCTCAATGGAGCTGCCCTGCAAACCGAGAAAACCGGGTTTAACTATAGCGATCGTCGGCTCAGTTTTGGGGGAACCTTGCTGGTGGCCACCGGAGGGGATGAAGCGGTTCAGGTGTCTGGGGAGTTTCCCGCCTTTACCACCTTTGCCCTCGCGCCTTTACTCCCTCCCGCCGGTGCAACGGTGTTAACGGGACAGGACTTCAGTCCCCTACGCCGAGGGGATCTGCTTTCAGGAGCCGGTCAAGAAGCGATCGTGGCGGCGGTGGCGGAAGATGGTTCTAGCGTCACCCTCGATCGGGGGTTAACCTGTAGCCGTCCCTGTACCCTCAGCGTGATTCCTCGTCTGCGCCTGAACCTGGATGTGGCGAATGAAGGCATTAAAGTCCTCAACCTGCTGACCCAGGACAAACTCACCTGGCGAGAGGGAGAAGGTCGCGTCAATCTTGCCCTAGGGGGCACCATCAGAAATCCCCAAGCTTCCGGATCCGCCGCCTTTAGCAACGCCACGATCGCTGCCCAATTTATCCCCGCCGATGAAGCCATTACCGATTTATCGGGACAAATTAACTTTGATACCGATCGCATTATTGTCGAACAACTCAACGGTCGCTTTAGCAGTGGTGAAGTGACTGCCCAAGGAGCGATCGGCCTCGATCGGCCCCTCCCGCCGGAAATTGTGCCCTTAGAAGTCAGCTTCCGAAACTTGATCCTCAATATTCCCGGCAAATATCGGGGGGGTGCTGCAGGAGACGTACAAATCCTGGGGACAGTACTGTCCCCTCGCCTCACCGGTAGCATTGAAGCCAACAACGGCAACGTCATCCTGCCCGATCCCTCCAGTGCCGTCGCCGCCCGAGTCTTTGGGGAACCCTCTGCTGCCCGTCAGACCCTACAGTCCATCGGCTTTACCCCCATCACCCTGGAAAACCTCAACCTGAGCTTAGGAGACGACATCACGATCGCTTCGGAACCCCTCTTTAACTTCAAAGCCACAGGGGATCTCCTCATTAATGGCGGCTTTGAGGATCTGCGTCCTGATGGCACCATTAACTTAACCCGGGGTCAAGTCAACCTTTTCACCACCAACTTCCTCCTGGCCCGCAGAGCCAACAACACCGCCATCTTCCGTCCCCAAACCGGTCTCGATCCCGACCTGGATATAGAAATGGTGGCCTCCGTCACGGAAGTCTCCCGCCGCAATCCCACCGCAGGCCCCCTCACCTCCTCAGAGATTAGCGATACCCGCAATAGCAATGGCTTTGGGGAATTACAAACCGTGCGAATTTCCGCCACCGTAGACGGCCCCGCCAGCGAAATTCTGCAGAGCCTGAGCCTCAGTAGCCGTCCGGCCCGCACCCAAGGGGAGCTATACGCCCTGATGGGAGGGGGTTTCGTCAACACCCTGGGGCAAGGAGGAGACAGCACCCTTGCCCTGGCCAATCTTGCCGGCTCTGCCCTCCTGAACAACCTCCAAGCCGCCTTGAACTCCGTGCTCCGGGGGCCCGTAGACTTCCGACTCTTCCCCCTCGTCGTTGAATCCCAGGATCGCAAAGATCAATCGGATTCCAATCAAGATTCTCAGGATCCGGGGGCAGAAACCCTCGCCCTAGGGGCAGAAGTGGGGGTGAACCTCACCAACAGCGTCTCTTTTTCCATGCTGAGATTACTGACCCTAGATATTCCCACTCGGTTTAACGTCAACTATCAAATTAACAACAACTTCCAACTCCGGGCAACCACTGATTTCCAGGATGAAAATCGGGTTGTGCTAGAGTACGAAGCACGGTTTTAAAAATCGTTTCCGTTCTCAATTTTATTCGATTTGATTTAGGGCGTTCGTGCTGATTTTGTCGAAAATTAAAGAGGAAAACGATCGCTCCCGGTCAATAACTCAAAACGATCGCTTTTCTGCTGTAATTATAACCCCCAAAAACGATCGCTCTAAACCATAATAAACTTGAGCTTTTTGGGTTTCGTACCTCAATCCTACGGAGAGACGATCGCACTTAACCTTAACGATCGTCTCCA